>SVOI01000035.1 GCA_015066465.1 Oscillospiraceae bacterium
TTCCTGAATACCTTCCCAGAAAAGAATTGAGCTTGTAACCTGTGCTAAGAAGCTTGATTCTTCATTCATAGGAGTATCTTCATCCATCATAATAATAGTAATTTCATAGTTACCATTAGGAAGGTCTTTCTTTGTAGCACTTGCAACTTTTGATAAGTCTGTAAGTGTGCAGTCTGGGAAACGATTTTTAGCATCGTCTGAGCCTTTAGCCTGAACCTGAACTTCAGCATCAGCCTCTTTTGTCATAAAACCATCAATAATTGGCTTAAGAACCGTACCAACAGAACCCATATTAAGAACTGGGAGTTCCTGGAACTCTATTTTATTGTAAGCAGCTTTACCTGTAGTTGCCATTTCATGAGCAGATTTCTTGTAGAAATTAAATGCTTGCTCTTTACTCCACTGACTTGAATCAGCGTTTGTGTTAGTGTTTGTATTTGTATTTGCGTTAGTATTTGTGTTGGTATTTGTATTAGTGTTTGTGTTAGTATTTGTATTGGTATTGGTATTGGTATTTGTGTTAGTATTAGCGTTAACGTCTGTGTTAGTATTTGTATTTGTGTTAACGTCTGTATTGGTATTTGTATTTGTGTTAACGTTAGCGTTGTTATTAGTATTTGTGTTAACGTCTGTACCAGGAGCAACAGTTTGTGTAGTACCTGTGCCACCTTTTGCAAGAATAACAACTGAAGCTATTGAAACAGCATTACTTGTAATGATTGTGAAGAATAAAGCAATACTGAGAATAATAGCTACTACTTTTAAGTCTGAGCTTTTCATTGGAATATACCCCTTTCACTATATGACATAATTATCAATAGTAATAGATTACCTTAAATTTCAAAAAATGTCAATACTATATTTAACATATTGTCAAATATCACAAAAAAGACCAACTCGTTTGCACGAATTGGTCTTATGTAATTTATTTCATAAATTAATATTGGAAATTGTAGTATTTTGCGTGGAATGCAAGTTTACCAGAAGCTGAAAGATCACCAATAGCAACTGCAGTAAGGTCTGCATTAATATCACCAACACAATAGTGTGTAATATCAACAAACTGACCTTTTGAGTTCATTGTTGCTGTAATTGTGTATGCCTGGTAGTTGATTGTACCATCAAGTTTACTAACAACTTTAGAAACTGTTGCATCGTTTTTAACTGTATCCTGAACGTCTTTAATATCAAGGAATTCCTTTGACATTTTTACAAGACCGTCTGTATCAGTATAAGATGGGTTTGTAATATCATTCATTACGATTGTAACAATGTAAAGGTCGCCTTCTTTTTTAGCTGTTGCGCTCTTAACGTAGCTCTTTGAGCAATCACTTGGAGGCATACGGTTTTTAGCATCGTCTGAACCTTTAGCGTTAACTTTTTCTTCAGCTTCGGCTTCAGGTGTCATAAAGTTGCCAATAAGGTCTGTAAGAGTACCTGCAAGGAAACCAAACTTACTGAGTTGAAGGGCACCTTCAACTGACTGCCAACCTTTTTTAGTGTAACCTGCTGCACCCTTTTGGTTGATTTCTTTAGCAGCCTTCTGGTAAGCACCAAGTGGATCTTTTAAAATTGGGTCGTTAGCATCTGCTGTGTTACCACCCTGCTGTGTTGTGCCACCTTGTTGTGTTGCGCCACCCTGCTGAGTTGTACCACCCTGCTGAGTTGTACCGCCTGGTGTTGTAGAAGTTGTGCCACCTGGTGTTGTAGAAGTTGTGCCACCTGGTGTTGTCTGAGTACCAGCATCTGGTGTTGTTGAAACAGTACCACCTGGTGTTGTAGAAGTTGTGCCACCTGGTGTTGTCTGAGTTGTACCACCCTGTTGTGTATCACCTGTACCAGGAGCAACAGTCTGAACAGCAGCACCTGAGCCACCTTTTGCAAGAATAACAACTGAAGCTATTGAAACAGCATTACTTGTAATGATTGTGAAGAACAAAGCAATACTGAGTATAATAGCAACTACTTTTAAATCTGAGCTTTTCATTGGTAAAAATACCCCTTTCGAATTTTTGGAAAGACATCCAAATATTAGCGTTTATACACGCATTCACATTATAAAGATACATTAAATTTAAGAAAAAGTCAATATTTTTTCGACAATTCATTAATGAATTGTAAAGTTTTTTTAAAATTCGTCAAAAAGCCTAACAAAGATTAGATTTTTTGTGCATTCCATATATCTTTAGCATATTCATTTATAGCTCTGTCAGCAGCAAATCTACCTGAATTAGCAATATTAGAAAGCATCATCTGGTTCCATTTTTTCTTATCCTTAAATGTTTCAACCATTTTTTGCTGAGCACGTCTGTAATCTGCAAAATCTGCAAGAACCATAAATGGGTCGTGGTGCATAATAGTACCACTGATATCTGAGAAGTTCTGACCGTTAATTCCACGAGAAATAAAGTCAAGCACTTTTCTTATATCTTCATTGTTATTATAGTAGTTCATTGGGTCGTAGCCACGACTTCTTAAAGAGTTAACCTCTTCTGTTCTCATACCGAATAAGAACATATTATCATCGCCAACTGACTCGTGAATTTCAACATTAGCACCATCAAGTGTACCAATAGTAATAGCACCATTCATCATAAGCTTCATATTACCAGTACCACTTGCCTCTTTACCCGCAAGAGAAATCTGCTCTGAAACGTCTGCTGCTGGCATAAGCTTTTCAGCATTACTTACGTTATAATCTTCAACATAAAGAACCTTAAGTCTGCCTTTTACATCAGGGTCATTATTAATTAAATCAGCAAGTGCTAAAATAAATGAAATAATTCTTTGTGCTACGTGGTAACCAGGAGCAGCCTTTGCACCGAAAATATAAGTGTGTGGTGTAAACTCTGCATCTGGATTTTCTTTAATTGTAAGATAATCAAGCACAATATTGAATGCATTGAGGTGTTGACGTTTATACTCATGAAGACGTTTAACCTGAACGTCAAAAATAGAATTAACATCAAGCTCCTGACCAGTTGTTTTCTTAATAAAGTCAGCAAAATCTTTTTTGTTTTCCATTTTTATTTCTGCTAACTTATTAAGAACATCTTTATCATTCTTATAATCATTGAGCTTTGAAAGATTATCTGCATCGTAAACAAATTTATCGTTACCCAAAAGCTCTTTTAAATATGAAGAAAGTCTTGGGTTTGCCTGACAGAGCCAACGTCTGTGAGCAATACCATTTGTAACGTTTGTGAATTTATCTGGCATTAAGCGGTAGAAATCATTAAAGAGTGAATCTTTAAGAATCTGGCTATGAAGACCAGAAACACCGTTAACGCTGTGGCAAGTAGCAACACAAAGGTTTGCCATACGAACAACGCCACCAGAAATAATTGCAGTTCTTTCTACGTAATCTGCATCGTGAGTTGACTCCCAGATGTAACTTCTGAAACGATTGTCGATTTCTTTAATAATTTCATAAACACGTGGAATAAGTCTTTTAACAAGCTCTTCACTCCAGCATTCAAGTGCTTCACTCATAACTGTGTGGTTAGTGTAAGCCATTGTTTTTGTAACAATACTCCAGGCATCATCCCAACTATAGCCACATTCATCAAGAAGAATTCTCATAAGCTCAGGAATAGCCATTGTAGGATGGGTATCGTTAATATGAATAGCAACTCTGTCTGAGAAATTATCGAGTGTGCCGTTAACTCTTAAGTGGTGGCGAACAATATCCTGAACAGAAGCAGATACTAAGAAGTATTGCTGACGAAGTCTTAAAGCCTTACCTTCTGGATGGTTATCTGATGGGTAAAGAACCTTACTGATAACCTCTGCCATAGCCTGACGTTCCATTGAACGAATGTAATCACCCTCATTAAAGAGCTTCATATCAAATTCTGGTGCTTTTGCAGTCCAGAGACGAAGAATGCTGACACATTTGCCGTCTTTACCAGGAACAAACATATCGTAAGGAATAGCCTTAATAACTGTACCATTTTCGATTTCTACGTGGTGATACTGATTTTCCCAAGTGTCTTTAACAGTGCCTTCGAATGTGATATCTACTGAGCTACTTTCTCTTGGTACAAGCCACACGTCGCCACCAGGAAGCCAGTTATCAGGAAGCTCTGTTTGTTTACCATCAATAAGCTTCTGACGGAAAATACCATATTCATAAAGAATTGAATAGCCACGTGCTGAATAGCCTTGTGTTGCAAGACCATCTAAATAACAAGCTGCAAGTCTACCAAGACCACCGTTACCAAGACCAGCATCTGGTTCACATTCATAAAGGTCATCTAATTTAACGCCTAAATCTTTGAGAACACTTTTAAAAGTATCTGTAAGATTAAGGTTATAAAGGTTGTTTTTAAGAGAACGCCCCATAAGAAATTCCATTGAAAGATAGTAAACGTTCTTTTTACCAGTTTCATCAGATTTCTTAACTGTTTCGCCTCTACCCATTGTCATCATATCTCTGAGAATCATTGCGATTGCTCTATAATACTGCTCATTTGTAGCATTATGAGTTGAAACGCCAAAGAAATGAAGAAGTCTGTTTTCAAGCATTTCTTTAGCTTGTTTCTTTGTAAGTTTATAATTCATAGTATCACTCCAAAAAATAGATAAAACTATTTTACACTATTTTATAATAAATTGCAATATTTAACTTAATAAATACTATTAGATAATTTTTGTAATATTACATTGGGGGTACAATATCAATTTTCTTCTTTAAAACCCGAAAAAAACGACAACATAAAAGGCATTGATATAAAAAACGTTATTACATCTGTTACGGCTTGCGACACCTGAACACCAATTAATCCAAAAGCGTTTGAAAGCACAATCAATACAGGTATAAAAACCAATCCACTTCTTAAAGCAGATAAAAACGTTGCAATTTTGTTTTTGCCTATACTCTGAAACATCATATTACAGCATATACTAAGAGGCTGAAAAAACAGTGCTACAAGCTGAGCTTTAAGAGCAAAGGAACCAATTTCTATAACAAGTGGGTCATCTCTGAAAATGCCTACTAAATGGTCACTCATAAAAAGACCTATAACCGCAAGAATGCTTAAAAGCAACTCCCCTACACCCCACGTAAAGAAAAAGCCTTTTTTAACTCTTTTATATTTTTTAGCACCATAGTTAAAAGAACAAACTGGCTGAAAGCCTTGACCTATACCAAGACCAACGGCAAAAATAAAGAAACAAATTCTGTTAACAATAGTCATACCGGCAACAGCAGCATCACCATAAATACCTGCGGCATTATTAAGCATCATAGTTGACACACTTGAAAGACCTTGTCGCATAAGACTTGGTAAACCGGTTGCACAGATATTTTTTAGCTGTGGCAAACCATTTTTTAACACCTTAACCGAAAGTTTGCTTTGTGTTTTATTTCTCAAAAACATACTGAGTAAAATGCAAAAACTAAAAAATTGTGAAACTGCAGTTGAGATACCCGCACCGTGAATACCCAAATCAAATATTCTTATTAACAAGAAGTCACCAAATATGTTGAGAACCCCGCCAGTTGTAAGACCTATCATAGCAAGAGCTGCCTTACCTTCATAACGAAGTATATTATTGAGCACAAAGCTTGCCATAGTTACAGGTGCAGAAAGCAAAATCCAGAATGCATAATCTTTAGCAAAAGGTAAAATAGTTGATGTGCTTCCTAACAGTTTTAAAAATGGCGTAGAAAACAAAAGACCCACAAGAGTAATAACAAGGCCCGCACACAAAGATGTAAAAAATGATGCAGAAGCAACCAAAGTTGCCGTTTCTGTATCTTTTGCACCTAACTTTCTCGAAATAATACTTCCGGCACCGTGTCCTAACATAAAGCCTATAGCCTGTATTACCGCCATCAAGCCGAAAACTACACCCACAGCACCACTTGCACTTGTGCCTAACGTACCAACGAAGTATGTATCTGCCATATTATATATATTCGTTACAAGCATGCTTATTGTCGTTGGAATACCAAGCTTTATAATCAGCCTACCTACAGGCGTTTCTGTCATAAATTTATAATGTTTATCAAGAGAATTAGCACTTTCCACTTAATCACCGCCAATGTTTTGATTATAGCATATTTTTCGTGGGAGTTGCAAGGGTTAGTGTGTTAGTTGTTAGTGGTCAGTTATTTGATATACAACTTCTCTGATTTGATTAATGACTCAGTTAAAATTCTTGTGCTAAGACTAAAGCCCACCGAAAACGCTTCATCTATAAGCAAGGAATAGTACTCTTCTATGCAATCATTATACTTTTTAAAAATTTCTTTCTGTTCGTCATTCAAAGTTTTGTAAAGATTATCAGAATTTCTTTCAACAAAATTACTGACTTCATCTATTTCTCGGCAAGCTTTTCCTATTTCTTCAAGTGGCTTTACTTGACCATTTAGCATTTCTGTTAATATACTAATCATATATGAAAACTCCTTTCCCAACAAAATAATAACACATAAAAAAACCAATTGTTAATTTTACTCAAAACCTGAGTAAAAAATTTTGGTAGGATGGGATATTTTAGGCTTAACAGACGAAATCAAAGAGCTTCCTAAAAAATAATTTTAAAATTACAAAAAAAGCATTGACAATTTATTTTTGTTGTGTTATTATATCACCCGTAATAATTGCAGAGGTACCGAAGTGGTTATAACGGAACGGTCTTGAAAACCGTCGTACGGCAACGTACCGTGGGTTCGAATCCCACCCTCTGCGCCACAGCCTTTCTTTAAGAAAGGCTAATTTAATAATAACCGAGAAGGTTACCAATGGAGAAGTACTCAAGTTGGTGACGAGGCGCCCCTGCTAAGGGCGTAGGTCGGGAAACCGGCGCGAGAGTTCGAGTCTCTCCTTCTCCGCCAAATAAATCCTATGCAACCCCAGTGTTGTGTAGGGTTTATTTTTTGATAAAATATAGAGAGACTCGAACTCCACTCGGCGAAGCCGAACACAATCGGTTTTGCGAAGCAAAGCAAGGCAGAGCCTTGCGAGTCTCTCCTTCTCCGCCAAACAAAGAAGACACCCAACTGGGTGTCTTCTTTGTTTGTATTATTCTCTATTATCTATTCTCTAAAAAAACGGTTCGGATAATTCCTTTCACCCTATATTAAATTACACTCTTGAAGTATCTAATAAATTGTGCTATCATTTTTCAATAAATTCAGATACTAAAACACCAAGGTGATTATATGAAAAAAACTTATGTAACATCAATGCCAAATCATATAGGTGCTTTTTTAAAAGCAAGTAAATGCTTCTCTGCTTTAGGTATTAACATCACTCGTGTAAGCTACAACAAAGCAGTTGATTCACACACACTTTTCATTGATGCTGAGGGAACTGAAGAGCAATTAAGAAAAGCTGATGCAGAACTCAAGGAAATCGGTTATTTACAAAGCAATTCTGATAAAACCAGTATTGTATTAATAGAATTCTACTTAAAAGATATCCCTGGTAGTGTTACAAATATTTTAACTCTCATAAACAACTTCAATTTCAACATCTCTTATATAAGCTCTCAGGAAAACGGCACAGACTATCAGCAATTCAAAATGGGATTATATGTTGAAGATTCAGATAAAATTTCAGAATTTCTTACAGAAGCAGAAAAATTGTGCAAGGTACGTGTTATAGATTACAACAGTTCTGAAAAAGTTTATGACAACAGTATTTTTTATAATACTTACGTTTTAGGACTTTCTCAGACTATGGGGCTTTCTGAAGATGTAAAAAATGAATTATTGGTTCACGTTAATCTCGCAATGCAGACACTTGACGAGCAAGGGCTCTCACCTTACAGAACCTTTGACAGCATAAGTAAATTTGCAGAACTTCTTGGAATCTCAAAAGGAAAAGCATTTTCGCCAAGAATAAGCACACACAAAATAACAGACAACACTGAAATTACTTTAATAGAACCACCTTGTGGCAGTAATACAATAATTATAAAAAGCAATAAAGAAGTATTATTTATTGACAGTGGTTACGCTTGCTACAGCGAAGAAATGCTCGAAGTTTTCAAAAAATGCATTTCGGATTTTAAAAACATCAAAAAAACTATTCTTGTTACACACGCCGACGTTGACCACTGTGGTTTATTGCCGATGTTTGACGAAATTATTGTTAGCCACAAAACAGCACATTGTTTAAAAAATGAATATCTCGGAAACGATGGATATCGTGAAAAGAACCCGTTACACAAGCCTTATATTAATATATGCAAAACACTTACTTCCTACAAAGCTGTTAATCCAGAAAAAATTAAAGTGCTGTGGAATAATATTGAAACACTCAGTGAGCCTTTAACACAAATTGGTTTCTTTGATTTTCAGGAATTACATTTTGAAGTTTATGAAGGTAAAGGTGGACATTTACCCGGTGAAATTGTATTGATTGATTACACTCACCATATTGCAATTACAGGCGATATTTTTATAAACACACACGGTTTAACACCACAACAAGCCGAATATAATCAGTATGCACCAATTTTAATGACTTCTGTTGACACGGACCCGAAACTCTGCGCAGAAGAAAGAAAAGCAATTGTGCAACGACTTGGCGTTGGTAAGTGGCAAATTTTTGGCGCTCACGGCTTCAAGAAAGATTATTCTGTAAATTCATAAAGGAGTATATTTATGGGCGTTGTAAGAATGATATTAAGTTTAATTCTAACTGCATTTCAATTTGTTGGTTCATTTATTATCCTCGGTGACAGTTTCGACTATATAAGCGAGTCTTTTACCAGTACGGACAAAGCGTGTTATTCAGAAAGATATTACAAACTTTCAGAAACACGTGAAAACAATACTGACTCCTGGCGTAACGGTATGGTTTCAGGCAACGGACTTCAGGGTATTATTACAAGTGGCGCACCTTACAGTGATTCACTTATTTATCAGAATATACATTTTATTATGCCGAATGACAAAGTGCGTTATTGCCCTGACACGTCAGACGAATTAGAAACCGTAAAACAGAATATTGCAGAGAGCAAAGACATTGTTGACGATGCAAGTTACGACGACGTTTATTCTTTCCACCCGGGCGGTGCTTTAAGAATTAAACAATCGTGGCAACCAACCGTTAAATATTACAGATACACAAATTATGAAACTGCTGAAGTTGGTGTTAAATACACAAACTTTGGTGGGACATGGGAAAGAGTTTCTTTCACATCACAGACAGATAACGCAACAATTACAAAAATTTCTGAATCTTCAAATGGTAAAAAAGTTAATTTGACACTTTCGTTTGATAACATTTCTACGTTTGCAAACTTTGAAAATGGTTCTGAAGTAGATTTAAAATACAAAAAAATAGTTTCAGAAAATCTTGAAACAATTTCATTTATTGCACACTACCCGGAATACGAAGAAAGTGAACTTAAAAATGACGCTTATGCTACCGTTGTTTACGTAATAGCAGAAGGTGGCACAAAAGAAAAAGTCCCTTTAAAAGACGTCAAGGATACACAATATTGTGACACAGAAAACGAAGGATTAAAAATTACGGATGCCGACAACGTTTATCTTATTACAATTTCTGAAAGAACGTATAACGCTGGTACTATTGAAGAATTCATAAAAGCGACTGACTATGAATTAATAAATAATATTACCGAAAAAGCGAAAGAAATCGAAAATAAATACAGTAAAGACGGCAAATTCAGTTATGAAAACTCAATAAAAGAGCATTCAAAGATTTTTGCTGACGAATACAACAAAGTTACAATTAATCTTGGTGAGAGTGATAGCACTCTTTCAAATGAAAAGCTTATTTTTAACCAGATTACAAAAAAGAAAATCAACAACAATTTAGCTGAAAGAGCATATTACTCCGGCAGATATGCTTATCTTTGTTGCTCGGGTTATTCTACTTCAAGACTTGGTGGTATGTGGACTGGCGAATGGGCGCCTGGCTGGGGCAGTAAATACACTATGGATGCCAACGTAAATTTACAGACGTCTTCACTTAACACAAGTAATATGACTTCAAGTTACATAGGCTACACAACGTTTCTTTTAAGACAAATGCCCGACTGGGAAGAAAATGCAAAAGCAACTCACGGATTCAGGGATGCAATTCAGGCACCGGTAAACACCGACGGTGACAAGGCAGTTATAACAGAAACTTGTTATCCCTACCCTTTCCGTTATTGGAACGCAGGTGCTTCGTGGATGCTCAACCCACTTTATGAAACTTTACTTTCTTACGGCGACGTAAAAATACCAATTACAGATGAATTCAATTTAAACAACTTGAAATCTGTACTCTCTTTAACTGAAGAAGATTTAACTGACGAAGATATAAAAGCATTAGAAGAAAAAGGTTATTTAGATTTAAGAAGTGAAATTCTCTTACCTTTGCTTATAAAATCTGCAAATTACTGGGACCAAATAATGACACCTGAATACTACACCGACAAAAACGGTGAGGTTCATTACGAAAAAGGCAAAAAAGAATTACTCGAGGGTGAAACTTATGCAATTCTTCCGAGTTATTCGCCGGAAAACAACCCAGAAAACTACCCAAGCCCATCTGTTGCAAATGCGGCAATAGATATTTCGGCTTGTAAAAGTAATCTTTTAATGCTCATTGAAATTATGAAAAGTGTTGATGAAAACGCTGACACGAATTACTGGGAAGACCTTTTAAAGAAACTCCCACCTTACCTTTACGACGAAACTGGTGCTCTTAAAGAATGGGCGGCAAATGAATTCACCGAAAACAATCTTCACAGACATTTAAGCCACCTTTACTGTGCTTGGCCAATGTTTGAAACACAAGACGATATTGCACTCAAAGAAGCGTGTGACCAGGCAATTTTAAACAGAGCAAGTGAAAATCAGGCAAGTCACGCTTTAGTTCACAGAGCGTTAATTGGTGCAAGACTTAAAGATTCCGTTGCAGTTGAAGACTCTCTCGTAAATCTTATGAATCACGGAATTTATTACGATTCATTATTAACTAACCACGACTACGACAGAAACAGTTGCTACTGCACAGACTTTGCAATAGGTTATTTAGGAATTATAAACGAAAGTCTTGTTTATTCTTATAATAGCGAAATTGAACTTTTACCGGCTTTACCCGAAAGCTTTGAAACTGGTGAAATCTGTGGTTTAAGAACAAGGAACCGTTGTGTAATAGACTCTTTAAAATGGGATATGAACACATCAACAGTTACTGCTACAATCCATTCTGAAATATCACAGACGTTAACAGTTTCTTGTAGACTTTCAGATAAAATAAAAGAAATTGAATTCAAAGAAAACGAAACAAAAACAGTAAAATTTAAAATCTAGCACCTAACATCTAACAACAAAAAGCTCTCATCAAAAGATGAGAGCTTTTTTCATTCAATTTCTTCAATATCATAAGGTGTTGTCTGGTAAACGAAGTAGTTAAGCCAGTTCGCGTAAAGAAGTGTAGCGTGTGAACGCCATTTTGCAGGTGGCTCTTTCTCCGGGTCATCGTCTGGAAAATAATTCTCTGGAATATTAGGGTTAATACCCGCCGCTAAATCTCTTAAATATTCATTTTTAAGAGTTTCTGCGTCATATTCCGAATGGCCCGTAACAAAAATCTGCTTACCATTTTCTGTTGTTACAATATAAACACCAGCATCTTCAGATGAAGCAATAATTTTAAGTTCTGGGACTTTTTCAATATCTTCACGTTTTACCGTTGTATTTCTTGACTGTGGAACCCAGAATTCATCGTCAAATCCCCTTAAAAGAATTGAGCGTTTGTAATCTGCCGTATGTTTATAAACACCAGAAAGTTTTTCTTTTAATGGGTATTTTTTAATACCATAATGGTAGTAAAGACCAGCCTGAGCGCCCCAACAGATATGAAAGGTACTTGTAACGTGAGTCTTACTCCATTCCATTATTTCACAGAGTTCATCCCAGTATTCAACTTCTTCAAACTCCATTTTTTCAACCGGTGCACCAGTAATAATAAGACCGTCGAATTTTCTGTGCTTAACGTCTTCAAAAGTCTTGTAAAACTCAAATAAATGCTCTTGAGAAGTGTTTTTTGAAGTATGTGACTTAGTGTGAATAAACTCAAACTCAACCTGTAATGGTGAGTTACCTAAAAGTCTTGAAAGTTGTGTTTCAGTTTCAATCTTTTTAGGCATTAAATTTAAAAGTAATATTTTAAGCGGACGAATATCCTGCGTTATTGCTCTTGTATCCGTCATAACAAATATATTTTCTTCAGCTAAAATATCAACTGCCGGAAGTCCGTTTGGAATTTTAATAGGCAAACTCTCTTGCCCCTTTCATTTTATAATAACGGCGTAGTCCCTTAATTCTGCACTCTGCACTCTGCATTCTGCATTTTATTCTCCCAACGCTTGCTTAATATCATTAATCAAGTCTTCAGCATTTTCAAGTCCGCAAGAAAGACGAACCAAATCTGGTGAAACGCCTGCCGCACGAAGCTCGTCGTCATTCATCTGACGGTGAGTTGCACTTGCCGGGTGTAAGCAACAGCTTCTTGCATCTGCAACGTGAGTTTCAATAGCAATAATTTTAAGCTTTTTCATAAATTCTTCAGCGGCTTTTCTGCCACCTTTAACACCGAAACTAACAACACCACAAGTGCCGTTAGGGAGATATTTCTGTGCTAAACTGTAACATTTATCACTTTCAAGACCAGCGTAAGTAACCCATTCAATTTTGTCACTTGCTTCAAGGAATTTTGCAACTGCAAGACCATTTTCACAATGACGTTTCATACGAACGTGTAAGCTTTCAAGTCCTAAATTGATATAAAATGCACTTTGTGGAGATTGAACTGAACCTAAATCTCTCATAAGCTGTGCAGTAGCCTTTGTAATGAATGCACCCTCTTTGCCAAAGCGTTCAGCATAAGTTACACCGTGGTAACTGTCGTCTGGTGTGCAAAGACCAGGGAATTTGTCAGCGTGTGCCATCCAGTCGAATTTACCGGAATCAACAATACAACCACCAACAGATGCACCGTGACCATCAATATATTTTGTTGTTGAATGAGTAACAATATCTGCACCCCATTCAATAGGACGGCAGTTAACTGGTGTTGCAAAAGTATTATCTATAATAAGTGGAACACCGTGAGAGTGAGCCGCTTTTGCAAATCTTTCAATATCAAGAACAACTAAAGCAGGGTTTGCAATAGTCTCGCCGAAAACTGCCTTTGTGTTAGGCTTAAATGCAGCATTCAACTCTTCTTCAGTGCAATCTGGTGAAACGAAAGTAAATTCAATACCCATTCTTTTCATTGTAACTGCAAAAAGGTTATATGTACCACCGTAAATAGCAGAAGAAGAAACAACGTGGTCGCCATTTGAAGCTAAATTAAATACTGAGTAGAAAGATGCAGCCTGACCTGAACCAGTAAGCATAGCGGCACTACCACCTTCAAGCTCAGCAATTTTTGCTGCAACTAAATCGCAAGTTGGATTCTGAAGTCTTGAGTAAAAATAGCCTGTTGCTTCAAGGTCAAAAAGCTTACCCATATCTTCACTTGTATCATATTTGAAAGTTGTGCTCTGGTAAATCGGAATTTGTCTTGGCTCACCATTACCCGGTGTGTAACCACCCTGCACACATTTTGTTTCTATTTTATAATCGCTCATTTTAATTTCTCCTTTCGAGCCACTACTATTTTTAAATTAACCAACAAGAATAATACACCAATAAACTGTTCTGCCGTCTTTTGAGTATGCACCTATACCGATTTCGCTGAAATTCTGACTTGTGAAAGCTTTATTACTTTGCATTTCTTTAATCATTTTATCGTAACACTGTGCATAACTTGTAGTTGAAACACACATTACTTTATCAGCAAAATTATACTTTACACCATAAGAATCAAGTAACGTATTGTAATACGTTCCGTCGCCACGTCTTAAACCACTACCAGTCTGAGTAACAAATTCAAATGCAGCCTGGTCTGCCACTTTAGAAAGCTCTTCTGAAAGAATAAGATTTTTAAGCTCATTATCACTTTCAACTTTTCTGTAAGCATTTATAAGTGCAACAAAATCGTCTTCATATTTGTTGAATTCATAAGCAGGCATAAAATTCTTTGCTTCAAGCTGAGCAGCAATTCTTAAAGTACGCCTTGCATCTGTAACAGTTAATTTACTGTCACAATCAATATCTGCCGCCGCAAAGTCGTGCTCGCTGAGGTTGTTTTCAGAAATTTCAATAGCCATTCTCAAAATATTTCTTGCATCCTCAACCGAAACAAGACCATCGTTATCAACGTCGCCGTAATAACGCTTAACCTCAAATGCAACCATAGGTATCATAGAAACTGCAAGTAACGTAACTGCAACAAGAACTATTGCAATTCTCTTAACTATACGCTTCATTTTACACAACTCCTTACCTATAATTACTCAATTTTATAAATTATCAATTCATTATACAATAAATAATTTTAAAATGCAATTGTTTTTGGAAACAATAATACTATTGACACATAAATAAAAACGTGTTAAACTGATACAAATTGATACTAATTACTATCAGGTGGTATTATGGATATAAAATTATTTACAGATATACTTAACGACAAACACTTTACCGATTACAAAAAAATGAAATATAAATATGGTGAAACTTTCCAAGAATTCTTACTTAATCTTGAAACCCTGTATTATAAAGAATTACCTTTAAAAGATTTTGAAAATAATCCTCTGGTTTTCATTGACAACTACAAATCTATTAATCAGGCTTCTGTTAAGTTGCTTTTAAAATCACAAACTCAAAAATATGGAATAAAAGTTGCAGAAGATGAAATAATTTCTACTTCTGCAATTGAAAACATTGATTTTAACCGTGATAGTGTACGTAAAATTTTAAAAGGTATGGCACCTGAAAACGAACAAGAAAACAGAATTTTAGGTTTAAAACACGGACTTGAATTCATCTCTGACACCAGCAATAAAATCACAGAAGAGAACCTCTACAAGCTTTATATGATGACAGTTGGAAATTTTCTTGATAATGACAACAAACTATTGAAAGATAATTTTTACAGACACGATTCGGTTTTTATCATAAGTGACCACATTGAACACGCAGGATTAGACCACAAAAAATTACCTGAATATGTGAATAACCTAATTAAATATATAAATTCCGATGACGATACCAACGACCTTATAAAAGCCTCCATCATTCATTTTTACTTTGCATTTCTCCATCCTTATTTCGATGGAAATGGAAGAACTGCAAGACTTTTACATTTATGGTTTTTAATACAAAAAGGCTATCAGTCTGCATTATTTATACCTTTTTCAAGTCAGATTGAAAAGAGCAAAAAAGAATATTATAATGCATTTACTTTAATTGAAAACAACAGAAAACATTCTCAAAAAATTGACGTGACACCATTCATTATTTATTTTGCTGAAAATGTTTATGGAAAAATGGATGTTAAAAACAATAATTTAGAGGTATTATCATTATTTGAAAACTCTTTGAAAAACCATATAATAACAGAAAAAGAGGCAGAACTCTGGAAATTCGTTCTATCATATTATGGCACCAATGAATTTTCAACAAAGCAATTAGAAAAAGACTTTGGCAATGCTGCTTATGCAACTATAAGAGCCTTTGTTTTAAAATTTTGTGATTTAGGTATTTTTACAGTAACAAATTATGGTGCACGAAACAAATATAAAATAAAAAGCGACAAGTGATTAACACTTGTCGCACTTTTTTTAATACAATGTTACTTCCTGTAACTCCAACTCGCCTCTGTAAGATGTAATTTTTATTTTTACACGCATTACTTCGGTTGGAGTTATTTTATGTATTCTCTTGTAGCCAATAATGCCACCTTTATCTACCTTTTTGAACTTGCCGTCTCCAGTATCAAGATAAAGCTCATATTCTTCAACGTGCTGACCATTAACTATATGCTCCATCATAAGCACTCTGTCAAACATATCTTTTTCGTTAAATGTAAATACAATTTCTGGTTCCTTATCATCTTTCGATGGCTTCCAGGTTTTATTCTCATCGGAATTCATAAGATTTTTAACGTCATATTCACTTGAAAGTGAACTACTTGCAGTAATTTCTGCAACACTTGAAACCTTATAAGCATAACTTTGTTTATGGCTCTTACCAAATGCCATTAAAATCTGATAATCCATTTCTGCAAAACTACCATCCTTCATTGGTGGAACACCTAACATCAATGCACAGTTTGCACCAACTGAATCTAAATAAAGCTTTTGTAATCTGTCTTTTGTTTTTGCAGAGTATTCATCTTCTTTATGGTAATACCATCTGTCTCGCATTGAAACAGAAACCTCGCAAGGATACCATATAAACTCAGACTCTTTTTTAATTGCTTTTCTTGAGCCTAAATCCATTTCGTGTTTTTTCTCACGCTTTTTATTTTTTCTTGATGGCGGTTCTTTGCTTCTCTTAATAGCTTCTTCAATGCTGTAATATTTCGGAACAACGCTCCACTCATTTTTTCTTATTACGCCCCATTCGTTACCATACCAACGAACATCAGGGCCAACAAGAGCAATTACTGCATCTGGCTGACATTCTCTTACTACCTCGTAGTAACCTTCCCAATCATATTCCTGAGTGTAGCCATTTTTGCTTTCTTCAGCAGCACCATCAAAACGAACGTAGAAAATATCGCCATATTTTGTGAGAACTTCTCTTAAAAGCTTTTTGAAATATTCGTTATATTCTTCACCGCTACCATAACACTGAACGTTTCTGTCTAATGGTGAAATGGCAATACCAAATTTAAGACCTTGTTTCTTACACTCTTCTGAAAGCATTTTAACCATATCTCTGTCTTCTGCTTCCCAGTTGAAAGAATTTTCAACTGTGTAATCAGTAAGTTCTGAATACCAGAGGCAAAAGCCATCGTGATGCTTTACGTTAAGCACCATTCCTTTAAAACCTGCATTTTTAAAGAATGTCACCCATTCTTCTGCATTGAATTTTTCAGGAACGAAGTTTTCAGCCTTTACGTTACCATCAGTCCACTCTCTGTTAACAACTGTTGGAAGACCGATATTAATAAAACCGTAAAACTCTGTTTTCTGCCACTCCAACTGGCGTTTTGACGGCTTTATTTCTGCCGCTATTTCATAAGGTTTCATATATGTAAATTCCTTTTTTTAATTATATTGCAAGGCAACACTCTTTGTTGCCTTGCAATAATCTGATTATTTTCCGTTATCGTTATTTGTAACAACAATATCGGCACCTGAGCCTAAAATATCTTTAATTACAACGTCACCAATTTTAACTGGTGCTTTAATAGTTGCTTCGTTAATAAGCTTCATACATTCGAACATCTTATCTTTCGGAACTGGCTTTGATGATTTAACCGGCACTACTGGTAAATTACCATCAACAAGCTTTACTGTTGTTGTAAGACTTCTCACAGGATTTGTAAGCTCTGCTCTTGCATAAGCGTCACCACGTTTACAAGTATTACCTGTAACAGAAAGAATCTCTCCATTTTCGATTTCCACTTCAATAGGGCAACCTAATGGACAGGATACACAAATTAAATTCTTTTTCATTTTCAGTACCCCCTTATTCTTCTATTCTGACAGTGATTTCACTGTTTTCATTCATATTTTTAAGCATTTCAGGTGTAATAGCAACGTTTTCCATTTCACCTGGTGCTAACATAACTTTCTTCTTTGAGGAAAGAATATTACCATCACACTCAACAACAACCTTTGCGCCTTTATAAACTTGCCCCACTCTGAAGTAAAGCTTAATACCTTCTTCGTTTTTGATATTAACCTTCTGTGGAACAATGTAACGAACGCCATTGATACCTTTTGTGTTTATATATGCGCCATCATTTTTCTTGCCGAAGATGTAATTTGCAGCACCTTTACCAGCAATTTTACTTTCTTCTGTAACGTAGTCAACAAGGTCGTGAACCTGTAAAACGTTACCACAAGCAAATATACCTTTGTGTAAAGTTTCTCTGTACTCGTCAACAACAGGACCGCCCGTAACTCTGTCGAGTTCTATTCCAACGCCGTTTGAAAGCTCGTTTTCAGGAATAAGACCAACTGAAAGAAGAAGCGTGTCACATTCAATATATTGCTCTGTACCGGGAATTGGTTTTAACTTTTCATCAACATTAGCAATAGTAACACCCTCAAGACGTTCTTTACCGTGTGTTGCAATAACTGTGCAGCTGAGTCTTAACGGAATACCAAAGTCATCAAGACATTGAACAATATTTCTTTTAAGACCACCTGAATAAGGCATAAGCTCACAAACGACTTTTACCTCTGCGCCTTCAAGTGTCATTCTTCTTGCCATAATAAGACCGATATCACCAGAGCCTAAAATAACAACCTTTTTACCTGGCATATATCCATCAATATTAACATATTTCTGCGCAGTACCAGCAGTCATAACACCTGCAGGACGAGAACCCGCAATAGAGAGTGCACCACGTGGTCTTTCACGGCAACCCATAGCTAAAACTACTGCAATTGCCTTAAACTGAACAAGACCATCTTTATTATTAACTGCTGTAACAACGTTATCTTTAGAAACGTCGAGAACCATTGTGTCAGTGTAAACATCAATATCGGTTTTCTCAACCTCTGCGATAAATCTGCCAGCATACTCAGGGCCTGAAAGTTCTTCACCAAAATAATGAAGACCAAAGCCTGTATGAATACACTGTTCAAGAATACCGCCGAGTGTTTCAGCTCTTTCTAAAATAACGATTTTTTCTACGCCCTCTTCTTTAGCCTGAAGCGCTGCCGCCATACCAGCAGGACCGCCGCCAACTACAACTAAATCATAATTTAACATAACTCCTGCCTCCTTACTTTGTCTTTTCGTACATAATATTTGAATTACCGCCGAACTTGGTTATTGTATTAACAGGAACATTTAATTCTCTTGCTAAAATTTCAACAACCTTGCTACCGCAGAAGCCACCCTGACATCTGCCCATACCAGCTCTTGTTCTTCTCTTAACGCCGTCAACGTCTCTTGCACCTGCAGGAGCGTGAATAGCATCTATAATTTCGCCTTCGGTAATTGTTTCGCAACGGCAAACAATTCTACCATAGGCTTTATTCTTTTCAACAAGCTTTGCACGCTGAGTGCTTGTCATTTCTCTGAAACGAACTGGTGCTGGTCTTTCGGGGTTAAAGCAGTTTTTCTTTTCTACGTTACCCATAAGTGAAACTAAAAGTCCACTCACCATTTCTGCAATAGCTGGTGCAGAAGAAAGACCTGGTGACTCAATACCTGCAACGTTTATAAATTTCTCATTTTTTTCAGATGAACCAATAATAAAATCATCCTTAGTGCAGTGAGCACGGTTACCACTGAATGAAGTAATAGCATTTCTCAATGAAACTCCTGGAATACTCTTTATAGCAGATGTATAAACAGACTCAAGACCTTCAGCAGTTGTTTCAACGTTATCGCCATCATCATGTTCAATAGCAGATGGACCAACAATTAAGTTACCATCAACAGTTGGTGAAACAAGAACACCTTTACCCATTTTTGTAGGACATTGGAAAATTGTACTGAATGCCAAAGCACCCTGTGATTTATCAAGAAGATAGTAGTCCCCTCGACGTGGAACAATCTCAATAGAAGTGTCGCCAATCATCTTTGCAACCTTACCAGAATGAACACCAGCGGCATTAACAACAAAATCTGCTTCCATATCGCCGAGTGTTGTATTTAAAACAAAACCATTATCGTTTTGCTCGATTGATTTAACTTCACAGTTTCTTAAAAATTCAGCACCGTTTGTAACAGCATTTTCTACACCTGCAATAGTTAATTCATAAGGGCAGACAATTGAAGATGTTGGAGCCCAGAGAGCTGCAACTGCTGTGTCGCCAATATTAGGTTCTCTTTTTACAAGTTCTTCTCTGTAAATAATCTCAAGACCTGGAACGCCGTTTTCTTTACCACGCTCAAGTAATTCTTGTAAATGTGGAATTTCTTCTTCTGAAAAAGCCACAACAAAAGCACCAACGTTTTTAAGTGGTACGTTAAGCTCTTTACAAGTTGTTTTCATAAGTTCAACGCCACGAACGTTGAGCTTTGCTTTTAATGAACCTGGTTTTGCATCAAAGCCCGCATGAACAATAGCACTGTTCGCTTTTGTTGCACCCATTGCACAATCATTTGCTCTTTCAAGTAACGCAACTTTCATATTAAATTTTGAAAGTTCTCTTGTTATAAGTGAGCCTACAACGCCCGCACCAATAACAACTACATCGTACTTCATTTTTACAACTCCTTCAAGATTAAAACGCTCCATAGTGCTGAAGCGACAAATTTTTACTCATATATTATACCAACTGTATATGCAAAAATCAAGTAGTTATTGAAACCAAATATATGTATTATCTCCACATTCTGCACTTGTTTTTCTATCGTTAAAACCTCTTAAGATTTTTTAAGTTTTTTGACAAAAAGTCATTTTTTACTTGAATATCCAACAAATATGTGGTAAAATGTAAAAAAACGTACTTGGAGAGAGTATTATGTCGAATATTGAAGAACGTTTATCAAAGGTTAATGCCAATGACCGTCGTGTAAAACGTACAAAAAAACTTTTAAGAGATTCTTTGTTCACTCTTTTACAAGAGAAATCAATAAATGAAATCACTGTTACCGAATTAACTGAAATTGCCGATATAAACCGTGCAACCTTCTATTTCTACTACACTGACATTATGGATATGTTAGACCAGATTCAGAACGAGGCCTATGAATTATTTGAAGATGTTCTTGTAGGAACTGAAGACCATATTGATTCTATGGAAGATTTTGCAAAATACATTGAAAACATTCTTATATTCTGCAAAGAAAATCCAACAATTGCACGTTTCGTTATAACACGTGAATACAACAACAATAAAGTTCTTAAAAAGATTAAAAAGCTTCTTGCAAAAAAAGTTCCTGTTGCAAAAGAAAATTATTCACAGGATGACCCAAGAAGATTTGTTTTAAACTTCGCTCTTAACGCTCTTACCGGAACAGTTGTTGACTGGATGGATGATGGAATGATTATTCCTCCTCCTATTATGGCTGAGTTCATTGCAAATATGTATATAAGTGGCTCACTTCATGCAAAGCAGAAATTCCAGTCTTACGATAAAGAAGATGATGAATAATTAGAAACACCCCTGTCAGATTCCAAAAAAATCTGACAGGGGTATTAAATTTACGACCACTACAAAAAATCTAAACTTTTTGTGGTGGTCGTTTTCATTTTATTCTACTGATTTAAGGGACTCAACCATACTGATTTTCTTGAGCTTCTTGTGCATCATAACGTTTACTATTACTGCAAACAATATTGTGCAGAAAGCTGCAAGCACGAAGCTCCACCACTTAAGGTCCGTGCTGAATGTAACTGTATCAATATCAACTACACCAACAACTGCAAGATTAAGGAAGATACCCGCAATAAGACCTATTACAATACCGAAGAACGTCAATATAACATTTTCACGGTAAATGTATGCTGAAACTTCATCATCATAGAAGCCTAAAACCTTGAGAGTTGCAAGCTCTTTAATACGCTCATTTATATTGATGTTATTGAGGTTATAAAGAACAACAAATGCAAGAGTTATAGCTGCAAATATAAGAATAAGTGTAACTATTGTAAGAACGTCAATTATATTATTGAAGTTATCAATAACAACAGTTGTATAAACTGTACCATTAACGCCATTTATCTCGCCAATCTGTTTTTCAAGAGCCGCCTTATTTTCAACTGTCATACCATCTGTAATTGAACAGAAGAGATAGTTATAGTCAGGCACTGTGTTAGTCATTCTGTAATACGTTGAAGGGGTAACGTACACGTAATGGAATGTATAGTTATCCGAAATACCTGTAACGTTTACTTCATACTCAACCTTTTTAGAGCCTTCAGTCCACGAAAGCTTGATTGTATCGCCGATTTCTGTTTTTGTTTTATCAGCAAACTTTCTTGTGATTACGGCACCATCATC
Source organism: Oscillospiraceae bacterium (assembly GCA_015066465.1). Lineage (GTDB taxonomy): Bacteria > Bacillota > Clostridia > Oscillospirales > Acutalibacteraceae > DTU089. The sequence continues at coordinate 22,012 of SVOI01000035.1, forward strand.
AGTAAAGGCAACGTCTTTATGACCATCCTTCATATTTATAAACGACTTAAGCATTTCAGGTGCTTGTGGAACTAAAACGTCAACCTCCATTACCTTATCAGTTCTGTCAGAATAACCCTCACAAACCTTTAAGTAACCAAGCATTGAGTTTTCTATTCCCTGAAGACTTGTAATACTCTTTACAGTTTCACTGTTAGGAGTGTAATCCTCTTTGCCATCCTTTAAAACAACCTGTAAATCGTACTGAGCAACACCATTTTCACCATATTGGTTTGTAATAACCGTACCAATAGCGTTCTGAAGTCCAAATGCAGCTAACATAAGTGCAGTACAACCTGCAATACCTATAACAGTAACTGCAAAACGTTTTTTGTTTCTGAAAAGGTTTCTTACAGTAACCTTTGATGTAAAGTTAAGTCTTGACCATATACCAGTAAAGTTTTCAAGGTAAACACGTTTACCATCCTTTGGTGGTTTTGGTCGCATAAGAATTGAAGCTGGTGTTTTGAGCTCTTTGTGGCAAGAAAGATATGCCGCGAAGGTTGTAAGACCAACTGAAATTATAAGACCTAAAATAATGTACCCCGGAAGCAACTGAACTGTAAAATCTGGTATTTCGTACATAATACTCCACGCTGTGAATATTGCATACGGAAGTCCCGAGAAACCTGCTAAAATACCAATTACACTACCAATAGTACTTGCTGAGAAAGCGTAAATAAGATATTTACTTATAATAGTTTTATCTTCATAACCCAACGCTTTCATAGTACCAAGCTGAGTTCTTTGTTCTTCAACCAATCTTGTCATTGTTGTAAGACAAACGAGTGTTGAAACAATAAAGAAGAAGGTCGGGAAAATGTATGCTAACTTCTGCATGTTTTCAGCAGCTTCGCCATAGCCCGAATAACCTGGTGAATCGCCTCTATCATAAACAGACCATGAAGCACCATTGTTTATAGTTTCAAGTAAAGCGATACCCTTACTATATTCTGTTTTAACAACACCTAATTTTGAGTTTACTTCTTCTTCAGCCTTCGCTAACTTTTTCTCAGCATTCTTGAGGGTTTCCTGAATATTCTGAAGTAGCATTGTCTGTTGAGTCAACTGAGTCTGTGCATTGTTATATTCAGTCTGAGCCTTCAAAGAACCAAACTGAAGGTCAAAGCCACTTGACTGAATCTGGTCTTTGAATTGTGATAACTGAGTTTCTGCTAATTTCAACTGTGCATCTGCATTATCAAGCTGAGTCTTTGCAGCTTTAAGTTGCTGGTCTGCTTCATACCACTCAGCATATTTTTCGTCATACTCAGCTTTACTCTTCTGGTAAGTTTCTTCAGCAACAACAAGCTCTGTGTTATATTGCTCAAGTAAAGCTTCAGTTTCTACAACAACGTCAGCCGCCATACCCTGACCAGTAAGGTTTGATGCAGAAAAAAGAATTTTCGCAAGTTCAGGGTTAGTTTCTTCAAGACGTTCTGCCATCAAATCTAAATCGAGGTCTTCCTGAGAAACGTTCTGATTATTTTTTATAGAATCAAGTGTCGACTGTGTACTGCCAATCAACGCCTCTGTTGTTTCAATTTTCAACTTCGCTGCTAAAAGTTCACTATTTGCTGTATCAAGCTGGTCCTTTGCACTATCAGCCTTTGCTTTGTTATTGTTATACTCCGTTGTCTTTGCAGTATGCTCTGCTCTTCTGTCGGCAACCATAGTAATTTTTGAGTTGTATTCATTAACCGCCGCTAAATACTGGCTACTACCTGAATCAAGCTGTGCCTGTGCAGCAGCATATTTTTCTTCCAACTCTTTTTGTGCAGCCGCAATTTTTTCTTCACCTGAAACTTCAAGTTCTTTTAAATCTGCAATCTGCTTTCTTGCATCAGCTAACTGTGCATCAACGCCCGCTTCAGCCTTAGCAATTTCATTTTTTGCTTTTATAAGCTTCTGTGGAAGCCCTACACCTAATGATGCCGCTCTTTCCTTTACAATCGAGTCAGATGCTAAAAGAATTGTGTTCTGCATCTCTTCTACATACTCGTTGTATTCATCTGTATATGCAACTAAATTTTCAGTACCATTAAGTGTAATATATGCTTCACTGTAATAATCAATTCTTGGTTGGAACGCTTCATTTGAAACGTAAATGAAGTCACCTAATTTACCACTACCCGCAGTTGTTGCACCACGCTCGTAAGATACCCAGTAAGGTGAAAGCACAATACCAACAATTTCAAATTCGTTAGTTCTTAAATAATATGAAATTTCTTCATTATCGCCTGTAACTTTGATTTTTTCACCAATTTTAAACTGGTCAGGTGTGGTAAGAGCACTACAAGTAACAACACATTCGTTGGCATTTTCAGGGTATTTACCCTCAACCAACTCAAGTCTGTTTATATAAGCTTCATCATCAGCGTTGTTAAGATGAAAATTATAAACCTGATTCATATCCATACCGAATACACGCACGGTAAGCTCTGAACCATCGATATCTACTATACCTTCAAAATCTTCGCCATCTTCAGTAGGCACTTGCACAAAGCCGTCAACAAATTTCATACCCTGAACGGCTTTGACACCTTCTATAAGGCGTACTTTATTCAAATCTTCTTCGTAAAGTCCAATAAAAGACTGCAATCTTAAATCCATAAGATTATTGTCTTTGTAATATGTATCTGCGGACTCCTTCATATCAGTCGATACAGAATTAAGACCAACAAAAAGACCACTACCCAAAGCAACTATTGCAACTATTGAAATAAAACGGCTTATAGTCTTTTTAATGGAACGTATCGTATCGGTTGCATACGCTCTTGTCATTACTCAAAAATCCTTTCTAAATAACAATCTGAAAACAAATTACCAATCTATTTCTTCAACAGAAACAGGATTTTCGTTCACTTCATTTTTTACAACACGACCACTTTTAACAGTAATAATTCTGTCTGCCATTGGTGCTAACGCCGCATTGTGAGTAATAACAACAATTGTCATACCTGACTCTCTGCTTGTATCCTGTAAAAGTTTTAATATCTGCTTACCTGTATTGTAGTCAAGCGCACCTGTGGGTTCGTCGCAAAGGAGTATTTTCGGGTTTTTAGCAAGTGCTCTTGCAATAGAAACACGTTGTTGCTCACCACCAGAAAGCTGTGCAGGGAAGTTGTCAAGTCTTTCACCTAAACCAACTCTCTCAAGAACCTTTACAGGATTAAGTGCTTTTTCACCAATCTGTGTTGCGAGTTCAACGTTTTCAAGTGCTGTAAGGTTCGGCACAAGATTATAAAACTGGAACACAAAACCAACGTCAAAGCGTCTATATTCTATAAGACTTTTATTGTCATATTCATTTATTAAATCACCGCCGACACGAACTTTACCGTCGTCGCAGTTATCCATACCACCTAAAATATTAAGAATGGTAGTTTTACCAGCACCAGAAGCACCTAAAATAATACAGAACTCACCTTGTTCTATATTAAACGTAACGCCGTCTGCTGCGTTGATTGTAACCTCACCCATTTTATAGGTTTTATAAACCGAGTCAAATTCTATAAAACTCATTTAATTCAGCCTTTCAATACTAAATAATTAAATTTCGGTTCGTACGAACACATATGCAGTTTATTCTACAATAAATAACAATTTTAGTCAATGAAAAAAAGGAATAAAAAAATAATTTACAATTCGTATATATTTCTAAGGTGACGGGAGTCGAACCCCGTACGCCTAAAATTTAAATCTTTCGGCACATTAAGCCGTTTTTTGTCTTGTAATACGTCAGTATGACTGCGCCAAAGAAACACCTTACTGCACCAAAATCTTTACAATTTTAGGTGCTTGCAGTTTTGTAAGACAAAAAAATTTTCAGTAACAAGGAAAAACTCGCAGGAATACTGACG
>SVOI01000036.1 GCA_015066465.1 Oscillospiraceae bacterium
GATATATTTAAATTTTAAAAAAATTAATTTTTTCTTGACAACTTAAAATTTGTGTGTTATATTGACAAAAAATACAAGATGAGGTAAAGGCTATGAACACATATCTTCTTAAAAAACAAGATATGCAAAAAAATTGGCTTGCACAGTATGATTATGATACTTGCAGGCTTATACCTTTATACTCATTTATGGATAGATAAAATTTTTTATATTTCCATATGTTTATAACGGTGTAAGTTGCTGCAGAAACTTACACCGTTTATTTTTATATCATTTTATTTAAGGAGTGAAGAAAGTGAAATTATTTAATTTATTAAGAAGAAAGTTTTTTAAAAACCAACACAATACTACAGGAGATTACCTTGTTGATTACTACAATACACACGATGAGGATGTTCGTCTTTTATCTAAACACGGCAGAGTTGAATTTTTAACAACTGTAAAATACATTGAGCAATATTTAAAAGACGGAATGAAGATTATTGAAATCGGTGCAGCTACGGGCAGATACTCTCATTACTTTGCTCAAAAAGGTTTCTCAGTTGAAGCAGTTGAGCTTATTGAACACAACATTGAAGTATTCAAAACTAAAACATTGCCTGGTGAAAAAGTCAGTATAAAACAAGGTAACGCCCTTGATTTATCAGAATATCCAGACAATAGCTATGATGTAACCCTGTTACTTGGTCCTATGTATCACTTATACACAGCCGAGGAACAACAGAAAGCTCTTTCAGAAGCTATCAGAATCACTAAACCCCGTGGATATATCTTTGTTGCTTATTGTATGCTCGAACCTTCAATGTTCTGTTGTTTTAAGAATAACAGCATAGACAAACTGATTGAAGACGGCGAATTTGACCCTGTTACACTTGAAGCACATTTTCCGCCACATGGAATTTTTAAGGTGTATAGCAAAAATGAAATATTTGATTTAACAAAGAGTTTTGGTGTAGAAAGGTTGCATTTCGTTGCTACTGACGGTTATACTTGCCATATGAAAGAAGCTGTTGATAAAATGGATGATAAAACTTATGATTTATATCTCAGATATCATTTCAAAACCTGTGAAAGACAAGATTTAGTCGGCATATCGCACCACACGCTTGATGTATTCAGAAAGGAGTAAAATATGATATTAAAAAATGAAATACCTATACTTGAGTTTGACACAGATGAAACACAGGTTATTAACCCTACACACGAAAATCTTGACATTAAATTACCGAAGAAAGCAGTTTTCGCATTTTTAGATGAGCACATAGAAAGATATGCAAAAGAACATAATGCTATAAAAGTTAGTGAATTTACATCAGAAACAAAAAACTATCCTGTATACGTAATTAATCATAAGGGCGAAGATGTTTGTCTTTGTCAAGCACCTGTTGGAGCGGCATCTGCTACGCAGATATTAGATTGGTTAATCGGTTACGGAGTGCAAGAAATCATTACTGGTGGTTGTTGTGGGGCTCTCACAAATTTTGAGGAAAATGTATTTATTGTTCCTTACAAAGCATTACGAGATGAAGGAACTTCATATCATTATATGAAGCCATCACGTTTTGTAGAGATTAACAAAACTGCTATGAAAGCGATTGAAAAGACTATTATAGAGCACGGATTAGAATATCGTGAAGTAATAACCTGGTCAACAGACGGATTTTATCGTGAAACTAAAGACAAGGTTGCCTACAGAAAGCAAGAGGGTTGCGAAGTTGTAGAAATGGAATGTTCTGCTCTTGCTGCTTGTGCCGCTTTTCGTAATGTAGTATGGGGATGTATTTTATTTACAGCCGATACTCTTGCGGATACAGAGAATTATGATGAGCGAAAATGGGGAGCAGATTCATTCAGATATGCACTTGAATTGTGTTTAGATGCAGTTGTTAAGATTTGAATACCAAAAGATAAAATATTAAAGGAGTGATTAAATTGAGATTAAAACATATTGATAACGGTAAAAGCTTTGATTTTGGGAACACTTCAAAAGAATATGCTAAATACAGAGATATTTACCCGAGAGAGCTTTATGAAAAATTATATTCTTTAGGAATAGGTCATAAAGATACAAATTGGCTTGATATGGGTACTGGCACTGGTGTTATACCTTTTAATCTTTGTGAGTTCGGTGCTGATATAAAAGCTATTGATATTTCAGAAAATCAGATTTTAGCGGCAAAGGAATTAGCAAATGAAAAGAAAATAGATAATATTGAATTTTTAGTTTCGGGTGCTGAAACAACGCCTTTTTCTGACAATAGCTTTGACTGTATAACTGCAGCACAGTGTTTTTGGTATTTTGACCGAGAAAATGCTATAAACGAGATTAAAAGAATCATTAAACCAAATGGAACGTTTGTAAAAATATATATGTCTTATATGCTTACAGACGAACTGGCAAACGAGTCTCATAAGCTTGTAAAAAAGTTAAATAAAAATTGGACTCCAGGTGCTTCGGGCTCAAAGGATATTTATAACCACCCTTTTGAAAATGGCGAAGTTGAAACTTTTGAATGCAATATTCCTTTCACCCGTGAAAGCTGGCACGGAAGAATGTTAGCGTGTCGTGGAACAATGGCATCTATGGATGAAGATACATTAAACAAATGGAATAAAAAGCATTTAAAATTACTCGAAAAGTATCCTGAAGAGTTTGAAATAAGGCATAAGGTTTATATTGCATATTACAGAATTAAGAAATAAAAAAGGGATGTAAAAAACACTAAGTTTTTTACATCCTCTTTTGTTATAAATCCTCAGTTTTAAATGTAGTATAGCCCTCGTAGTAATAACTGTGGTCTATGCCTTTCATATAAACTTCAAGGTCATTAATTTTTTCTGTAAGTGCATTTTTTAAAATATGCTTAATTTCTATATCTTTAATCGGGCTACGCTCCATAGCAAGTAGATAATCTTCTTTATCTACCTGACTCCAGTCAACAACCTTACCTAATTCTTTTTTTAAGATACAATCAAGCCAGATTCTTGTACTTCTGCCATTGCCCTCTCTGAATGGATGAGCAATATTCATTTCAACATACTTTTCAATTATTTCATCAAATGTAGTTTGTGGCATTTTGTCAATGTTTTCGAGTGCCGCTTCAAGATACATTATCGGCGCAAATCTGAAATTGCCTTTTGAAATATTTACTGTACGAAGCTCACCAGCAAAATTATAAATATCATCAAAAAGTGTTTTGTGAATTGCTTTTAAAGAAGAAAATTTACCAGCTTCAAGTTCGTTTAATTTTCCACTTTCAAATAATTCCAAAGCTTTTTTCTTGCTTATTTTCTCCTCAGCCTCACTTAACTCAGGGGCACTTGTAATACCTAATTTATTTTCGAGTACCATTGCTTACTCCTTGAAAAGAATTTATATGTATATTATACCACAAACTACTATATTTTTCAATCTGTATAGAAATATAAAGGCGAAAAACTCATCTTCTCTTATATATCAAAATTTCGGGATTTGTGCCATTTTCGCCATATTCAGCAACTAATAAAAATGATGGATTTGCTACTATTCCAAAGCATCTTTCTTCGCCAAATTCACATTCAAGCTGATTTCCGAGGTAGATATTGTTATCGTCTAAAAGCTTAACGTTTTCACCACTTGGCAACGGATAAGCAAGATTAACAAATTCACCCGGTAGTATATGCAACTGGTCGATTTTTGGCATTCCAGAAATATTCAGGGAATTGAATTCATCAATAAGTATCTTTTTAAACTCTTCGAATTCTTCTATTCCACCTATATCTATATATTCTGAAATAAAGCACTTTTTACCGAAAGGACAAGCATTGGTTTCAGCACACCCTTTACATTTTTCTTTTTTCATACATTCAGCACAATTTGCACCACATTTTGTTTTCATTTTATCATCCCTTCTTGTTAGAGCACACTCGCTCTAAATTTATTAGAAGCTTCTATATATTTAATACACCTTTTTGAAAAGAAAAACAAGACTTGAAATTTGCCTTAAAATATGCTTGGTCACAAAAAACCACCCGAGTATTTTTTCCCCGAGTGGTTGTTTTTGTTATTCCTGATTATTTTTCAATCGCCGCAACTTTAGTGTTAATTTTATAAAGTCTTTCGGCATCGAATTTTTCGGTTCTGTCGTAGTAATAAATACCATTTAATTCTTGCTCAACATCGGTAAGCTGAGTGTAGCAGAAGCCGAGCATTTTTGGGTTATCAATAAGAGCTGTTGTAAGACCTTCATATCTCTCATAGAACTCTTCATAAGATGTTGCAGGGTTACCATAGCCCCAGGCATTTTTGAGAGTATCGTAATCCTTATCAGATTTAAGTAAAATTCGGATTCCGCCATATTCACTCATAAATACAGGCTCGCCATTCCAATGATGTTTATCAGGGAAGCGATCATAAAGCTCATTTTCTTTAAAGAGCTTATCATAATTTTCTTTAAAGATTTTATAATCCTGTTCATAATCGTGAATGTCGAAAATATCTGTTTCAACGTGGTAGTTACCACTTGTGTCAATGCAAGGGCGAGTTTTGTCGAGCGCTTTAACTGTTCTGTAAACAATTCTCAAAACGTCTGCATCCTGGAATGCTCTGTCAATTTCCCATGTTTCGTTATATGGGCACCAGCCAATAATAGATGGGTGGTTAAAGTCTCTTTCAATTTCTTCTTCAATTTCTAAAAGGAAGTAACGAAGAGATTCAAACTTAGTCCAGTTAAGACCCCAGTTACCGTGTTCACCCCAAACAATGTAGCCTAATTCATCACAGTAATGTAAGAAAAGTGGTTCAAAAATTTTCTGGTGAAGTCTTGCACCATTGAAACCCGCCTTCATAGAAAGAAGAATGTCGTTTTTAAGTGCTTCTTTTGTTGGAGCGGTGTAAATTCCATCTGGGTAGAAGCCCTGGTCTAAAATAAGTCTCTGGAATACCGGTTTGCCATTGATTTTGCAAACGCCATCTGAAAGGTCTACTTCACGAAGTCCGAAATAACTTGTAACTTCGTCGTCAGCGAAATTAAGTGTGAGCGAATAAAGACCACCCTTGCCAACTTCCCAAAGATGCTTTTCAGTTAAATTAAGTGTAACAGTAACTGTCTGACCTAAAACTTTACTTTCTGCCACACCTACTTCTTTCCCATCCCAGAAAGCTGTTGCTTTAAAGTCGCCTTTACCTACTAAATCAGCAGTGATTGTGAGTGTAGCGTTTTCAATATTCGGGTAAACCTTGAAATTTTTAATATAATCATTCTTAACGAATTCAAGGTAAACTGTCTGCCAGATACCAGTAGTTCTTGTGTAGTCACAGCCGTGAGAATAGAATTCCTCGCTCTGCTTACCACGAGCTTGCATAAATGAGCGTGTGTCATCCTCAACGTAAAGAGTAAGAATGTTTTCGCCTTCTTTAAGATATTTTGTAAGTTCAATTCTAAAAGAAGTGTAACCGCCGAAATGCTCGCCAGCTTCTACTTCATTCACATATAATTTAGCGTGGAAATCTACCGCACCAAAGATAATGAAAACTCTGTTTTCTAATTGTTCTTTTGTTACGTTAATTTTCTTTCTGTACCAGACAGCAGGAAAAAAGTCTTTATAACCAATACCAGAAAGCTCACTTTCTACGCAAAAAGGAACTGTGATTTTCTTTGAAAACACTGAACTATTTTTAAACATTTCACGGTTTACACCTGAATTGCCAAAATCAAAATCAAATTCCCATTCGCCGTTTAAAATTTCATAATTTTCTCTCTTAAAGTTCGGGTTTGGATGTTCGTTTCTTGGTATCATTTTAATTACTCCTTAAGTGAATTAATAATACTGAAATATCAGCTGGTGAAACTCCGCTTATTCTTGAAGCCTGTCCTACGTTTTCAGGTCTGATTTTTTCTAATTTTTCAATTGCTTCAAGTCTTAAATTTGTAATAGCCTTGTAGTCAATGTCTTCTGGGATTTTCTTAACTTCAAGACGTTTCAATTCATCTACCTGAGCTTTTTGCCTTTTAATGTAGCCTTCATATTTAAAGTTGATTTCAACCTGTTCAAACACTTCTTTTGCAATTTCAGGTCTGGTTTTATCAAAAGGTTCAAGCAATTTATAAGTTACTTGTGGACGTTTTAAAAGCTCTGACATTTTACAGCCAGTTTTAAGTGGAGCAGTACCAGCTCCTTCCAAGACTTTGTTAAGCTCGTCTGATGGAGCTATTGACTGGAAATTAACTCTCTCGGTTTCTTGCTTTATTTCTCGGATTTTTCTGAGAAGTGCATCGTGGGCTTCTTCTGTTACAAGACCTATTTTATAACCCATTTCTGTAAGTCTTAAATCGGCATTATCTTCTCTTAAAACAAGACGATATTCACTTCTTGAAGTCATCATTCTGTATGGGTCTGAGCAACCCTTTGTAACAAGGTCATCTATAAGAGTTCCAATGTAAGATGTACTTCTGTCTAAAATAAATGGTTCTTTACCCTGTACCTTTAATGCGGCATTAATACCAGCAATAAGACCTTGTGCCGCCGCTTCTTCATAACCAGAAGAACCATTGAACTGACCTGCACCAAAAAGACCCTCTAAGTCATTGAATTCTAAAGTTGATTTTAATGAAAGCGGATTAACACAATCATATTCAATAGCGTAAGCAGTTCTCATTACTTTTACATTCTCGAGTCCTTTTACGCTCTTTAAAATCTGTAATTGAACGTCCTCAGGTAAAGAAGATGAAAGCCCTTGTAAATACAATTCCTCAGTATCTAAACCACAAGGCTCAATAAACACCTGGTGGCGTTCTTTTTCGAAGAATCGCATAATTTTATCTTCAATACTTGGGCAATATCTCGGACCAGTTCCCTCTATCTTTTTAGAGTAGAGTGGTGAGCGGTCTATATTATCTAAAATTATTTTCTTTGTATTTTCGTTTGTATATGTAATATGACAAACTTCTTTATTCTCTAATTTATCAGTTGGTGTAGAGAATGAGAATGGTGTAATTTCACTATCACCAATCTGCTCTTCTAATTCAGAAAAATCAACACTGTTTCTGTTAACTCTTGGCGGAGTACCTGTCTTAAAGCGTCTTAGCTCAACGTTTAATTTTGATAAGTCGTCAGAAAGTGCATTTGATGGAAACATTCCGTCAGGGCCACTTTCATAAGAAACGTCACCAACGTAAACCTTGCCCTTTAAGAACGTACCAGTAGCAATAATAACTGTTTTTGCCTTATAAACAGCCTCTAACTGAGTGCTCATTTCCCAAAGACCATCATCGGTTTTATTAAGCGAAACAATTTCTGCCTGTTTTAAATCAAGATTTTCTTGATTTTCAAGACAATGCTTCATATATTTTGTGTATTCACGTCTGTCTATTTGTGCTCTTAATGAGTGAACAGCAGGGCCTTTGCCTAAATTTAAAATTCTGCTCTGAATTAAAGTAGCATCAGCCGCTTTACCCATTTCGCCACCCAAAGCATCAATTTCTCTTACTAAATGACCTTTAGATGTACCACCGATAGATGGGTTACACGCCATATTGCCAATCCAGTCTAAGTTAATTGTAAAAACAATAGTTGAAGCGCCAAGTCGTGCTGAAGCTAAAGCCGCTTCAATACCAGCGTGACCAGCACCTATAACCGCAACGTCATATTCTCCTGCAAAGTATTTCATAATTTATTCTCCGATAATTTTAATGTGTCCGTCTTCTCGTTCCTTCATTGGTGGCTCTTCGTTAGGGTAGCCTAAAGTCATACCAAGTAAAAAGCACCAGTCTTCGTCTACTTCAAGAATTTTCTTCCATTTTTTAGCTCCCTCTTCGTTATCAAAAAGAGCGCCTAAAGAGCCTACCATACAACTGCCAAGACCTAAAGATTTTGCCGAGAGTGCAATATTTTCTGCCATTAAACCAGCCGCCATATCACTTTTATCTTTAGCAAAAATAAAAATAAATGTTGGCGCATTGTGGTAAACAGGGCGAATATCCCAGCCAGTGTATGCCGGGGTATCCCAACCAACAATATTTTTAAAGTCAGTGTTCATTTCGTCTAACTTTTCTTTGCTTCTTAAAACTCTTATGTGGCAAGGCTGAGTGTTTCTGCCACTTGGTGCTCTTATTGCCGCATCTAAAACAACATTTAAAAGCTCCATTGGAACTTGTTCAGAAGTATATTCTCTTATAGTCTGACGAGTCATTATATTTTTAATTATTTCGTTCATGTTACCCCGCCTTTTCTTGCTTTACTAATAAGTAGAGACTTTGTGTGTTCATATCATTGAGTGCACTCTCAACTGCTAAAGATTTATCTATTTTAATGTCAATTTTATCGCCAACTAAGGCAGTTAAAATTTCTTCCTTTTTTTCTTTGTAATATTCAGAATTAACACCAGCATCACCACGTAAAACTATAAAAATATATTCGTTTGTACCAATAACCGATGCAATTCTTGCTTTTGTAGATTGTACCTTATCAAAAAATCCTTCTGGGTAAGAAGTATCATTTTTTCCTAAAACCAATGTAACAACCGAGCTTGAATAACCCGACGTTGCAAGGAAATCTGCAGCTTCTTCCATTGTTTTTTCTTTGGAATTTATTAAAGAAGCCATATTCTGAAATTTTAATATAATTTCTTCAATTTCATTTGGAGTTCTTATAACCGTGTTACCATTATCATCCAAATAAGTAAAATAACCGTTTATTGCCTGAAAGACAATGTAATTCATTTTAAAATAAGCGTACATTGTAGCAACGCCTATTTCTTCTTCACCACCTTCACCATAGTAGTGAACTAAAAGCTGATTTCTATAAGCTTCTGAAGTGAAAATTTTAGTTAAAGTTTCTTTTGTAACACCAATAGATGTGTAATAATCGCCATAAATTCCCCAATAAGCGTTAACCTTTTCAGAAACGCTTGCTTTTTGTGCAGTAGAAAGGCTTACACCACATTTAACAGCAAGGGAATTTGTTTTAAAGTAAGTTTCTGTTAACTGGGTTGCTTTTGTAAGAACTGCATTTTCATCTGCATTTACACCGAGCTCTGTCATAGCTTTATCAATAAAATATGTAAAAACATCATTTTTTATTTCTTTGCCATTCAGAGTGAGTGCCGCAGGGTCTTCTCTTTCTATAGAGCAAGAAGACAAAATGCCCGAAGAAGCAAAAAGCGCAATTATAAGAATAAAAGAAACCATTCTTTTCGTCTTTCTAAAAACTGCTTTTTTCATTACTTCTTCGGACCTTTCAGTTTAAAATTATTCCTGAGTAGTAGCTTCTGTTGTCTCTACTGCTTCAGTTGTTTTATTTTCTTCTTCTAAGTTAGCCTGACGTTTGATTTTTGCTGTTGTTGTTTTAACAAATTCAATGTCACGGATATCAAAATCACGAATGTTTTTGTATTTAGGAAGCTTTTTGTTAACTTCTTTAATAACGTCACCAATAATTTGCTGAAGTTCTTCTTTACTTGGTGCTTGCTTATCTTTTAATTTTGCAGTGATTGCCTGAATGTCAGGGAAGATTTTAGCAACAACCTGTGTACCTTCTTCTGCTTCGTCACAATCTGCACCAAAAACAATACACTCAGAAACGAATGGGTGGTTGTTAAGATGATATTCAACCTCTTCAGGGTAAATATTTTTACCATTCTTAGTAACGATAACGTTTTTACATCTACCAACAATTCTGTAACAGCCTTGTTCGTCAACTGTACCCATATCGCCAGTTCTGAACCAACCATCTTCAGTAAGAACTGCTTTTGTAGCTGCTTCATCCTTGTAATAGCCCTTCATAACCATAGGACCTTTAACCCAGATTTCACCAACACCGTTATCATCAGGGTCGTAAATTTTTGCTTCAACACCAGGGAGCGGAACGCCAACTGAGTCAGGAAGCATAAGGTGGTCATTATTACCAATAACAAGTGGAGCACACTCTGTAAGACCATAACCGATATATGTAGGAATACCGAATGTTTTGAAATCCTTTGCAACTTCTGGGTTAAGTGCCGCAGCACCAACAATAATAAGCCTTAACTTACCACCAAAAGTCTTTTTAACCTCAGCAAAGATTTTTTCCATAAGGTTAGAGACGAAACCATCCTGAACCATTTTACCTAAAGTAAGTGCGAATTTACCAACCTTTTTCTCGTGAACCTTTTTGAGAATTTTTGCGTGCATTTTTTCAAGCATTAAAGGAACAGTAACGAAAATTGTTGGCTGATAGTCCTGCATATCACGTGTGATATAACGAAGACCCTCACAGAAGCAGTAACAACCGCCTGTATACATTAACTGTACAAAGCAGAGTGAGCTTTCATAAGTATGGTGAAGCGGAAGAACTGAAAGAATTGTATCATCAGGTGTGATTTTAACAACCTTTTTAACAGCAATAATATCTTCAACAATATTTCTTTGTGAAAGCATTACGCCCTTTGCCATTCCTGTAGTACCAGAGGTGAAAAGAAGAGAGCCTAAGCCGTCACTGTCAACTTCTGCATCTAAGAAGGTTCTGTCCCCTTTCTCTAAAAGTTCTTCACCAAGCTTTATGAGTTCATCAATATTTTTGATGCCCTCGATTTCATCAAGGCCTATGAAAGTAAAGTCTTGTGGAAGACGGTCTTTGATTTCTTGCAATTTTTCGTATGATTTGTCATCAACGAACATAGCTTTAGAATCAGAAACAGTTAAGATGTTTAAAACATCCTCTGCCATAAGCTCCTTATCTACAGGAACTACAACTCCAGTACCATTTGTGATACCAAAGTAAGCAATACACCATTTATGAGAGTTTTTACCCATAACTGCTATATTTTTTGCTTTGAGTCCTAAAGAACAAAGTGCTGTACCTAAAGCGTTAACAATGTTTAAAAGCTTTGGATACTTCATCTCAGAAATGCTGCCGTCTTTTTCACGAATTTTGAAAGCAGGACGTGCAGGGAAGAGACGAGCACTTGATTCAAGGAGTTCTTTGAAGTTATTAACATGCCTTGTTTCATAGTGGATTATGCTCATAGTTTTCTCCAATCTGGTGGACTTATAAAATGAGTATATACTCACTTGGAGCGTTGATTTAAAAGAGATTTTCAACAGTCCCACATAAAGTCGCACACACGAAAATTATAGCAGAAATCCCCCTTTATTACAAGGGGAAATTGTTTCGTAAATGTGAATTTATTAAACAAATTTTCAGGTTTTTGGAGAGATATCGTTTTTGGTGTTGCATATACAACAAAGACTCAGATTTTTATTCTGAGTCTTTTTAAAAATTTAGAATTCTAATAAATCAAAATAATATTTAATTTGTTCATCGTTAGTCTGTTCTTTAACAATTACTTTTATTATATCGCCATTTGCTTCATACAAATAATATCTTGTTTTAAATTCACCATACCAGTTTTCGTCATAGCAATAAACAAATTTTCCATCACCAATAGTACACATTTCTAATGGTGAAAATACTATAACGCTACTTGCATCACCCAAAGAAGCATTGTAATCATCTTGCGCAGACGATTCTGAAATAAACGTTACACCAAAAGATTTATTAGGGTAATCTTTATCATTTTCGCCTACAACAAAAGTCGCTTCACTTGAATAAGAATCTTTAATATTTACTTTTTCAGTGTCGTATGTAATATTAAGAGATTTTTTGTTATTTCTTGAAGTTATAGTAACTGTTTTTATCGTTTCAGATACAGTTGTTTTTTCTGTTGGTGGTTCTTTTTGCTCTCCCGTGCTATCAGAGCAAGAAACAAAAAGAGTTAAACAAATACCAGAAATAAGTAAAAGTGAAATTAACTTTTTCATAAAATCATCTCCTGATAGGAATTATATCACATCAAGTAGGAATTGTGAATACATAATAATTGACTTATTTTCAAAAAGTGGATATAATAATTATGATAAAACATAGAAGGAGTGATAATATGTGCAATAAAAATCAAGCAATAGATATTTTAGGCGAAGTATACAATGCTTGTAACCCCCTTTTCAATAACACTGTTAAAGATGCTTTCCTTTATGGTTCATTTGCACGTGGTGATTATCATTCTGAATCTGATGTTGATATATTACTTACTGTGGATATACCTGCCGAAGAAATACCTAAGTACAGAAACTCACTTGCTTTAATAACAAGTGATTTGAGCTTAAAGCACGATGTAACGGTTTCAGTTACAGTTAAATCATATGAGCAATTTTCGAAATTTTCAACTGTTCAACCATTTTATATGAATGTTTTAAAAGAAGGTGTCAGATATGCATGAGAATGAAAAGAAAGCGCTTTCAAATGTAAGATTTGAACACGCAAACGAGTGTTTAACAGCAGCTCAAAGTTTACTTGACTCTTCCAATTATAAAAGTGCAGCAAATCGCTCATACTATGCAATATTTCATGCAATGAGAGCCGTTCTTGCTTTTGATGGAATCGATATGAAGCATCATAGTGGTATAATATCAGAATTTCGTAGGTTATATATAAAAACTGGAATTTTTGATGCAAAACTTTCGCAAATAATTTCAATTCTTTTTGATATCCGTACCGAAAGTGATTACGATGATTTTTTTATAATATCAAAACAAGAAGTTGAAGAGCAAATTGAAAACGCAAAATATTTCTTAAAAGAAATAGAACGATTTTTATTAACAAAATAAATTTAACCGCTCAAGTAGCTATTACTTGAGCGGTATTTTTAATTCTTATTTTTCAATAAATATAAACTTATACAAAAAACTCCAATACCTAACATTGTAAACCCTGATTGAATAGAAAGTTCCTTAAGAATAGATGTAATTATTACAGCAACACCCATCGCCAAAGGTATTGATTTCAAAATTAAATCTATAAAAAAATCAACTTTTTTATGGTCATTTGTTTTTTGTGGCTTTGCAGCTATCAATTCTTCTATTGTGATATTAAGAATTTCTGCAAGTTTTGGAAGAGTATTTATATCTGGAAGTGCTATATCTCTTTCCCATTTTGAAACTGCTTTATCAGTAACATTTAATTGTTCAGCTAATTCTTTTTGTGTAAAACCCTTTTCTCGTCTTATAGAAGAAATAATTTCACCCGTTGTTTTGTTTGACAAAATAATCACCTCTTAGAAAAGAATAGCAGAACATAAAAAGAAAGTAAATCGAATAATGGTAGAGTTTACTAATCTCGCGGTTTACTTATTCAGAAATAGTGAAATAAGATAAATCACAACCAAATGTGCAGGGTAAAATATATAAAACAACGGTTTTATGTTATATTTGCCGCGTTTTTGGTTATAAAGAGCTAAAAGTGGTATTGCAAGAAGTGACCACCATTGAATTCCGCCACCTAAATCAAGCGTTAAAAGAATTAAAATACCCGCTGTGTAAATGAGCTTACGTAATTTATCTGGTGCGTAAAATATTGCAACGGGTAAAAGCACACCAAAAATGCCATAATCTATTATGAACCCTTGGTCTATCAGAATTACTGGAAGCATTACCGCTATTAAAAGAACTGTAATAACAGTAAAAAGCATAAGTATCCTGATTCGCTTTTCTTTAGTTTTTTTATAATTTTCTAAACTAAAAATAAAAATTATTGATAGCGAAAAAGTTAATAAAATATTCATATAAAGCGATTTTTCCCAGATTATATAAACAGCCTGACACCCTGCGCCCAAAAGAAAAACCGTTAAAAAATACCGCACCTTGTTTTTAGTGTAGAAGCACCCTTCTGCAATCATAAATGCAAAAATAGGAAAGGCTAATCGACCAATTATTTGTAAAATTCGGTATTGCGGTAAAAGCACTTTGCCAATATGGTCGGAGAGCATAGCGAGCATTGCAATTATTTTTAATTGATTGTTTGTTAAACCTAATTTTTCAATCATTTAATCTTTTTACCATCTGAAAAAGCGTTACCGACCTTTTCACCGAGTTTAATATAAGTATTATGAATCGGGTCAAATGTAATTGCCTCCACTTTTGACGGGTCAATTTTACCATCTTCACCTAAAACGCTCTCATCTGCAGAAACGTTTACAATTTCGCCAATGCAAATTCCGTCTTCATTAAATTTTAAAAGCTTACATTCAACTGACATAGGCAATTCATTAATAATTGGGGCGTTAACAAAATCTGATTTTGTAGTAGTAAAACCTGCTTTTGCCATTTTTTCTGGTTCTTTATTACCAGAAGCAATTCCAACGTAGTCTGCTTCTACAACGTGTTTTGCATCGGCAATATTAACTGTGAAAGCCTTTGACTCTAAAATATTTTTCGTTGTTTTATGACCTTCAGAAATGCATACCATAACCTGATTTGTATCATAAATACCACCCCAGGCAGCATTCATACAGTTGGCGTTGCCGTCTTTATCGTAAGCCGCAACAATGAACACAGGCATTGGGTAAACTGTATTATCTTTACCAAAATTTTTTCTCATAATAACTCCTATTAAAATCCCCTTTGAGTTTTCAAAGGGGATTTTATAAATTTCTTAGTCATAATATTTTTCTCGTTTTTTCTTCTGTACGAATTTAAACACTGCGAATACAACTACTAATACAATGGTTACTGAAAGACCAATATAAGCGTCTATATTAGTATTACCCTCAACCTTTAATTCACTCCAGAGCTGTGACATATAATTCTGAATATCGTATGAAAGATTTTCGAAGCTTTCAGTTTTTGGCATTTCTGCTTCTTCAGGGTAGAGAACAGGCTCACCCTTTAAATCGTAATCGTCAGACTCTAAAACGAGTGCATGTGGTGAAGCGTAGCAAATCCAGTTTGCATTTGCTACTGCAATATCTTCTTCTAACATAAAGTTAATATAAAGCTCTGCAGCTTCTTTGTTTTCTGCAGTTTTTGGAATACACATAGCATCAACAAAGTAGTTAACGCCTTCTTTAGGGTAAACAAATGCTAAATCAGGGTTAACATCTGCCATTGTAAGATAGTCGCCTGCATAGTAAGGGGCAAACGCTGCTTCGCCACCCTCCATTTTGTTATAAACTTCGTCCATAACGTATGAAGATACAAGTGGTCTTTGTTCTTTTAAAAGTTCAATTGCTTTATCCCAATCTTTAGTATCGTGAGTGTTAACACTCTGACCTAAAAGAAATTGCGCTATACCAAAGGCATCGCGTGGGTTATTGAACATCAAAATTTCGCCCTTGTATTTTTCGTCCCACAAAATTGACCAGCTGTCAACCTCATCATCAACCATAGTAGTGTTGTAAATTAAACCAACCATACCAACAGTGTAAGGAACAGTATACTTGTTTTCAGGGTCATAAAAAAGGTTTTTATATTTCGGAAGAATGTATTTGTAGTTAGGTATGTTTGAAAAATCAAGCTCCACCAACATTTCTTCTTCAATAAGCTTTGCTATCATATAGTCAGATGGAATAACAATATCGTAATTTGCACCACCACTCTGAAGCTTGTTATACATATTTTCATTACTTTCAAAGGTGGTGTAATTCACTTTTATTCCATATCTTTTTGTAAACTCTTTATTTACGTCAAGAGAACCTTCTGAACCATCAGAAATATATTCGCCCCAGTTGTAAACGTTAATAGAGGTGCCTCTTAAATGCGAATAATCTTTTTCTTCTGCAAAACAAACGGGTAAGAGTGTGCTTAAAAGAATTGCTGTAACAAAAAGAACTGCTAAAAACTTCTTCATTTTAAGCACCCCCTTTTTTACTCTTTTTCTTGCCTTCACTTCTTGCAGTAATAATGTTGGAAACTACAAGCAAAACAAGAATTGCAAGGAAAATAAGGGTTGAAAGCGCATACATATCTGGTGTAACACGCTTTTTAGTCATTGAGAAAATTCTTATAGGAAGTGTCTGTGAGGTTGTACCGCTAACAAAATAGCTGATAATAAAGTCATCAACTGAAAGTGTAAATGCCATCATAAGACCTGAGAGAATACCAGGCATAATCTGTGGAAGCACTACCTTAAAGAATGATTGAATCGGTGTACAACCTAAATCCTGAGCTGCTTCAGAAAGATGTATATCTGTCTGACGGAGCTTAGGTAAAACGTTTAATATTACGTAAGGAAGTTCAAACGTAACGTGAGCTATTGTAAGAGTTGCAAAGCCCAAAGTACCGGTTTTACCAAAAAGCGCACCAATAAATACAAACAAAAGCATCATAGAGATACCCGTAACAATATCAGGGTTCATCATAGGAATATTTGTTGTTGTAAGAACACTTTGTTTAAACCATTTTAATTTGTAATTGTTAATTGCAATAGCCGCCGCAGTACCCATAATGGTAGAAATAATTGCAGAAACAACCGCAACAATTACTGTGTTTTTAAATGCCTCGAGTGTAGCTGTATCCCTGAAAACCTCTTCATACCATCTGAAAGAAAAGCCTTCAAAAACAGCTGTACTTTTACCCGAGTTGAAGCTGAAAAGAATGAGAACTGCAATCGGTGCATAAAGAAAACCAAAAACAAGAACAGGGTAAATTTTTGAAAAGAGAGATTTTTTCTTCATATAATAACCTCCCCATCATCATCTGAAAACTTGTTCATAACCGCAAGACAAATGAAAATTAAAATCATAAGCACAAATGAAAGAGATGCACCAAGATGGAAGTTATTAGCAGTCTGGAACTGTGTTTCAATAATATCACCAATGAGAGTAGTACCCGTACCACCTAATTTTTGTGAAATGTAAAATGTACTTACAGATGGCACAAAAACCATAGTAAAACCAGAAACAACGCCCGGAAGACTTAACGGAATTGTTATATTTTTAAATACTTGTACTTTATTACAACCTAAATCCTGTGCCGCCTCAATAAGAGAACGGTCCATTTTTAAGATTACAGTGTAAATAGGTAAAATCATATATGGCAAAAAGTTGTAAACCATACCTAAAACAACCGCACCACGGGTATTTATTAAATGAATCGGTTCAAATGGTTTTTTTAATCCTCCACCTAAAATTTTCACAGCTTCATCAAGAATTACATACGCTCCCTCTAAAACTGAATTTAAGGTTGTAGTTAAAAATCCATTATCTTCTAAAATAGTCATCCAAGAATATGTTCTTAAAAGAAAATTCATCCACATAGGAAGCATTATGAGCATCATCATAATCTTCTGACGATTTTCGCCTGAATTTGCAATAATATATGCCAAAGGGTATGCAATAACGAGAGAAATAACTGTTGCTAAAAGTCCTAACCAGATTGAAAGCAAAAATGTGTCAGTATATTTCCCTATTTCTAACATATTGTGAAAAGTAAATGCACCCGTTGCATCTGTAAATGCATAATAAGCAACCATACCAATCGGGACAATTATAAAAAGAACTGCCCAAAGGATATAAGGTGCGCCTATTACACGGGATAAAAGGGTAGATTTTTTACCCATAGGAACACCCCCACTTATTATTCATCTTCATCCTCATAAACAGTAGCATCTGAAAGCTCATCAAACTCTTCTGAGAATGAACTGTAATCGCCATATAAACCTGAATATTCAGATTTTTTCATAATGTGAATAGCATCTGGCTCAATAACAAGACCTATTGTAGAGCCAACCTCCTGATAATCAGTAGATTGAATCATCCATTTAAAGCCTTTGATTTCTACAATGATTTCGTAGTGAACACCTTTAAAAGTAATAGATGTTACTTTACCAGAAATCATACCATCTTCTGCTTTAACAATGTCAACGTCTTCTGGTCTTACAACAACGTCAACTTCTTCGTCAACGCCAAAGCCCTTATCAAGACATTTGAATTTATTACCTGCCATTTCAACCCAGAAGTCAGCTCTCATAACACCTTCAATAATGTTACTTTCACCAATGAAATCTGCAACGAAAGCGTTTTTGGGCTCGTTGTAAATATCAAGAGGTGTGCCGATTTGTTGGATTTTACCGCCGTTCATAACAACAATTGTGTCAGACATAGAAAGAGCTTCTTCCTGGTCGTGAGTAACATAAATAAATGTTATACCAAGGCGTTTCTGTATATTTTTAAGTTCAACCTGCATATCTTTACGAAGCTTTAAGTCGAGAGCACCAAGAGGCTCATCAAGAAGTAAAATTTTAGGCTTTACCGCAAGAGCACGTGCAATAGCAACGCGCTGCTGCTGACCACCAGAAAGAGAAGAAATATTTCTTCTTTCAAAGCCCTTTAAGTTAACTAAAGAGAGCATTTCAGTAACAGTCTCTTTAATTTCTTTTTCTGGCTTTTTTTGGAGTCTTAAACCAAAAGCAATATTTTCATAAACATTAAGGTGTGGAAAAAGAGCGTAACGCTGAAAGATAGTGTTAAGCTGTCTTTTATGTGGCGGAACGTCGTTTATAACTTTTCCGTCAAAAATAACCTCACCCGAATCTGGCTGTAAAAAGCCCGCAATAATTCTGAGTGTGGTTGTTTTACCGCAACCTGATGGTCCGAGAAATGTAATGAATTCTTTATCTCGGATATACAAGTTCATATTATTAATAATTTGTTCTTCGTCAAAGCTGATTGAAATATTTTTAAGCTTAATAATCTCGTTGTTTGCCAATTATGCAACCCCTTCCCGCAGTCCAACATTTTAATAGAATGCATAATTAAATATATATATATTTAATTAAAAAGTCAATATAATTTGTCGAAAAAGTTGCTCTGAAAGTCATAATATGTTAAAATAAATTCAAATGCTTGAATAATTATTCAAAAAGGACATAAAAATGCTACAGTTTGACATTGAAAATAGAAGCGTATGGGAAACCTTGCAGGGTACAAAAGAGCCAATAATTATGTACGGCACTGGTAATGGTGCTGACAAGGTTTTCGAGGTATTTAAAGAACTTAATATTGAAGTTACTGGCGTTACTGCAAGTGATGGTTTTATTAGAGAAAGATATTTTCACGACTTTCGTGTTACACCAATAAGTGATTTCTTTGAAAAGTATGAGAATTTTACTATTGTCGTAACCTTTGGTTCTTCACGAGATGAAGTTATTGAAAACATTAAAGAGCTCTCAAAAAAACAAACTGTTTTAGTTCCTTGTGTGCCGGTTATTGGCAATGAGATTTTTGACAGAAAATTTTTAGAAAAAAATGAAGAAAATCTTAATAAAGCATATTCTCTTTTAGCAGACGAAAAATCAAAAGAGGTATTTAAAAATTACGTAAATTTTGAGTTCAGCGGGAAATTAGAATATCTCTTTAAAATGGAAAACGATATTACAGATGCATTTAACGATTATCTTAAATTAAATCAAAGCGAAAGCTTTATTGATATTGGTGCTTATCGTGGCGATACGGTAGAGCAGTTTTTAAGTTTTACAGGTGGAGAATATAATAACATTTTAGCAGTTGAACCCGACTCAAAAACATATAAAAAATTAGTGGAAAACTGCAAAGATTTGAAAAAATTTGAAGCTCTTAATGGCGCAGTTTCAGCAATTGACGGAACGGTAGAGTTTTCGAATGTCGCAGGCAGGCAATCTACTATTGGTAGCGGTATAGAAATACCGAGTTACACGCTCGATAAATTAGCCGAAAAATTTGTGCCTACCTACATAAAAATTGATGCCGAGGGTGCAGAAATTGATATAATAAATGGCGGAAAAAATTTAATAAGTGAATATAAACCTAAAATAAAAATTGCCACTTATCACAAGAATAGTGATATTTTTGAAATCCCCATTTTGTTAAATAAATTAAACGAAAACTATAAAATTTATATGTGTCATCACCCATATATTCCTGCGTGGGATACAGATTTTTATTGCATTTGAGGTAAAAAATGGAACAGATCAGAGATTTAATTTTAAACGAACGAGACGAGATAATAAAAATTTCAATAAGCTCACCCTTTTCAAAAGATGAAGAATTTAATAAAATGACAATACGCCCCGTTATTATAAAGAAAAAGCCTTGTTTTCAGGCAGAGAGATTTAAAAATAATCAGGTGTTTCATCTTAATATCCCCCAGACAGAGTTTTCGGCATTTTTAGAACAAATCGCAGAAAAATACGCTCAAATATGTGTTTTTAAGAGTGGTATTACTGTTACTTTTGCTATTTCTAAAAATGGAAAAATCAAAAGAAGTGAAAGCAAAAATAATTTGCAATTAAAACAAAAAAATGCCGAAAACAACAGACAAAAAGAATACATTTTCAACGAAGGTGAAAATATTCCTGCTTTAGTTGATTTAGGCGTGTTTACCCCAGATTTTAAAATAGTTAAATCTAAGTATGACAAATTCAAGCAGATTAACAGATTTATTGAAATTGTAAACGATGCCTTTACTAACGATACAAATGAAAATATTACTATTTTAGACTTCGGTTGTGGCAAGAGCTATTTAACGTTTATTATTTACTATTACTTTGCTGAAGTTAAAAAGAAAAATGTTAAAATTATAGGCTACGACCTTAAAAAAGACGTTGTTGAAAACTGTAATAAAATAGCAGAAAAATATGGTTATGATAATTTGAGATTTGTTGTCAGTGATGTTACAAAGGATACTCTATACGATGAGCATATTGATATGGTAATTTCTCTTCACGCTTGTGACACCGCAACAGATTTTGCATTAAATTATGCTATTAGTAAAAATGTAAAGCATATTTTTTCAGTACCTTGTTGCCAGCACGAAGTAAATAAAACAATCAAAAAAGGTGGCGATTTTGACATTCTTTTAAAACACGGACTTATTAAAGAAAGAATGTCTGCACTTCTTACCGACTCAATAAGGGCAAGTGTTTTAGAAGATATGGGTTACTCAGTTGATGTACTCGAATTCGTCGATTTTTCTCATTCACCAAAAAATATTATGTTGAGAGCGAAAAAGACTAAAAAAGAAAGTGACAAAAACAGAAAACAAATAGAAGAATTACAAGAAAAATATGATTTTACTCAAACACTTTATAAATTAGTAGGTGATTATAATGAAAAAAAATAAGAAATTGATTGCTCCGATTTTAATAACCATTTTTGTAATATTGTATTATATTTTCTATTTTTGTATTTTGTGTTCGGTACTCAAAGAAAGCATTGTTATATTAATACTTTTCGGAATTATTCCTATTGCTCTTTCAGTAGGAATGTTATATGTTTGTATTCAGAGAATTAAAGAAATAAGGAGTGGCGAAGAAGATGATATTAGTAAATACTGATTACATCACCGGTAAAGAATTAGAAATGTTGGGTTTAGTGCGTGGTAGCACAATAAGAAGTAAAAATGTTGTAAAAGACATAACACAAGGCTTAAAAACAATTGTTGGCGGTGAATTAAAAGCCTATAATGATATGATGAATGAAGCAAGAGCCATTGCAACAAAAAGAATGGTTGAAGATGCTGAAAAATTAGGTGCAGACGCTGTTGTTAATATCCGTTATGCTTCTGCTGCAGTAATGCAAAATGCAGCTGAAGTTATTGCTTACGGCACAGCAGTAAAATTCAAATAAAATTTATTATATTAACTCTGAATACAAAACCCCGTGATTTTTAATAAAAATCACGGGGTTGTTTTTTATATCTTAATAATTATTTTCGTAAATAAGCTTTTCAACAGTCCAGTTTTTAAGAACTTCACACTGGTCTTTGCCTTCTTTTTTAGCACCTTCTAAATCGTGGTCACGGTAGTTACCACATTCAATTGCACTTACACCTGGAATTTCGCCTTCGTAATCTGCTACAAATTTAAGAGCATCTTTTGTAAGACTGAGTGCATCTTCGTGGCTCATTTTTGTTGTTAAAAAGTAAAAACCTGTTCTGCAACCCATTGGACCGAAGTAGATTATGTTATCTTTAAACTTACTGTTTCTTACAAACGTTGCAAAAAGGTGCTCTAAAGTATGAATTGCACCATTTTCCATAACCTCTTCAACGTTTGGTTTTCTTGTTCTTATGTCGTAAGTAACAACTTCACCATCAACACGAGAGATATACATACCTCTGTTTAATTTGTTGTGGTCAACTGTAAAGCTTGCAATTTTTTCCATAATTTAAACCCCTGCCTTTTTCTCTCTTAAATTTTTAAAAAATCTTGTTAAAATTTCGCTGCATTCGGTTTCTAAAATTCCTTTTTCAAAATTTGGTTTGTGATTAAATTCCAACTCAAAAAGATTCACAACCGAACCACAAGCACCGTTTTTGTAGTCACTTGCTCCGAAATACACGTTTTTGATTCTTGAATTTATAATAGCACCTGCACACATGGGGCACGGCTCTAATGTAACATATAAATCACACTTGAAAAGTCGCCAGCCACCTAAATTTTTACAAGCGTTATTTATTGCCTCAATTTCTGCGTGACAAAGTGCATTTTTTTCAGTTTCACGCCTGTTTCTGCCTGTTCCGACAATTTTGCCTTCACAAACGACAACCGCACCAACGGGAACTTCGCCTTCACTTGCTGATATTTCAGCAAGAAGAAGCGCCTCTTTCATAAAATCTTGGCGCTCCATTACATTGTAACCTCAGAGCCGAAAGAAATCATGGAAAATGCCTGAATTAAAAATACAATAATCGCAATTATCATTGCTGGTGCAAAAATAAATTTTGAAATTTTTTGCTTCAATGTATATTCTTCTAAACCATTTTTAGAAATAATTCTATTGAATTCATCTTTATATTTACTTATATAAATAAGTAACGCCGCAAAACCGAGACCTGCTAACACGAGACAAACAAAGCCGTAAGCTGTATCAGCTGTTTCTTCATCTGTAAAGTAAAGAAAGGTATAATAACAACAAGAAAGTCCGTTTACTATAGCGTGAATTATAACACCGGTCCATATACTATCAGTAGCAATTACTGCATAGCCTAAAAACAATCCACAGAGAATTGCAAAAGGAATTTGTGATGGCGTTCCGTGAAAAACACCAAAAACAAGTGCTGAACAGATTATTGCAAACAAGTTACCGTATTTTCTTAAAGGTTGCATTACAACGTTTCTCATTGCAAATTCTTCAACAAGTGGTGGTATAATAGCCGTACCAATAAATAAAGCAATTAAATCTACAACAGAATTAACCTGTGGTTCATCGCCAGAAGAAAACGAAAAACCAAAGCCCTCAAAAAACATTTGAATATAACCTGTAACATACATTGAAGCAAGGCAGCCTAAAACAGAAAGTAATATAATAGAAACTGTTTTTAAATTTGCCCTTGGCGCAGAATAAGAACAAACAGGTAAATCCGGTGTTTTATAAACGAATTTTTTGGCTATAAAGAACGGAACACCTACAGTAAGTAATGAATAAAAAATACCCACGCTCGATGAAAATGTTCCATTTGAGTAATACAAATCAATAAGTCCGAAAGCTTCAAGTATTGCACTAAAAAGCATACTCGCAACTAAAAAACCCAACATAGCAAATGCAAATATTTTTGCAAAGCGTCTTATTTCATTCTTCTGTTCACGAAGCTTTAAAAACTTTTGTTGGCTTATATAATACGCCTGAGGATTATTTTGTTGAAGATACGGGTTAAATTGCCCCTGTGGTGCTTGATTGTAATAAGGATATTGATTAAAATTCTGTTGCTGATTAAAGTTCTGGTATTGATTGTTGTTCTGGTTATAATCCATTTTTAATTCTCCAAAAAATCTTAGTTATCTAATTAGTTATCTAAATTATATCACAATACCAGAAAATATCAACAAATAAATTATTTCGTATTTTTTAATTTTATTATTTTTGTTGTTGAATATATCATTAAAACATTGTATAATTATAGCAGTTTATTGAAAGAAGGCGTTTTTATGGAAAAAACAAAGCATACAGTCAAAGTAGCAGGCTTCTCATTCAAGGTTGTTTCCGAGGATACAGCTGAATATATGTCTGCTTTAGCAAGAGAGGTAGATTTAAAAATAGATGCGCTTTTAAAGAACAGCACACTTTCTACTACTCAGGCGGCAGTTGCGGTAGCACTTGACTATGCTGACACAGTAAAAAAGAACGATTCTTCAACCGAAAGCTTAAAAACACAGCTTAAAGAAAGCCTTCAGGACGTTGCAGTTGCACGAAAAGAAGCTGATTTTTATAAAAGAGAATTAGAAAGATTACAGGGTAGCAAAATAGAAGAAAACAAAGAAAACCCTGCACTTTGGTGATAGCTATGAGTACATTAAAAATAAAAAAATTACACGAGAATGCAGTTGTACCACAAAGAGCTACTTCTGGTAGTGCTGGTATGGACCTTTATGCAGTTTTAGATGAACCAATAACGTTAAAGCAAGGTGAAACCGCACTTATTCCTACTGGAATTGCTATTGCACTTGAAAGTGCTTCTGAAGCGGCTTTTATTTTTCCAAGAAGCGGACTTTCTATAAAACACGGTATAGGACTTCTCAATTCTGTTGGTGTTATAGACAGTGACTACCGTGGAGAAATTAAAGTAGGCGTTATAAATCAGATAGATAAAGAATACACTATTGAGCCAAACGAAAGAATTGCACAAATGGTAATTATGCCTGTAAGTCTTCCTGAGATTATTGAAGTAGATGAATTAGACGAAACAGAGCGTGGCACAGGTGGATTTGGCTCAACAAACAGATTTTAGGAGTTGTAATTTTGTCAACAATATCAGCAATAGTAACACCACAAACCGCTGCAGGCATTGGCATTGTCAGACTTTCAGGCGAAGATGCCATAAAAATTGCAGATAAGGTTTTTAAAGGTGTATCAGGTAAAAAAATAGAAGAAAAAAACGGCTACACGGCACTTTTTGGTCACGTTTATGATGGTGACGACGTAATTGACGAAGCAGTTGCACTTCTTTTCAGAGCACCAAAAAGCTACACTGGTGAGGATGTTGTAGAATTCAGCTGTCACGGCGGTCTTTATATACTTTCACGTGTTTTAAGGGCAACCTTTAACGCCGGTGCCGTTCCTGCAGAACCGGGTGAATATACAAAAAGAGCATTTTTAAATGGTAAAATGGATTTATCTGAAGCAGAAGCGGTTATGTCACTTATTTCTGCTACCGGTGAAGATGCACGTGCGGCAACGCTCAATGCTCTTGATGGTAATTTAAGCAGAGAAATAACAGAATGCCGTGATTCACTTGCAAGAACTGCCGCATTTTTAGCCGCTTGGGTAGATTACCCTGACGAAGAAATTCCCGAAATCAGTAATGACGAAATGATTAGTTCATTTTCTGACGTATTGAGAAGATTAGAAAC
>SVOI01000037.1 GCA_015066465.1 Oscillospiraceae bacterium
TTAGGTGCTTGCAGTTTTGTAAGACAAAAAAATTTTCAGTAACAAGGAAAAACTCGCAGGAATACTGACGTATTTCAAGAGTTTTGACGATGTTAGTGGGAATTTTTGTCTTCCAAAACCGTGCGGTGTTCGACTCCTGTCACCTTAAGTTAAACTACTTATGGAGTTGATATAAATGATTAAAATTGGTCTTTTCGGTTATGGTAATATTGCAAAGGGTGTAGAGTGTGCAGTTACAGGAAATCCTGATATGCAGGTAACTTCTGTGTTTACACGTCGTGACCCATCTACTGTTAAAGTTATGACAGAGGGTGCAACAGTTTATCACGTGGATGACGTTTTAAACCATAAGGATGATATTGACGTTCTTATTATGTGTGGTGGTAGCGCAACAGATTTACCAGAGCAGACACCAGCGATGGCTGAACATTTTAACGTTGTAGATAGCTTTGATACACACAAAAGAATTCCTGAGCATTTTTCAAATGTTGATGAAAAAGCTAAAAAGGGTAACAAAGTGGCAATTATTTCTGTTGGTTGGGACCCAGGTATGTTTTCTCTTTTAAGACTTTATGGTGGTGCTATTTTACCAGAAGGTGCAGATTACACTTTTTGGGGCAAAGGTGTAAGCCAGGGTCATTCAGACGCTATAAGACGTATTGAGGGAGTTGTTGATGCAAGACAATATACAATTCCTGTTGAAAGTGCTTTAGAGGCTGTAAGAAGTGGTAGTCAACCAGAATTAACTGCAAGACAAAAACATACAAGAGAATGTTTTGTTGTAGTAGAAGATGGTGCAGATAAAGAACGTATTGAAAAAGAAATAGTTACAATGAAAAACTATTTTGATGAATACGATACAACAGTAAACTTCATTTCAATGGAAGAGTTACAAAAGAATCATAGTGGTATTCCTCACGGCGGTTTTGTTATAAGAACTGGTAAAACTGGTAAAAATAAAGAGAATAACCACGTTATTGAATATAGTTTAAAATTAGACTCAAACCCTGAATTTACTTCAAGTGTTATTGTTGCTTTCGCAAGAGCAGCTTATAGACTTAATAATGAAGGCGACAGCGGTTGCAAAACAGTATTTGATATTGCACCAAAATATCTTTCAGTTAAGTCGAATGAAGAGTTGAGAGCAAGCCTACTTTAAAATTAAGAATTAAGAATTAAAAATTAAAAATTTCGGAAGGCTTCGCCTTGATTATAATTATAAAAGAATAAAAACAAGTTTATCCTATCATTTAAAGTTTGATTTTAGTATCAACTATAAATGATAGGATAATTTCATTTGTATTAATAATTATTATAATTTCTGACCGCAGGTCCCACAATTTTTAATTTTAAATTTTAAATTTTTAATTTTTAATTTTTATAAATCAAATTTTGACATATTCATTTAATTAGTGAATATAAATAACTGGGGGTGTTTATATGAAAATTTTAAAACCCGGTAGCCGTGGCACAGATGTTTATATTTTACAACTTGCATTAAACAGGGCAGGGTATTTGAATGAAGAGCCTGATGGAATTTTTGGTGCAAGAACACAGAATGCTGTTTTACGCTTTCAGGGAGATAATAATTTAAAACAGGATGGAATTGTCGGGGTGCGAACCTGGAATGCCTTATTGCCGTATTTAAAAGGGTATAAGATACATAAAGTGCAGCGTGGTGATACGTTATGGCGAATTTCTCAGGAGCATAATACAAGTGTTGGTGCAATTCTACGTGCAAACCCCAATATTAATCCTGATAATTTGCGGATTGGTTCAAATATAGTTGTGCCTTTAGGTTTTTCAGTTGTGCCAACTAACGTGCCATATTCTTATCAATTACTGACTTTTATTCTTGAAGGTTTAGAGGTGCGATATCCATTTTTAATGGGTGGTGCAATCGGCAGAAGTGTTATGGAAAAAAATATTCCAGTTGTAAAAATCGGTAATGGTGCAATAGAAGTTTTTTATAACGCTTCTCACCACTCTAATGAGTGGATTACAACGCCTGTGGTTTTAAAATTTCTTGAGGAATATGCAGAAAGCTACGCAACAGGTGGCAATATTTTTAACACGAGTGCAAGAGAGCTTTATAACAAAGCATCATTATATATTGTTCCGATGGTTAACCCCGATGGTGTTGACTTAGTTAATGGTGTAGTGCCAAATGGTATTTATTTAGATAAAGCCATAAGACTTTCACAGAATTACCCGAATATCCCGTACCCTAATGGTTGGAAAGCAAATATTAATGGTGTTGATTTGAATTTACAATACCCTGCTAATTGGGAGCGAGCTAAAGAAATTAAATTTTCACAAGGGTTTACAGTTCCAGGTCCGAGAGATTATGTTGGCACGGCGCCTTTAATTGAGCCTGAGGTTGTGGCAGTTTATAATTTTACAAGAAATCACGATTTTAAACTGACACTTTCTTATCATAGTCAGGGTGAAATAATTTATTGGAAATATCTTGATTACGAGCCAGAGAATTCAAGAAGAATTGCAGAATATTTTGGCGAGGTGAGTGGCTACAGTGTAGAAGAAACACCTTATGCATCAGGCTTTGCGGGGTATAAAGACTGGTTTATTGAAACTTATAACCGTCCAGGCTACACAATAGAGGTTG
Organism: Oscillospiraceae bacterium; assembly: GCA_015066465.1. Classification (GTDB taxonomy): domain Bacteria; phylum Bacillota; class Clostridia; order Oscillospirales; family Acutalibacteraceae; genus DTU089. The sequence continues at coordinate 2,627 of SVOI01000037.1, forward strand.
GTGTAGGAATGAGCCCGTTGCCACTTTCACAATTCCCGAAAATTTATAATGATAATATTGGAATACTTGTTGGTGGTATTACAGAGATATAAAAAAGGGGCTGTAAAAAAAGCGCAGACCGCATAAAACTATATAGATCAAGGGGTTCCTACAGTGCAGATAGCTGTAAGAACCCCTATAAATTATCAAAAAAACTAAAATTGCAAAATTTTTTTCGTTTTATGCTACAAACAAATCTCACCACTCGACGTACCTATGTACGCCTTCGGGCAAGCAAAAACAAGACTAAAGTCTTGTTTTTGTTCGATTTATCCGTTCTGCATCTTTTTTTCCTATCCCCTAAAAAGAGGCTGTAAAAAAACTTAGCGTTTTTTTACAGCCTCTTTTAATTTTATTTTACGCCACCGAAAATATCACTTTCAATGTAATCAACGTTTAACATTCTGCAGAAGTTAAGTGCAAAAAGATTGTTTGCAGTCCAGAGACCAACCTTTAAGCCTTTATCGTGGAATTCTTTAACCATTTCTTTTGTTGCTACTTTGTAATCTGCATCAATGTCAAAGCCATAATCAAAGCATCTTCTGTAATCACCGCAGTTTTTACCGTATGTGAGCATAATATTAAGCTCTGGGAATGCTTCGTGTGCTTTTATAAGATTATCAAATTCAAATGATTGAAGTGAGCACTTTGATAAATCATATTTTTCTTTAGCTAAATTGAAAAGGTCATTAATCTGTTCGTCAGACCATTCACCCTTGAGCTCAATAAAACAAATCATATTACCCTGTTTACAGATATCAATATATCTCTGGAATGTACAAAGATAGCACACCTCGTCAGATTTATCATTGAATATAGGTTTTTGTGTTAATTCAACGTAAGTAGACTCTGCAACGAGTAACTCTGTACCATCTGTGAATTTAACCTCGTCGTTGTGGTTAACAACGAAAACGCCGTCTTTTGTAATTCTTACGTCTGTTTCAATACCGCCAGAGCCATTTTTTATAGCGCTTATAAATGCCGCTTCAGTATTACCAGGTTGCTTTGCACTATGACCTCTGTGAGCAATCATACAAATATCCTTGTGCTTTTGTTCATTAGCTTTATGAATGCCAAAAAGAGCTGCAGCACCAGCTCCGGCTGCTACAAATAATGCCTTTCTATTCATTGTTTGTCACTCCTTAAATTTTCTGGAAAAATATATAACAGTATAATAACACTCTCAAATTCTATTGTCAATAACGTCAATTTATGATAAAATTGTAAAAATTTCAATTTGGAGTGTTTTTATGAAATTACTTATTGCATCAGATATTCACGGCTCTTTAAAATACTGCAACAAGTTAGTAGAGCAATACAAAAAGGAGAATTGCGACAAGCTCATTCTTTTAGGTGATATTCTCTACCATGGTCCACGTAACGACTTGCCAGAAGAATATAACCCTAAGGGTGTTATAGCTTTGCTTAATTCTATGAGTGACGAAGTTTTAACTGTTCGTGGTAACTGTGAAGCAGAGGTTGACGATATGGTTTTAGATTTCAATGTTTTAGCAGAATATGCTATTCTTTATATTGAAAACAGACTTGTTTTTCTTACTCACGGTCATAAATTTAATCCTCAGAATATGCCAAAATTAAAAAAAGGTGATATTCTTTTCAATGGTCATACTCACGTAAGCAAAATTGAAGAAATCGGAGACATTTTATATGTTAACCCAGGTTCTGTTTCAATACCTAAAGAGAATACCAAGAGGGGGTATATAATTTTAACAGAAAGGGAAATAATTCACAGAGATTTAGAGGGGGATATTCTTGAAAAATATTCTTTGCAAGAAAAATAATGCGACAAGTGTCAAGTTATGCGACATATTATAGGTGTTTTGTATAATTTTTAACATTTTTTGTTCTTTTGTAGAAGATTGCCAAAACCAATTGACTAAAAAGAAAAAATATGGTTAAATTGTAGCGTGTATAATTATGCAATTATACCATTGTATTTAGAGGAGGCAATCTTTATGAAGAAAAAACGCCAGGAAAGACAAAGAAGCATCGGCTACGTAATGGCTCGTATGGGCTTTCTTATGGTTTTGGTCGGTATGGTTTGGATTTCTATTATTGCAATAGCTTCAAACTTTATCGCTACAAAAAATCTTGTTTCTGAGGAGCTTCTGACTGTTGCAACAACTGCATCAAGAAGCGTTCAGTGGGAATTACAATCTTATGTGAATTTGGCTGAAGCAATCGCAACAGATTCATATCTTTTGTCTGATGAACATTCAGCAGAAGAAAAGCAAGCTCATATTGCAGAAAAAGCTACTTCACACGGTTTAATTGGTGGCGATATGCTTGACACCAGTGGTATTGGTTTAGATGGAACAGACTATAGTTCGTCAGAGTCGTTCCAGAAAGCATTAAAGGGTGAAGTATTTATTTCTTCTCCGACAGATGTAGGCGGCGGAAATAAAATGATGTTTATTGCTGCTCCTGTATGGGCAGATGGTACTGCGGGTTCAGAGGTTGTAGGTGTTGTTTATCTTATTCCATCACCTACAGTTTTAGATGATATTGTTAAATCTATAAAATCAAGTGCAAATGGTATAACAAATATTCTTGATAATACAGGTGTAGTTATCGCAACTTCTGCAGTAACTGAAGAAGGTGAAGCAAAAGAAGAAACTGATGTTACATCAGGTGCTTCTGAATCAGAAATGGCTACATATATGGAGCTTAATGCTCGCATGATTTCAGGCGAAAGTGGTTCTGAAACCTATGATTTTGCTGGTGCTTCATATTTTACAGCTTATGCACCTATTGCAGGTACAAACGGCTGGTCTATTGCATTAACCTCACCATATGCTGATTTCTTAAGCAGTGTTGCTACAGTTTCACTCATAATCTTTGCTTGTATTATTGCAATTGGTCTTTTTGCTCTTTATGTTGCAAACAGACTCGGTAAGAAAATTGGTGCTCCAATGAGCCTTTGTACTGAAATCATTAATGGTATTGGTACTGGTGATTTCTCTAAAGAAGCTCCTGTTGTTAAGAGAAAAGACGAAACAAGACTTCTTGCAGAGGCTACTGGTAAAGCAATTCACGAGTTAAAAGAAATTGTTTATGACGTTACACGCGTCCTTGGTGCAGTTGCTGATGGTGACTTAACAGTTGATGTTGATGAAAAAGCTGAGATGTATGTTGGAGATTATAAAGCGATTTACGAGTCACTTACAAGCATTAAAACAAGTCTTCAGGCTACAATGGAGCAGATTGACATCGCTGCAGAGCAAGTTACATCTGGTTCAGAACAAGTTTCTATTGGTGCCTCTAACCTTTCAGAAGGTTCTACAAGTCAGGCTTCTTCAGTTGCTCAGTTAGCTTCAAATATCCGTACTATTGCAGATTTAATCAATGCAAACGCTGATGATGCGGCAAATGCTTCAGGTATGACTAATAAAGCGGGTCAGGCAATGGGCGATGCAAACGTTTCAATGGAAAATCTTGTTACAGCAATGAATGAAATTGCAGACCTTTCAGAAGAAATTAAGAAGATTAATAAAACTATTGAAGATATTGCATTCCAGACAAATATTCTCGCTCTTAATGCAGCAGTTGAAGCAGCAAGAGCAGGTGCAGCTGGTAAAGGCTTTGCAGTTGTTGCTGATGAAGTAAGAAACCTTGCAGGTAAATCACAAGAAGCAGCAAAGAGCACAACAGAGCTTATTGAAAATACTGTTCTTGCAATTCAGAAGGGTAATGAATTAGTTTCTGATGTGGCAAACAAAATGACTGATGTTGCAGCTTCTGCTGGTGCAGTTGCTCAGATTAACGGTAAGATTTCAGAAGAAAGTAAAAACACAGCAATTTCTATTAATGAAATTACTGTTGGTATCGACCAGATTTCAAATATTGTTCAGACTAACTCAGCAACTTCACAACAATCTGCAGCTGCTGCAGAAGAACTTGCTGGTCAGGCTAACACACTTAAAAATCTTATTGAAGCATTTAAATATTAATATTAATAAAAATTTGAGTCGGTAGTTAACCTACCGACTCTTTTTTATTTGTTTTGTATGGAGTATAGTTTTTTCTTATTATTGAAATTTGTTTTTTAAGGAGGATTTTAACGTTTTTTCTGTCACACGTTTTGTAAATACTGTAATAGGCTTTGAATTCGTCGTGGTTGTCACCGCATAACCGTGATTTTTCACTCATTATTTTATCGAATACTGATTCTGTATAACCAATATCCTGTGGAATGTGTGTGACATCTGCAAGCTTTGAGAGTGAGACTAAGTTGTGGTCACTTGCTGGCTGAAAATCTGCTATATACTGAATACAGGTTGCCAAGAAGTAGTGAACAGTTAATTTTTCTTCGTCTGAAATGTTCCTTGTGAATTGCATAAGGTAGTTTGTGAAGCTGTGAACTTCTGCGGGGGTACTGACGTATTTATAAAAACTTTCTTCACTTTCGTATGCTTCGAACAACGCTTCACTGAGTCCTGTGAAATTCAAGTTTTGCCGTGATTTAGAGTGATAATATTTTGGAGTAAGTATATCATTTTTTACAGTTAAAGTAACGCTTGATATTGTAGGGTCTTTATCAATTTCAGCAAAGGCTGGGTTTAAACTGTTTTGCAAAACCGTACCAACTGCTCTGGCACCTGTGCCCAAAGAGGTTGATATTTCAGCGATTTTTTCACAAGCCTTTTCATCAATATTTAATTTTACATCTGAGATTTTAAAAAGGTGCGAATATTTTTCTATATAAGAGCCTTTAGGAGATTTTAATAGTTTACTAAAATCTTCTTTAGAGAGTGGAGGGATGTAGTGTATAGCGCCGATTCTGCCCAAAAGTTCAGCGTTGAAGCCGTATTGCTTCACGTCATCTAAAGTGGCGTGTTTTAAATATTCGTTTTCCTCTTCTTGTATAGTGTTATTTACAAAGCCTATTGTATTTCTGCCTTTGATTCGTATTTTTATTATTTCTTCGATACCATCAAATGCACCCGAGAAGATAAAGAGCATTTTGCTGGTATCTATAAATTCTGTACGACTTTGCCCTAAGTCGCATGAGATACCTTTGCCTTCAATCACCTGTAACAAGTTGAACTGAGGGTTTGTGGTTTCACCACTTCTGAATTTCATTTTGCAGAATTCGTCAATTATTACTATACTGCAGTTGAATTTTTCTTCATCAGGACAGCCTTGCTTTGCGAGAGTGAAAAGCTGACTTAAGGTTGTGCCCTTGTAACCTTCGGGACTTAATGCACTGGAGTCTATTGTGAATACGTTAAGCCCCGCAGCGTCAGCTAACGATTTAATTAAGTGCGATTTACCACAACCTGTACGAGCTAATACCAACAATGAATTATTCGGGAGTGAGTGAGGGTCTATACCTGATTCGATTGCGCAGAGCTTTCTTAAATGGATGCTTATGAGCGAAGCTAATTTCTCTAACGTTTCTTTTTGTGTTTCAAGGGGGACTATTTTATTTTGAGCTTTCTTTATGAGTAAGTCTTTCGGTATATACTTCATGTTTTTCTCTCCTTTCATTGTTGTGGTAGCTTAGTAAAGTTAGTTTTCAGGTTTATATGGTTTATATTTTTTTACGATTTTTATAAGATTTTTTAAAATTATTCTTGGAGCGTTTTCGGTTCTGATTTTACAGAAGCGTTCGTAATACAATTTTAAATCTAAAAGACTGTTGTCGTTGCTTTTAGATAATTCATCTTTGATTAAAATGTCGAAAAATGAGTCGTCGATATGTTCTTTTGTAGTATCGCTTTTCATAAAAACTGCTCCTATAACAAGTTCTTCTAAATTGCATTGGTCTTCTTCTGCGAATTTTGTTAAGTAGCATATTACTGTTTGTAAGTAATAGAAGAGTAGCATTTTTTCATACGGGTCTATTTTTTTAAAATGGCTTATAAGATAGTTTGAAAAAGTTGTTATTTCATCGGGAGTTTTTACATATTTGTAAAATGATTCAGTGCGGATTTTTTTGTCAACTTTAAGGATTTGCTTTTCTAAGAGGTTCATAAATCTTTGGTGCTCTCTATCAGCCTTTGAGAGCCCATCGTTCTTATCAGAAAAATCTTCTTGTGCTGAGTTTTTGTTGTTGCAAAATTTAATTTGTTCGTCGATTGTTGATTTGTTATTATTTGTGAAGAGTGTGTCATCTGAAGAGACTCTCATATTTATTACTCCTTTCAGTTTTTGGTTTATTGTTGTTTTAAATCAGCAGTAGGCGTTTGTTTTTCATTTTGTTTTGCTCCTGTAAGTTTTCTTTTTTTGTTGCCCGTATCTCTGCACGGGCTTTCACCAGCAGATGTTTGTTGAGATTTATGTTAGTCATTGTTCTTACTCCTTTCGGTTTTAGTTTTTATTGTCGCCCACCCTTTTTGGTGGGCTTATACCAGCAGATGTTTGTTGAGGTTAATGTTTGTCATTTTCCTTGCCCCTTTCGTTTTGGTTTTGTGTTTCTTTCTGTCTTTACTATACCACAGATTTTATTAAAGTCAAAGAAATGTCACACCGAAATAGTCATATTGACAAAAGAACGAAAAAGTGGTAAATTTATTATAGAAAATAATAGGAGGCAGTATCGTGACAAACATTGAAAAATATAGAAACTTAGTAGATGAAAGCAAAAAATATCAGGATTTAATTGAAAACTTGAAAAACCAGGTTTTTGGTTATAACGTATACTTAACTCATATTGCCGTGCGAGGTTTTCCTGCTTTTTCATTTAAAGAGGATTCTAAAGAATTTAAAGTAATAAATAAGTTTGTTGATGATATAACAGAATATTATAAATCGTTTGATGAAAGCGTTTCTTACATATTTTCTTATGAATTTACAGAAAAAGATTCTGACACAATTAAAAATATGCTTTACGTTATAATTGGCTTTTTGATGAGCGAATGTCGAAAAGAAGACTACACATTTTTAGGTGTTGTTAAGCTTTTAAAAACATTTATGGGGAATGTTTCGGAAGAATATAACGATGACAAAACTTGTAGTGTGTTTTACAGAATATGGGAAGGTATGTCAGAACAAAGCAAAAAAGATATGCCTGATATTTTAAATAACGCTTTTATTGAGTTGTATGAAGATTTTGATTACAACTATTTAAAGAGAATTGCAGATGGTTTATGGCATTGCATTCGCTTTTATCTTTATGATAACAATTTAGAATACACAGGCGACCCGTTTATGATGATGGCAACAAATGATTTGATTTTAGAAATTTCTGAAAGGCTTTCTAATATAAAAGAAAATAAAAAAACACACAAATCAAGATTGGAGCGTGATTTGAGTGAATGATTTTTCTGAATATAACGTTTGGCGCGAGAACTTTTTAGGAGCTTTTCGTCAAATTTCTACTGATGAGGAGTTTAAAAGGTTGGCTTCATTTTATCCTTATAATGATTATACAGAAAATAAATGTAAGCAACGAAAAAACAATCTTTTGAGAACTGGTAACAGAAATATTTATCTTGATGATTTATATGCTGTTTCACAGTTTTCAGACAAAACGCCCGACAATTTATTATTAGGTCATAATAATATTGCTTTCTTCTGGTCTGAGCTTAAGGGTGAAAATCTTTTTTCAGAGGAATGTATTGAAAAAATAGTAGAGTCGATTAAAAGCGACAAAAATTACAGAGGAATTTATATCCCGAAACAAATAGAAGATTTTTTATATTATGCAAAATCAGTGGTTTTCGAGGTTAATGACAAGAAAATAAGACGACCTATTTTTAACATAAATGATAATACTCTTGATTTTAAAACAACTGGGACTACTGAATACAGCTATAACCCTAATCTTTTTTATGGTAGTGACGCTTACGACGTATTGTGTGATTACGTTATGGAGTTAACGCCAGAAGATTTTTCTGAATGCAAAAGTGATGAAGCAGAAGCGTTTATTGAAACAATAGGCGTTTATCTTGATGCTGGTAAAAGTGAGGCGGATAAAAGCGACAACGATATAAATTTGAGAATAAAAAACTGGGTTTGCAACTGCACAATATGGCTTTTACTTTCATATATTTCTGACACTTGCGAAAGAATGGGAGAAAGTGTAGAATATTATTTAAGAAAAAATAATGAAGTTTTAGTTTTTATGTTGAGAGTTTTTGTGTTTGGTACTAAGGTAACAAAACAAAAGCGTGTGACAGATGAAGTTACTAATGAAAAAAAGCGTGTGAGATATTCAGCTTTTTTAGGATGTAATAATGAAAAATTAGAAAACGTGAGCGACGAGTATGACTATTATGATGAAGAAATAGAATATAAAACTGCGAGTATTTCTGAAATGCAGAAATCGTCACTTTCAGATATTTTGAATTTTGAATTAAGGTGAAACTATGAAAAATTATGAATTTAAAGGTAAATGGATTGCAGCCACAACTGATATTGAGGACAGATTTGCACCAGTTTTTAAGAGAAATTTTAAAATAGAGAAGCCGATAAAATCCGCCACACTTTATATTTGTGGGTTAGGTTTTTATGAAGCAAAAATTAATGGTTGCTTACCTGATGACAGCGTTTTAAATCCTACCCATTCTCAATATAGCAGTACAATATATTATAGAGCTTTTGACGTTACTGCTTTTTTGAAAATGCAAGAAAATGAATTAACTGTTGAACTTGGCAACAGCTTTTATAATGAATTTACAACAGTTTGGAACTGGCAGATTGCGTCTTGGAGAAATACACCAAGATTAATTCTTGACTTAGTAATTGAATATACGGATAATACTACTGAAATAATTAAAAGTGACGAGAACTTTAAGGTTGCGACTAATGGCATAATTACAGAAAACAGTATTTATTGTGGCGAAACTCACGATATGCGAAACACAGATTTAGAATTTAAAGACGTGGTTTTAGCTGAAGCACCAACTGGTAAGCTCACTCTTCAGAATGCTGAGCCTATGAGGAGAATTAAAGAGTTTAAAGTAAAAGAAATTAAGAAAATGAACGATGGCTCTTATATTTTAACTGCACCAGAGATGATTACAGGTTGGGCTAAAATAAAGTTTAACGTGCCAAAAGATACTGTAATTACAGTTACATATATGGAGCAGTTAAAAAAGGATGGAACATTCCAGAAAATTGGTAAAGGCGAGGGCCACGATGGTAACTGGTGGCCAGAGAATTACATTCAGCACGATACGTTTATAAGTAATGGTGAAGAATGCTTTTTTGAGCCAAAGTTCAGTTACAAGGGTTTTAAATATATTGAAATTTCGGGTTGCACTACTGAAATTACAGGGAAAGATATAGTTCTTTATAAAATAGCGAGTGACGTTGAATTTATAAGTGAATTCTCTTGCTCAAACTCTCTTATAAATGACTTACACGCTCTTATGCACAGAACAATTCTCAATAATCTTCAGGGTAAGCCTACTGACACACCAGTGTGGGAAAAGAATGGTTGGTTAGGTGACCTTAATTGCGGTCTTACTTCAATGATGTATAATTTTGATTTGAAGCTCTTTTTAGAGAGCTTTACTACTACAATGAATGATTGCTTTAACGAATTTAATTCTATTCCCGTGATGGTGCCAAGTGCAAACTGGGGCTGGCAGAATTCACCTGTATGGAATACTGCGTTTGTATTTACAGCAGAAGCACTTTTACGTTTTTGTGACCATAAAGAGTTTGTTGAAAGCATATACGAAAATCTCGTGAAATTCAGCAAAAATCAGATTGAAGCGTTAAAAGAGAATAATTGGGTGTGGGGCACAAAAGGTCTCGCAGACTGGGTAGCACCAGTGAACAGTGAAAATGATGAGGTTGACCCGAACACCTCTGAAGGTGCAGAAATTTGCGGAACGGGCTTCGTTTATAAAATGCTCGAAAGTATGATTTATATTTCAGAGGTTCTTGGAATTAAAGATAATATTGAAGAATTTAAAAATGCAAGAGAAAATATTTATAAATCATTTAATGAAAAATTCTTTAACAAAGAAAAAAATATTTATGAAACACTTTTCTGGGAGCAAAGAGGAAAGAGAGAAAAATATCGTCAGACCTCAAACTTAATTCCGTTAGCATTTAAGTTAGTTCCAGAAGAGTATAAAAAAGTTGTTTTTTCTAATCTTGTTGACGATATTAAGTGTAAAGGCTATCACCTTGACACCGGATGTATTGGCACAAAATTCATTTTACCAGTTCTTCTCGATAATGGCGAAAACACTACAGCCTACAAGGTTTTAACTGGGACTACATATCCAAGCTGGGGGCACTGGCTTACATTTGGCGATGACTCTGCGTGGGAGTCTTGGGAAACTACAACCCGCTCAAAAGACCACTATTTTCTTGCTACTTATGATGAAATTTTATTCTCTCACTTTGCAGGTATTTGTGATATAGAGAACGGATTTTTAACATTCACTATTAAACCAATTTTAGACTGTGGATTGGAATTTGTGAATTGTAAAATTAAAACCCCACAAGGTATTTTAAAGGTTGAGTGGCAAAAAACAGAAAATAGTAATTATAAAATAAATATTAAAATCCCAGAAAAATCTACAGTAAAAATAATTTTAAAAGAAAAAATAAACACCACCGTAACTGGTGGTGAGTATGAATATATAGTTGAATAATGAGGTGATTAAAATTAATATTTGTATTTGTGATGATGATAAAAAGATTCATAATGTTTTGAAAAATGAAATATCGGAATATAGAAATGTTTTATCAGAAATAGAAATCGCTTCGTTTTTTTCTGCTGAAGATTTAATTGAAAAGTATAAAGAAAATATAAGTTTTGATATAATCTTTTTAGATATTGAAATGTCAGGGTTAAATGGAATAGACGCTGCAAAAGAAATAAGAAAGTTTGATTCAAAAACAATAATTATTTTCATTTCAAGTCATCCGAATTATGTTTTTGAATCTTTTGAAGTGGAAGCATTACATTTTATTGTTAAACCTATTTCTAAAACTGAATTTAAAAATGTTTTTTCAAGAGCGATTTCGAAGTATACAAGCATAAATTCTACATTATCGTTAAAATGGCAAAATAAAATATATAATATTAAAATAGCCTCAATAATTTATATAGAAGCATATAAGCGTCATGTTACAGTTTATACAGAAAAAGAAAAGTTTGAAGCAGTTGGAAAACTTTCTGATATGCTAAAAATTCTGGAGTCGCATGGGTTTATAAGAACACACCAAGGATTTTTAGTAAATATGGATTTTATAAAAAGATTTGATGTTTCTGATGTAGTTTTATTTAATAATCAAAAAGTTATGTTAAGTGTAAGAAAAAGAAGTGAAGCTATGCAGAGATTTAATGATTACTTAATGCGGAAGAAGTGGTGATATGCAAATACTGACATCTGTTTTAACGGCAGTTTTTGAGATATATATTGTTTATATGTTTTTTTCAAAATTTGCCGAAAAGAAATGTACACTAAAAATATATCTTTCTATTTTGTGTGCGATTTTACTTGTTTCAAGTTTCATTTCGTGTTTATTTTTAGGTGAAGCTATAGTATTTTTTAGTTTTGTTTTTTGTGTGCTTATGCATAGTTTGCTATTTGAAGTGAAATGGGTAAAAAGGGTTATATTAGTTTTTGTGGTAGTTGTTATAAGTGCTTTATCAGAAATGATAGTGGTTATGATGATAAATATTGGTTTGGATATTGATATAACAACGATTCAATCAAATAGTGCATTATATTTGATTAGTTCTGTTTTTTCTAAGTTCATTACTTTTGCAATTTTAAAACTTATTAAATTCAGTGCAATTAGAAATGTTGGAAAACAGTCAATTTTTTTCGTTTTATCTTCAGCGTTATTACCTTTTACCTCAATGTTTATAATATTAATACTTTTTAAATATACATATATTTTTAACGAAGTAAGTTTTCAGGTATTAACACTTGTTTCTTCTGTATTTTTAATGGTTTCTAATATTTTGATTTTAGCTGTTGTTGATAAACAAGAAAAATATTATATTACAAAAGAAAGATTAGCTTTTGCAGAAATTCATTTAAATGAACAAAGAGCTCATTATAAAGAATTATATGAGCAACAAGAGTCGTTAAAAAAATATCGTCATGACAGTAAAAATTTTTATACTGCTTTAATATCTGTTTTAGAGACGAAAAGTACGGTAGATGCTATCGACTTAATAAAAGAAAAAATGTCGGTTGCTTCGGGTTATAGTAATACTGTAAATTCAGGTAACCCAGTTATAGATTCAATAATACATTCGAAAAAGAAACTTTGTAAAACAAAAGGCATAATTATTGAAGAAAGTATCAAACTATCTTCTCGGATTGAAATAGATGAATTAGAATTAGGAGTTTTAATTGGTAATGCTTTAGATAATGCAATAGAGGCAACAGAAAAATTAACAGACGAGAAAAAATTAATTATTTTGAGGATTATTACATCAGGCGAAATGATTTCAGTTGAGGTTGTTAATAAAGTTAAAGAAAAGCTGGATGTAAAAAATTTGAAAACAACTAAAGTGCAGAAAAATGAACATGGTTATGGTTTGAAAGGTATAGAAACACTAGTTTCAAAATATAATGGGGATTTATCTATTGTTTGTGAAAACAATGAATTTACTTTGTCTTGCATATTAGTTAATAAAAATGTAGAAGTGTAATTAACACTTCTGCATTTTTTTACGACACTTATGAAGAATCACTTTATTTTTTTCTTAGTTTGTTATATGTTATGTTTACAAAAGTTAAGGGGGAGAAAGAAATGACAAAAAAAGAATTTAAGAAAAAATGTCACGCAGAAAAAACTAAAACCGCAAAATTAGAAAACGCATCTAAAATTTTAACTTCCATAGGTTTTGTAATAGCAGCAGTTATTTGTTTTATAGGAACACAAACAGGATTCAGTAATACGAGTCTTATAATTGGTGGTGGGGTAATAGCTATATTATTCGCTATTCCTGGACTGATTTTAGATGTTGTGTGGAGTGTGCGATTCAGCAAGGAATATAAAGCTTATATAGCAGATATTAAAAAATAAAATTACTAATTTAGTTTTTGGGGAAAAAGAGGCTGTAAAAAATGTAGTTTTTACAGCCTCTTTCTTTATGGTATTTTTTGGTTAAATTTCTTCAAATAAAATTAATTCAGAAATCATAGGGGAATTTAGGTTTATTAAAATTCCGTTATTTATAAGAGAAAAACCAGGAATATTAAAAGAAACTCTGTCATTATCTAACCAGATTTTATAATTTTTATTTAATGCAACGCCTTTTGGTTTAACAGTGATTGAATTACCATTATTATTTTCAGTTGAAAATACGGTAATAGCACCTTTTGTTTTATCAGGTGTAGCAATTTCTAAACTTACAAAACCATTTTTATGAGCTTTATCTGTCTCAGGTGTATGGTGATAAATTAATGAATCAGGGAGTATTGGTCTTATAAACGTTTTATAAATATCTGTACTGTGTTTTACAAATTCTAAAAGCTCTGGGTTAATTTCTGTTTTCATTGGTGCAATTACGTTTAAGGACATATGTGTGAGCATAGTGTTTCTTAATTGTAAATCGAGTGAGCCGTGCTCGTGACAACCCATTCCTGCAAAGAGTCTGTCAACTCGTTCAGGTGGTAAGCACATTGTCATTCCGTTTGTAATATAAATTGATTTAGGTGCTCTCTGGCAATCTGAAACCCAGGTGTGATTAAAATATTTCATCTGACCTAAATCACATCTGCCACCACCACCTGCACAGTTTTCAAAAATTACTTCTGGGAATTTCTTTTTAAGATTTTCATACATTTTATAAACTCTGTTAAAGTGCTTAATTGTAAGGCATTCTTTTTTACCCGTGCCTAAATCTCTCATATTAAAATAATCACGGTAAGAAGTGTTGTAGTCAACCCTTAATAAATCTAATTTATATTCCGTTATTACTCTTTCTAACTCCGTTTCGCACCATAAAGCAGCTTCTTCGTTAGTAAAATCTATAAATCTCTCGGTTTGTTCATTAAATGTATTTCTTGCTCTCCAGTCGGGTTTTTCTTTATATTCAGGGCAGCGTTTACCGAGTGACTCAACGTCCATCCAAAGACCAAATTTAAGACCTTGTTCGTGGCAGTAGTCAACAATTTCAGTGATTCCGTTAGGGTAGAGTTCTTTGTCTGGTACGTTAAGTCCGTTGTAATTACCCCATTCAACCTGTTCACCTTTAGGGCACACCCAACCGGCATCTACAATGAACACTTCGCCACCCATTTTTTTGAATTGGTCTATGTAGTCTTTGCAGATTTCTACACCCATATCTAAATGTTCAGCACCCATACCACAACCTATGAGAAGATTTACAGGATTAATTTCAGGTGCATTTAAAACAGATTTTCTTATATGAGCGTGTAATTCGTTTATTGCTAAGTCAAGGTCGCCCTGAATTAACCCATGCTGAATTTCAGGCGACTTAAAGGTTTCGTGTGGAGCAATTACATATAACGGCTTGTTGCCCAAAATTTCAGCCTTGAATGAAAGATGACAGTCGGTATTTCTCTGCCCGTTTAAATCAAAAGTAAAGCGACAACCACCACTAAAGCTGAATTCTGAAACCCATATTTTGCCAGTAACGTTACTTCTTAAAAATATAACTGGTTGACGGAAGCGGTCACGATTGAAGCGAGTGTCAATTGAAGTGGAAACTGCATCTAATTTATGCCAGTTAAAAAGCCCTTCTTCGCCCCAGCGGTCGCTTTCAAAATAACCAATAGAATAAATCTCATCTGTATTAATATTAGAAGAATAAACTTTATCTCTGTCTAATGTCTCAAGTCCACCAGAGAGAAGACTTAATCTACTTAAATTGAGGTTGTTATCTGAAGCATTTTCAATTTCTAAATATCTTGAAAATACGTTTGTGCCATCTAATATTGTGTGAATTTTTATATTAATTGGTTTAATATTGCTTTTTAAAGTTAAAATGCTTTCAATATTATCTTTATTCTTAATAGTTTCAAAATTTATGAATTCTAAATCAAAATCTACACTCTGACCATCAATTTCTATATTAAAAGCGTAAGGCTCACAAAAATTATTTTTATTAAGCCTTGTAGGGAAGCTCATTAAAACATTTAAAGGGTAGCCAGCACTATTGTAGCCAGATGACAATAATGCACCATTATGAAAAGTTTCTTCATAAACTAAAGTACCACTTCTGTAAGATATAATTTGTTCATTTTCATTTTTACTTAATGAAATATTAAAAAAGTTGTGATTAGACATATTATCCGCTCCTAACAAATTTAATTATAACAGACCCAAAATAGTATTTCAATTAATAATTGACACTAATTTATAAAAATGTTATGATTTTGTTAGAATTTTTTAGGAGTGAAAAAATGAATTACCGTAAAGATAAAAATGGGAATGATTTATCTCTTTTAGGATTTGGCTGTATGCGTTTTCAGAAGAAAATGGGCAGAATTAATATGGAGCTTTGCGAAAAGCAGATTATGAATGCATATAATAATGGTGTTAATTATTTTGATACTGCATTTATTTATCCTGGTAGTGAGAGTGCTATTGGCGAGGTTTTTGAAAAAAATAATATTCGTGAAAAAATTTATATTGCAACTAAATTGCCACCACAATTAATGGTGAATTTAGATGTTTTAGAAAAGCTTTTTAAAGAACAGTTAAAAAGACTCAGGACGGATTATATCGACTTTTATTTAATGCATATGATGAGTGATATAAAAGTCTGGGAACGTCTTAAA
Organism: Oscillospiraceae bacterium; assembly: GCA_015066465.1. Taxonomy (GTDB): domain Bacteria; phylum Bacillota; class Clostridia; order Oscillospirales; family Acutalibacteraceae; genus DTU089. The sequence continues at coordinate 18,367 of SVOI01000037.1, forward strand.
GGTATAGGAATTGAAAAATGGATTGAAGAGAAAAAGGCGAGTGGCGAGATTCGAAATATTGGTTTTTCATTTCACGGTAACAGTGAAAAATTCTGTGAAATTGTTGACGCTTACCCTTGGGATATGTGCTTAATTCAATATAATTATATGGATGAACACAGTCAGGCTGGCAGAAAGGGACTTCTTCACGCTCATAGCAAGGGAATCCCAGTTATGATAATGGAGCCACTTCGTGGTGGTAAATTAGTTAACAATTTACCAGATGAAGCAAAAGCGATTTTTAAAAATTATGAAGTGCAATATACACCAGCACAATGGGCTTTCAGATGGCTTTTTAGCCAGAAAGAAGTTACAACAGTTCTTTCGGGTATGAATTCTGAAGAAATGGTAGCTGATAACATAAATACGGCATCTGTAACAAAAATCGGTGATATTACTGAAGCAGATGAAAAAATGCTTAAAGATGTTGTTAAGGCAATTAACCACAAAATGAAGGTTGGTTGCACTGGTTGCGGATATTGTATGCCTTGCCCACAGAATATTAATATAAGCGGTACGTTCTCAGCTTATAATACACACTTTACAGGTAACAAATTCTTGGGATTTAAAGAATATTTAAGAGCAACGTCGTTTGGTGGTAATGCTCCTGCATCTGCTTGTATAAATTGTGGTAAATGTGAAAGCCACTGCCCACAAGCAATTGAAATAAGAAAAGAATTGAAAAATGCAGTTAATACACTTGAAACACCAGTGTATAAAACTGCAAATAATGTTATTAAAAAATTTAGTAGTAAAAAGTATTGAAATTTTAATGTGATTGTGATATAGTGTTTTTGGAACTTTTGTTCCCGAGAGCTATTCGGAACGGTAGGCGGTTAATTCTTTGCTCCTGAAATCTTATATAAGATGAAAGGAGTGATGTCAATGGAATACATAATAGCTGCAGTATTATTTATAATTGTTGCTACAGGATATATCATTGTCGTAAAAGAAAAAAGATAATCGCCTTATGTGAGAGTTAGGCGATTATCTTTGAAAATATTGCTTAACAGGAGCTAACCGTCTACAGAATAGCTCTTTGTCATTTATAATATAACATATAAAAACAATAATGTCAAACTAAAATGAAATTCTCTTGTTGTATTTTATGCAACAAGAGAATTTTTTATTATTTAAAATAATGCTTTAAACTCTTCAGAATTTTTGAATTCTTCACTCAAAGGGTATCTTTCCTTTAATAAAAATTCTAAATGCTCTTTTGCAACCCAGTTGCTGCCTTGTGAGTGTTTATCAAATTCTTTGCCATTAAGAAGCTGAGAATGTAAAATAGTTTTTCTTTTTAAAGAGTCAAATTGTTTCGCAAGATCTGTGGCTTTTTTGAAATACTCTAAGGCTTTGTTAGTATCACCCTTTAAAAAGTGTAAACGCCCCAAATGACCAGTATTGAAAATTATAACTCTCCACGCTTCACCGAAGTTCCCATCATCATAAATTGTGTTAAGTAAATTATTACACTTATTCACAATATCAATTTTATAATCTGTTGAATATTTATCATTATAAAAACAAAGGTGAGCTATTGCCTGGCAGAGTAAATTAAGTGATGTTTCAATTGCAACTGCACAAGAATTAAAATATTCAGGGTGCTCTTCACTATAAAGGAATGAATGTAAAATTTCTTGCGAATCTTTCATTCGTGGCATTTCTTCTAAAAGCTTTTCGCAATCCTTAAAAGAAATACCGCTATTATCAATTTCAGCAAGTTTTTTATAAAATTCAGCAAGCTCACGTTTGGCTGTTATGCGAATTTTATCGTTATTGCAATTTTTTTGTATGTTTTCGTAAATAGCGGTAACCTTGCTTAAAGAATCAACAGCATCACAAAAATGAATTAATTGAGACATATACCTTAAAAGAACTCTGTGGTCATTAGGGTAATTTTTCTTGAGTTCAAGTATAATTACTTCTCTTTGTTTGCCATCAGTTAAGTTGTCAAAGGCTTCAAGTTGTTTTATAAGCTTTTCTTCATTTTCGGCTTTATTTACACCGAGTAAATCATCAACAGTAACCTTAAAAAACAGAGCAATTTCAGGGAGCACAGAAATATCCGGGTAAGTGTCGCCACGTTCCCATTTGCTTATGGTCTGAAAAGATACATTAAGGAATTCTGCCAATTTTTCTTGTGTTAAATTGCGCTTTTGTCTCAAGGCTTTTAAATTTTCACCAAAATAAATATTCATAAATTCATCTCCAAATAAATTTCAACCGGTTGTGTCTTTATAATAATAAAAAAATAAACTGAAAACCATAACTTATTTATTGAAATAATTCTCTTAATACGAGAAAAATTCTAATAAGATACTAACATAAAGTTTAAAAAAAGTAAATTACATTATTGAATTAATTATGTTTATATAGTATATTATTTAGAGATTTTTATTTATTAATTAAGGTGATTTTATGAACAAGGCAAAATATGTAGATACTTCAATCGGTACCGTTGCAGAAGAAGACAGCATCGAGGAATGTCACGGTGGCGGTAAAACTTACCCAGGTGCTTCTGTTCCTGGTGGTATGGTTCAGCTTTCACCCGATACAGTAACGGGTGGCGATAATGGTAGCGGTTATAACTATTGTCATAATACAATTGAGGGCTTTAGCTTTAACCATATGAGTGGTATTGGCTGGTATGGCGATTTAGGAAATCTTCAGATTATGCCTGTTATTGGTGAAACTGATTTAAGAAGTGGAAGTAATGAGCACGTAGAATTTAAAAATGGTACTGTTGGCTGGAAGTCGGAATTTTCCCACGATAGCGAAAAAACTGAAGCAGGGTATTATTCGGTGAATTTAGAGCGTTATGGCATTTTGGCAGAAGCAACTGCAGACGTTCATAGTGGTATGTTAAGATTTACATATCCTCATAATGAAAATGCAAGAATTATAATGAATTTTTCTCGCAGAATCGGTGGTAAGGCAGATTTTGAGGAAATAAAAATTGTTAATGAAAATACTATTGAGGGTAAAATTATATGCACACCAAAGGGCGGTGGCTTCGGTCATGGTCACGGTAAAATTACTTATGATTTTTATTTTACTTGTGAATTATCGCAAAAGCCTTTAAAAATGCAGTTCTTTGCAAATGAAGAATTCCAAAGTGAAAATTTAAAGGAATTCAGCCACGAGGATGCCGGACTCATTTTAGATTTTGGTAATTCTGTTACAGAGCCTATTATTTTAAAATGCGGTATTTCTTATACAAGTCTCGACGGTGCAAGAAAGAATTTAAAGGCAGAAATTCAAGATTTTGATTTTGATGCACAAAGAAAAAGGGCACTTGATTTATGGGAAAGTGCTTTTGGTATGGTAGACGTTGAGGGAAGTGACGAAATTGATTTAAAGCTCTTTTACACCTGCCTTTATCACGTGCTTTTAGACCCACGTGTTTCTGCTGATGTTGATGGTAGCTTTACTTTAAATGGTAAGGTTATGAAGGATGATAGCTACATTCACCGCACAGTTTTCAGTGGTTGGGATGTTTACAGAAGCGAATTCCCACTTCTTGCAATTATTCGCCCCGATATTGTTAATGATGAGGTTAATTCGCTTTTAAGAATTGCTGAAGAAAATAATTCATCTTTTCCGCGTTGGGAGCTTTTAGGAATAAATGCGGGCTGTATGGTAGGTGACCCCGGAGCAATAGTCGTTGCTGATGCATACCTTAAAAACATCAGAAATTTTGATGTGCAAAAAGCATACGATATAATTGTGGCTTCAACAAAAGGTGAAAAGGAATTATTTAATAAAAAATTCCACACAATAAGACCTGAATGCGAACAATATTTAAAAGATGCTTTTGTTCCTGAAAAATTGAGCGATACTTTAGAATATTTACTTGCAGATTACACAATGTACCTTTTCAGTAAAGAAAAAGGTGACTTAAAAAATGCAGAATATTTTTTAAGTCGTGTAAATACATATAAAGATAATTTTAATAAAAATCTCGGGTTTTTAGCACCACGAAAAGAGAATGGCGAATTTGTTTTTGAAGAAAATGAATATGACGACGACGGATGTGTAGAAAGTAATATTTTTCAACAGTCGTGGTTTGTGCCTTATGATGTAAAAGGTCTTTTTGAGTTGTTTGGTTATGAAAGAGCGCTCACTCTTTTAGAAAGATTTTTTGAAAAAGCAGATTTTTCGAGACTTTGGAATGATGACTACAACCACTCTAACGAGCCTTGTCATAATATTACACATTATTTCGATATTTTAGGGCTTTCACACCGTACACAATACTGGACAAGACGAGTGCAGAAAGAATCATACAGACCAGGTGCTTACGGTTTTTGTGGCAATGAAGACGTTGGTCAGCTTTCAGCGTGGTATGTTCTTTCTGCTTTGGGCTTTGCTCAGGTTTGCCCGGGCTATCAGGATTATTATATCAATACTCCATTATTCAAAAAAGCAACTGTTAAATTAAATAAAGAGTATCATTCTTGTGTAAATGGTGAAACCTTTACAGTTGAATGCGACAAGGACCCATTAGAATATCCATATATAAGCAAAATGGAGTTTAACGGAAAATTAATGAAAAGACCGTATTTGTCGTATTTTGAAATAACATCAGGCGGAACGTTAAAATTTGAGCTTTCAAAAGAGCCTGTAACAAATTATTTTGAAAAAGTAGAAAAATCATTTTTATGATAAAATTTAAACATCTGTATTCGGTTGAATACAGATGTTTTTATATATGTCAGTATTATTTATGAATTTGAATGTTTAATTACCTCAAAATCCAGACTTGCATTTTCAATCAATTTATAAAGCTCTTTTGCTAACTCGTTGCATAATGTTTCTAACTCGCTTTTATCACCAGCAGTTTCAAGATAAACTCTGTAGTTACCGATTTCAAATTCGCCATAGACAATTGCTCTTCTTTTACCTTTACTGTTAGCATCTGTAATAAAATAACTAGCAGTTACGGGGATGTCATTAATATATGAAACGTTTTCTTCACCTTCAATAACAATACAAGATGGAATATTTTTTCTGTGGACTTCAATTTTGAAGCCGTCTATTGTTCCACCTAACATTATAAACTCATTAGTGCCTTTTTCAAAAACAACTGACGCTTCGATATTGGATTCACCAAATATTGAACTTGCTTCAGATTCACTCAATTTTCTGTTGTCGCCGATTTCAATGGCTATATTGTAAAAAACTAAAGCACCTTTTGTAGAAAAGTTTATTTCATCTCCGTTTTCTAAAGTTACTATAAGTGGTTGTTTTTTTGTTGAAATGCCAATTACAGAAGCAATAACAATGCAAATACAAGCCGCAAAAGCGCCCCATTTTAACCACGTTTTTTGTGGTTGATTCTTTTTTGTAACGTTTTTATTTGCTTCTGCTACTTTTTGCTCGTCTACTTCGCCAATAATATTAAAAAGTTCTTCTTTTTTCATAGTTCAAAACCTCTTTCTGTAAGATAATCTTTAAGCTTTTTTCTTGTGCGATTTAATGTTACTGATACATTATTTTCAGTGATTTTAAATCGTTTTGCAATATCAGTAACAGGCATTGCATACCAGTAACGGCATAGAAAAATATTACAGTTTTCCTTTGAAAGTGTATCGAGAAAATTATTTATTTCCTGAATAAGCTGGTGTTTGTTCAGTTCATTTTCTACGCTTTCGTTACCAGAAACACACTCAGATAACTCGTCAAGCACAAGACTTATTTCACCGCCACCTCGTTTGTCAGCGTTATTATACCTGAATTTATCGAATGAAAGGCGTCGGGTAATTTTGCCTAAGTATGTTGATAGAAATTGGGGTTTATGAGGCGGTATAGAATTCCATGTGTGAAGATATGTATCATTTACACATTCTTCTGCATCTTCATTATTACTTAAAATATTTTTAGCAATTGCTTTGCAATAGTTACCATATTTTGATGCAGTTTCTTTTATTGCAATTTTGTTTCTTTGTAAATATAAACTTACTATGTCTTTATCTTCCATTTGAATCCTCCTTTCACCCTTATACACGAAATAAAACTAAAAATCTTACAGAAAAAATTAAATTTATAAAAATTATATCACAAAATGCCAGTAGCAACAATAAAACGAATTTATTTATATGTTATAATATTTTGTCACCAAAACCAATTGTCAGTCGTTTTATTAGTGAAAGGAGGACGTTATGGGTAAACGAGATCTCGAAACTGAATTTGAAGCTAAATATAACGATTATGGCAATATGCTTTATAAAATTGCATTTCTATATTTAGGTAATAAAAGCGATTGCGAAGATGTGTTACAGGATGTATTTACTAAATATCTTACAGGTAAATATAAATTTAAAAATACTGAACACGAAAAAGCGTGGTTTATAAGGGTGACACAAAA
>SVOI01000087.1 GCA_015066465.1 Oscillospiraceae bacterium
ATCTTTGTCAGACTATTATGAGATCGTTTGCTAAATTCTGTGCACGTTCTATGGAGCCTCACTTTGCAATTATGATTTTCTTTGCTTGTACTTTTGCTTATGCTCTTATTGTTACACCGGTAGCAAAGAAATTGATGGTTGCAATAAATAAAAAAGCTGCTTCATTAACAAGCAAATTACAATAATTGACATATTTCGTTCTTGGTGATATAATGTCTCAAACAATTATAAAAAGGATATGTGAAAAATGAACTATGCATTAATTTTTGCTGGTGGTACAGGTACTCGTATGAGTGGTGCAGCAAAACCAAAACAATTTCTTGAATTACACAGCAAAGCAATAATAATACATACTTTAGAAATTTTTGAAAATCATCCTCAGATTGACGGTATAGCAGTTGTTTGTATCGAATCTTGGCTTGATTATTTAAAAGGTCTTATAGAAAAAGCAGGGCTTAAAAAAATTAAATGGGTTGTTCCTGGTGGTAACTCAGGTCAGGAATCTATTTTTAATGGTCTTAAAGCTATCCACGATGACCCTGCTACAAGTGATGATGATATCGTTCTTATTCACGATGGTGTTCGTCCTCTTATTAATGGCGACGTTATTACAGATAATATTGAATGTGTTAAAAAGAACGGCGTTGCAATTACTGTAAGTCCTGCTATTGAAACAATTGCTATTGTTGATGGTAGTGATAGAATTACAGACACAGTTACAAGAGATAAGTGCCGTCTTGCTCGTGCACCACAAAGCTTTAAAATAGGCGATATTTATGGTTCTCATCAGAAGGCGATAGCTGAAAATAAATTTGATTTTATCGACTCAGCTTCAATGATGTCATACTACGGATTTTCACTTTACACAGTTTTAGGTCCTGCAGAAAATATCAAAATCACAACTCCATCTGATTACTATATTTTCCGCTCACTTACTGAGGTAAAAGAAAATCAACAAATTTTCGGAATTTAATAGTGTTTTATAACGAAACAACCACAATGCGACAAAAATCGCATTGTGGTTGTTGTATTATATCAAAAAAACAAAAGGACGTGAAAAAATGGCGGTTGTAATTAAAAGAAAAAACAAATATCTTTACGCCTTTTTAAAAGGTGAAATAGACCATCACACTGCACCTGAAATGCGAGAGGCGATAGATGATGCCTTATCGTCTTCTGAATCCTGTGAAACTCTTGTGTTGGATTTCTATGACGTCAGCTTTATGGATTCTTCTGGAGTTGGTCTTGTAATGGGGCGTTATCGCTACGCTACTACATTGGGTAAACGTGTTAGAGTAGATAATTTAGATGACAGAAATTATAAAATTATGCAGATGTCAGGAATAGAAAAAATTGCAGAGATTAACAAAAAAGGAGATGAAAATTAAAATGAAAAAAATAAATCAGATGAAAATGGTGTTGGATAGTTGCTCAGTAAACGAAAGCTTTTCACGTGTTGCTGTGTCTGCTTTTGCAAGTCAGTTAGATATGACAATTGAAGAATTAGGTGACATAAAAACCATTGTAAGTGAAGCGGTGACTAATTGCATTGTTCACGCCTACAAAGAAAAAATCGGTAAAATTTACATAACCTGTCAGGTATTTGAAGAAGGTGTGCTGAGGGTATCTGTAAGAGATAAAGGGTGCGGTATTCCAGATGTGAAAAAAGCACGTGAGCCACTTTACACAAGTGTCGGTGGTGACCGCTCTGGACTCGGCTTTTCTGTTATGGAAAGCTTTTCAGATAAGCTTTCTGTTCGCTCTAAGGTGGGTAGTGGCACAACAGTAACTATGGAAAAGAAAATAAGCGGTAAGAAATATGAGTGATAGAGAAAGATTAATCGAAGAAAATCTCAATCTTGTTCACTCGTGTGCAAAACGTTTTAAAAATCGTGGTATTGAATATGACGATTTGTTTCAGGCGGGGTGTGTAGGTTTAATAAAAGCTGTCGATGGCTTTAATGAGGAATTGGGCTTTCAGTTTTCAACCTATGCAGTACCTGCCATTTTAGGCGAAATAAAAAGAATTTTCCGTGATGGTGGAGCCGTAAAGGTGAGTAGAGCATTAAAAGAAAAAGCTCGCTATGTTTTAAGTGAAAAAGAGCGTTTTACACGTGAAGAGGGTTATGAGCCGAGTGTAAAAGAATTAGCAGAATTCACAAATCTTTCTGTGGCTGAAACTGCAGAGCTTCTTTTAGTTTCACTACCACCGATGTCGCTTACTGGGGAAGACGAAAACGAAGAAAAGCAAATAGATATAGTTGTAGAGAGTGAAGAGGAAAAAATTGCAGAAAGAATGACCCTTAATGCTTGTCTTTCAGCGCTTTCAGAGAAAGACAGAGCAATTATTGAGTACAGATATTTTAAAGGTGAAACCCAGACAGTAGTAGCCAAAAGACTTGGAATGACTCAGGTTCAGGTGTCAAGAAGAGAGAAAGTAATATTAAAAGAAATGAGACTTAAAATGGTTGTCTGAGCAGTCTTTGACAAATGTGACAAAAATTTCACAATTTCAGACTTAATAATGTATACCTAAAAACAGCAAAAAGTGTAGAATACACTTGAAAAAGAATTAAAAATGTTATAAAATAGTAGGCGTATAAAAATTAAACAATGTAAAGGAGTCTATTAAAATGGGTCTTTTAAACAAGAAAACAGTTGATGATATCAACGCAAAAGGTAAAAAGGTTCTCGTTCGTTGCGACTTTAACGTTCCTCTTAAAGATGGCGTTATTACAGACGAAAACCGTATCACAGCAGCACTTCCTACAATTAAAAAGCTTATCGCTGACGGTGCACAGGTTATTCTTTGCTCACACTTAGGTAAAGTAAAGAATGGTCCTAACGAAAAAGAATCATTAGCACCAGTTGCAAAAAGACTTTCTGAACTCTTAAACAAGGAAGTTGTTTTCGCAGCAGATGACGTAGTTGTTGGCGAAAATGCTAAAAAAGCAGTAGCAGCTATGAAAGATGGCGACGTAGTTCTTCTTCAGAACACACGTTTCAGACCAGAAGAAACAAAAAATGGCGAAGCATTCTCAAAAGAACTTGCTTCACTTTGCGATATTTATGTTAACGATGCTTTCGGTGCAGCTCACAGAGCTCACTGCTCAACAGTTGGTGTAGCTTCATTTGTTGAAGAAGCAGCAGTTGGTTATCTTATGGGTAAAGAACTTCAATACCTCGGTAATGCAGTTGAAAGCCCAGTTAGACCATTCGTTACAATTCTCGGTGGTGCTAAGGTTGCTGATAAATTAAACGTTATCGAAAACCTTCTTAATAAAGCAGATACACTTATTATCGGTGGTGGTATGGCTTACACATTCTTAGCAGCTAAAGGCTACAGTGTTGGTACATCACTCCTTGACGAAACAAAAATCGACTATTGTAAAGATATGCTCAAAAAAGCAGAAGAAAAAGGCGTTAAAATCCTTCTTCCAGTTGATGTTACAATCACAAAGTCATTCCCAGACCCAATCGATGCTGAAATCGAAGTTCAGGTTTGCGATGCAGACAAAATCCCTGCTGATATGATGAGCCTTGATATCGGTCCTAAGACAGCTGAACTTTATGCTGATGCAGTTAAATCTGCAAAAACAGCTGTGTGGAACGGACCTATGGGTGTATTTGAAAACCCAATCCTTGCAAAAGGTACTATTGCAGTTGCTAAATCACTCGCAGAAACAGATGCTACAACAATCATCGGTGGCGGTGACTCTGCAGCAGCAGTTAACACATTAGGCTTCGGCGATAAGATGTCACACATCTCAACAGGTGGCGGTGCTTCTCTTGAATTCTTAGAAGGTAAAGCACTCCCTGGCATTGAAGCAGTTAATAACAAGTAATATATTGCACGTATTTGTCGATTTTTTTACCCAAACTTGCGTATCTTCATACGCGGCGGGGTAAAAGAAATCGCCAACTCCGCACAATCTCTTACTTGTTAGACTTTATTCGTTTAAGTGGTTGTGTGAAAATTAAGATAACAGAGGTTTATAAAAATGAATAAATCACTTCGTAAAGCAGTTATTGCAGGTAACTGGAAAATGAACAAAACACCTGCAGAAACAAAAGAAATCATCACAGCTATGAAGCCACTCGTT
>SVOI01000038.1 GCA_015066465.1 Oscillospiraceae bacterium
CTTCTGGCGTTTTACAATCCACATAAAAACAATAATTAAAAAAACAGCTATTCGGCAAATATCTGTTACTCGCAAAAACTTCTACTTGTTTATCACCATAAGTAAAATTATAAGTAAAATCGTTTTCACCTGTTGCTGAATCCAACATTCTGACATCTTCAGGCAAACCATATTTTAATATTACGTCACTCGGTCTGCTACACCAATCTAAATCCGGTGTCAAAAATGAAACAGGTATGTTTCTGTATTCTTTAGGTACAGATACAACTCCACTCAATACAACATCAAAAAGACAAATACATACCAAAACTATTACCGCAATTTTAATAAACTTTTTTGAAATCTTAATTTTTTTCATAAACCCCACCCCTTTATAATTCTCATTGTACTATAAAAGCAAACAAAACACAAGATGCGCTTCAACTCATCAGAACCAGGATTGCTAACTCACTGACCCGCTGACTTACTAATTAACTAACTATATCCCCCTGAATTCGCTTTTTGAGGGATGTAAAAAAACGAAGAAATTTTATAGAATACTTAGCATAAATAAAAATAAACGCTTTATTATTACAAATAAATCAAGTTTATTTAAAAGGTGAAATTATGAACTATAAAAAAATTGTATCGTTTTTTCTATTGTTATCTATGACAACTACATTTTTACTTTCTTGTGACAAAGCTGATAAAAATAGTATCACAAAAGAAAACGAAAATGTTGTTACAGAAACAACCGAATGGACATTCGATAAACTCGTACAAGAATCTGATTGTTGTGTTTTGGTAAGTCGAAATAAGTCTGATCACGATATGCCATCGGAATCAATTTATGTAGATGGTAAATATCATATTGATGTTTGGGTAAGCAGTCGTAAATATATAGATGATTGCCAAAAATACCTTCCAGAAAAAATAACAATAATACAAGACGAGCCTATATTAGATACTCCTACAAAAACGGGTTTCAACATAGATTCATTTGTTTTTTTAACGAAAACTGAAGAGAACAATATATATTGTCTTCTAACTGGTGATGGAACCAGTGTAATTAAAACAGATTACTACAAATTAAAGCCAATGGATAACTCGTTAAAAAAAGATATAAACAAAAAATTCAAGAATGATTTCAATAATTTTCAAAATTGGCTGAAAAATGAATATAATTTCTCAGAAATTATATTCGAAAATACAGAAACCCAATTAGAAACAATAACTAATCCCATAGACGTTCCATAAAAGCAGTAGCAAATAACAACACCCCATCATTTTTAGTTGATACAAAAACCAACTTTAATGATAGGGTGTCTTATTTTTTATAGAAAACAAATTATAATCGGCTTTGCCCCTTTAATTCCGAATTACGAATTACGCATTCCGAATTAAATCAGCTTTCGCTGATTTTCACGTTCTCCGCCTTAACATCAGTATTATTTAAAACCGCATCCATAATCTGCAATATACTTGCATCATTAAGGTTGCCCTTTGTTACAACAACCTCTGCATTATCATTATTTATCATTACAACACACTGACATTTAAGCTTTGCAGAAATAAGTGCTTCAATATCTGCTTCAAGCTTAATTGTTTTACTTAAAGAATCTATTGATTCCGAGATTTCTTCTGCACTTTTACTACTTTCAGGTGCTTCTTTTAATAATGCTTTCATATCGGCTAAAGCTTCATCGTGAGCTTTGGTTCTTTTTAATTTTACAGTAGTAAAATAGTCTGTGTTTTTAGAAGCAGTTGCTGTTGCATTCTGGGTAGTAGCTTCTGTTTTTGCATTGTCAGAATTTACATATTTTGCTTCGCCAATGCTCTGAACGTATTCACTCCCCGTTTCACTTTCTTCAACTGTCTTGTTGTCGGAATTAGTAAAATACCAGTTCACAAACACAGCAGACCCCAATGCCACGACAAGTGTCGCCATTATAAGTTGTCGTCTTTTTATAAGTAAGTTCATTATCATTCTTTCCTTTCAGTTTTCATTTTTTCTACCGAGATATTTGTGCTATCTATATTAAAAACCGCCGAAACAGTTTCTATAATAGCCATTTTCACCTTTTCGCTTTCTCCCCCAGAAGCCACCACGGCAACACCTTTTACAACTGGTTCATACACCTTTATAATTACGCCTTCTTGTGTATTAGAACTCGTTTTTGCCATTATATAAGTTTCATCGCTTTCTTCCTTAAAATCGCCGTTACCACTTTCTGTTTTTAAATTTTTATCCTTTAAATAAACGTTTTCGTAACAGCTCTCAAGGGTTATCATCACTTCTACTTCCCCAGCACCATCTATTGCTTCTAAAAGCTCTTTGAGTTTTTCTTCTTGCTCTTTTATGTAGTTTTCTGAAGATACGTAATTATTTACTTTATCGCTACTATCAAGCTTGTCATCAGAAGCGAATTCGGAAACAAGAAGAAGCACAAGGGCTAAAACACTGCATAAAGCTAAAACTAAATTCTTTTTGTTTTTACTAAGCTTATTAAACACATCTTTAAACTTAATCATTTTCTTTTACCCCGATTTTTAAAACCTCGCCAAACTCTGTTTTTAATATACTTTCTAAAACAGATATTTTTTCTTTGAATAATTCATCAACAAGAACAGTAACCTCCTGAAGCACAATTTCATTTGTAGCTTCATCTACTTTTGTGTCTATATATATTTCATATTCATTTACACCTTCATTTATGAGTATTTCTTCTATTGATTTATAAATTTCTTTCTCTATTAAATTTGCAGTGTGGTTAATACTCTGTTGTGTGTCACTCTCTGTAAGTGAAAAATCGAGATGTGAAAATTCACTTTTCAAATCAAGCCGTGAAAGCGGAATTACTATAACTGATATAAGTATTACAGAAGAAACTATTCTGAAAACATCCTTGTTTTTTCTCGGTAAAATAAATTCAAATATGCTACCAAGAAGTGCACAAACTGCATAATTCACTAAAACTAACTTTATACTATCCATTTTTAAACACCAGCATAAATCCGCAAGAAATTATAAATAACACACTCGAAAAAATAATTGTTGCTATGAGCAGAATAAGAACGTCCTTAAATATAAGAATAAGATTCTGTATTTTAAAAGACCCTAACACATCACCCATTGTACTTATAAAACTCAGCATAAAGCACCATATAATTAACTCCAGTATAACAGGCAGAACTGTTACTACAACAGTTATTATCCCAAAAACTCCCACTGTACTTTTAATAAGCTGTAAGCTTGCAATTACACTCTGATAGCTTTCACTTACAACTCCACCAACAAGCGGAATTGAACGCCCCACTAAGAACTTAACTCCTCTTATTGCTACTGTATCGGCACTTGAACCAAGAATTGCTTTAATACCAGATACGCCTGAAAAAACTGTTGTTAATGCACCTAAAATAAATATGTAAGCTTTCTTTATAAGGTCGCTCATTCTCTCGCTGAAGGTTTTTATATTAAAGCACGAAAGAAATGATAGTAAGCACATCACGTTACAAAGAGGTTTTGAAACAACCGAAAGTATTACTGTCATAACAGAATTAAGCGCAATGTTCATACCGAGAAATGATGTTCCCTGAATAGCACCACCCGCCGCAGAGGTCACTGCACAAAGCACTACGGCGAATGATGAAGTGAAAACAGAAAGAGTCTCTAAAACAGAAAAAGAGCGTGTTATAAGGCTCACAACAGGCACAGAAAGAAAGCACGAAACACAACAAGAGCCTATAAGCGTTACAGTCTCAGGTGAGCGTGAAATATTTGTAATAAGCGACATAAGTGCCATTACGCCCGTTATTGAAAGAAAATATTTAAACGGCTCACTAAAACCATTTTTTAACATCTCATAGAGTGAATCCAGAACCTTTTTTGGTGTAACCGAAAATATACTTTCATAGCTTATTTCTGTAATGCCGATTTCATTAAGTATATCTATAACTGACGAATCAATAGAAGATATCATATCATCATAAGAAAATTCCTCGTAGTAACTGTCTATATCACCATCCCCCGCAAATGCAGTTACAGAAAGTGAAAAAAATAAAACAAGTACGAAAATAACTACATATAATTTTTTCATCCTATTGCTCCAATAAACTAAGTGCCGTAACAAGCACTGCCGTAAACGTAGGCATTGCCGTTGCACAGGCAAGAATTTTAACTACTGTATCAAGTACACCCGCCACAGCATTTTCACCATTATCTCTGCAGATATCTGAAACTATACCGCCGACTGTCAGAATAGAAAACGCCTTGAGCATTGTTTTTAATATATCATCTGACACAGAAGTCATATCTGTTATATTGCTGAAGGTGTTAACGAGCCCCTTGAATTCTGGTATAACGCTTATGATTACAATTATAATTACCGCTATTTCTGCTACCAGAGATAATTGCGACACGTACTTTCTTAAAACTGTTAATATTATTACGCTGATGAGTGCGAAAAGCATTATTTGTGTAATTGTCATATACCGAAAAGTGACGAAAGCTCGTCATTAAATTCTCTGATAAAAGGCAACAGCATCAAAGCTACAATAATAACACCTGCAACTGTAATTATTATTGTGTATTCTTCTTTTCCGCTTTTTTGTAAAATCTGATTAATAACTGCAGTAATAAGACCTATTGCTGCAATTTTATAAATAAAAGATATATCCAAATTTTTTTAACCTCCTAACACGAGAACACACATAACACAAAGCACGCTTATTGCCCCGATTACATTTACTTTTGACTTTTCTTTACTTGCACTCTCATTGTAAAACCCTTTGAAGCGTTCAATATATTCATCGCAAAAATTCAACTGACCAGCTTCATCAGTTGTACCGATTTTCTGAACGAACTGTAAAAACTCGCCCTTAACCTTTTCACCTACACAATCTGAAATTGTGATTTCAGGGTGAAACGTTATATATGAATAATTCTCATTCACCGCATTTTCTATAAGACTTACATAATCCATTGACAAATAGCGAATATTATTTTTAACTGAACCAATAAACCGCACCGCCTCATAAAGTGCCTCGGTATTCCTTTTAATATTAATAATTCTGTTAACACCAAGAAGAATAAAAGCTACCGCAAGAACTATTGACGAAACAATATTCATATTTCAATCACTTCCTGAATTTCAGTAGGTGCCCCCTTGCCCTTCAGTACAACTACCTTGTTAAAAACCCTTGCATCAATCAGCTTCTTTATATTAGGTCTTAACAACACCTCATCAAGACTATTGCCGTGGGCAGTCGCTACAAATTTAACACCACTGTTCATACCCGAAAGCATAGCGTTAACTTCATCATCGAGACCTATTTCATCAAGAACGATAACGTCTGGCGAAAGTGTTCTTAAAGCGATATCTATCCCCACTTCTTTAGGAAAAAGCGATAAAACATCGGTATGAACCCCCACATCAACACCACCACCAAAGCTTTTTGAAGCAATTTCATCCCTTTCATCAACAATTACAACTTTTTGTGGTTCAAATGCATTTTCACCCGCATAAGTTCTGCACAAATCTCTTAAAAGTGTGGTTTTACCTGAAAGTGGCTGACCAATTATAAGAAATGACGTGCATTTCTCTCCCACTGCTTTAATTAAATCTTTGCTACACCCTATAAAATCCCTCGAAATTCTTATATTAACCCCAGAAAAAGAAGAAATAGAATACACTGCACCATCTTTTATAACCGCACTACCCGCAACCCCTGCTTTGCAACCATTTTTAAGTGGCAGGTAGCCTTTAGCCAACATATCCTGATATGTATGAATAGAACGTCTCGAGAGAGAAAATACTATCTCTTGCAATTTTTTATTATCAACAAAATATAAATCATCATTGAAATTAACAGTAACACGTCCGTTTTTAGTGCAATAAAAAACGCCCTCTTTTGTATTAAGTGTTACAGGTTTATTGCTCCTGAATCGAATTTCATTTACCTTGCATTTAAAATCATTATTAATAGCACAAAGCATATTTTCAACATCCTTTGGCAGAAGTGACACTGCATTCAAAAAATCTTTCATTTTTAGGTTCCTTTCTTTTTTAGCTTCTACAAAATAATATTTACACTTGTCCCGAAATAGAACTTTATTAAAAATATTTTTTAAACAAGCTATTAAAAATAAACAAAAAGATTGAAAGAATTTTACATATATGGTATTATATAGAGTATCGAAATTTTCGCATTCAGGAGAAAGCAAATGAAGAATAAATTTTTAGAAAATAAAAAACTAAAACCTTTTTATAATAACCGCTATTCTTTCTTAGCGGCAGGTTGCACCTTCTTTATTATGATGGTGGTTTATTACTGCTTCGATTTAATTCCATTTGGTGATAAAACAATTCTCAGAATGGACCTTTACCATCAATACGGCCCACTCTTCGCAGAATTTTATGAAAGAGTAACTAATGCTGACAGTTTTCTTTATTCCTGGACTTCTGGCGGTGGAGGAACATTTTTAGGTAATTTCTATAACTACCTCGCTTCGCCTTTTGCAATAGTTATGCTCTTAGTAGGTCATAAAAATATGCCAGAAGCTATTGCAATTATGATTATTTTAAAAGCAATTACAGCTTCTTACACATTCTCTTATTTTCTAAGAAAAAAATACACTCCTGAAGAATCTCCTTTAACCTCTGCTTTCGGTGTATTATATGCTTGTAGTGGTTACTTTATTGCTTATTACTGGAATGTAATGTGGATTGATTCATTTTATCTTTTCCCACTTGTAATGCTCGGAATTGATAAAATTATAAAAGAAAGAAAAGCTTCCCTCTACATTGTCACTCTGACTCTTACGTTTTTAACAAACTATTATATGGCTTATATGGTTTGTATTTTCTCTGTGTTATTCTTTATTTATAACTACTTTATAGAGTACGATTTTTCTTCTACCTATTTTGGCAGATTAAAAGAAAGAGAACATAGTGTTAAATCAACCTTCAAATGGGCTTTAAACAACTTAAGAAACTCAAGATTTTTTGACACTGGTTCAATATTCGCATTTTCTTCTGTTTTAGCGGCATTTCTTAGTGCATTTGCACTTTTACCAGTTTACTTTGTTCTTCAGAACTGCTCTGCAACAAGCGGTACTTTCCCAGAAGAATTAAAAACATATTTTTCAATCTTTGACTTCTTAGCTAACCACCTTGCTTATTTAGACCCTACCATACGTAGCAGTGGTGACGACGTTTTACCTAACGTTTACTGCGGTGTTTTAACAGTAATGTTAGTTCCGCTCTTCATTTTCTCAAACAAAATAAGCGGTAAAGAAAAGATTTTCAGTTGTGGTATTTTAGCATTTATGTTTGCAAGCTGTTACACAAACGTTTTAAACTACATCTGGCACGGCTTCCACTTCCCTAACGATTTGCCTTACAGATTTTCTTATATGTATTCATTCCTGCTCTTAATATTCGCATTCAGAGCACTCACGTTTATTAAAGAATACACAAGAAGGCAGATTATAGGCGTTGGTACAGCAACAATTTTCTTTGTTATTCTTGTACAGGAAATCGGCTCAAAGAATTTCTCTGAAGTCGGTGTATGGATATGTGTCGCATTTATTGGTATCTATTGCCTTGCTTTAGGTATTCTCAACAACAAAAGCTTCCCCAAAATTGCCGTTGCCGCTTTAATTCTTTGTTCTTGCTGTGCTGAATATATTGTTGCTAACACAAACAATTACAGTATGGACCAACCAAAAACAAACTTTGTAAGCGATTACGATGATTTTCAGGTTTTAAAAGATAAAATTGATGAGTATGAGGGTAACGAAAATTACAGGATGGAGCTTACCTCACTCCGTGCGAGAATGGACCCTTGCTGGTACTATTACAATGGCGTTTCAACATTCTCTTCAATGGCTTATGAAAAGGTTTCAAATATGCAATATCATTTAGGTATGTTTGGTAACTACATCAACAGCTACACTTACCACAGACAAACCCCTGTTTACAATGCATTCTTTGCACTCGACTACATCGTTGATAACGACCAGGGCTCAACTGCACAGATGAATGAAGAATATTACGAAAGACTTTTCAGCAAAGGTAAATTCACAGCGTATAAAAACAACTACACCTTACCAATTGCTTTCAGAGCAAATGAAGAAATCAGACACTGGTCACACGACAATTCAAATCCTTTTGAAGTTCAGAGTGGTCTTTTTGAAGCTACTACTGGTATTAACAACGTTTTCTACGACATTGAATTAGAAAAAATTTCAACAAACAACACAGAATGTAATTACGAGGGCTACGGCGACTCAGGTTGTTACCCATATACAGTTACAGGTGATTTGGCAGATGCTTCTTTAACCTATGATTTAGTAGTAAAAAATAGTGGTAACGGCTACCTTTATTTCAAAACAGGCTCTAACTCTGTTGAGAGAATTACTGTTACGCTTTCAAATGGTACCGCTATCTCTCAGGCAATTGACACAAAGCCACATATTTTAGATTTAGGTTACCTTGAAGCAGGTTCAAAGGTTTCTGTGTTTGCACCAGTTAAAGAAGATATGAGCGGTTACACTTATCTTTACGCTGTAACTATGAATGACGAACAGTTCAAAAAAGGCTTTGAGCAATTAAATGCCGATTCTTTACAGGTAACAGACTTTAAAGAAACACGAATAGACGGCACGTTAAATGCAAGTGAAGATGGCGTTGTTTACACATCTATAAACTATGACACAGGCTGGTCTGTTTACATTGACGGCGAAAAAGTGAGCGATGAAGATATTGTTGTTATAGGCGATGCACTCTTAGGTGTAAACGTAACAAAGGGTGCCCACACAATTTCTTTCAGATACACACCAGACGGACTCGTTTTAGGTGTTGCAGTTTCTGTTATGGCATTAATTACGTTACTTCTTCTTTTATATATAAAGAAAAAAGAAATGTTTAAATTCGAGCCGGAATTATACGTTGAAACTGTAACGGAGGAAGTAGAAGAAATTAAAGAAGTTACTAAAACAACAGAAAGCATTAACGTATATATACAAGAAGATTCAGACGAAGCTTCGGGAGAATAATTATGATGTTCACTAAAATAAAAAGTGTTGGTCTTGTAGGACTCAATTCATATATGGTAGATGTTGAACTCAGTATGTCATCAGCAAGTAAAGGTGGCAACGTGAATATAGTCGGACTTCCAGACACGGCTGTAAGCGAAGCCAAAGACCGTGTTACTGCTGCCCTCAGAAATTCTGGACTCGATATGAGCTTCAACTATCATTACACGTTTAACTTAGCCCCTGCCGACACGAAAAAAGAGGGTTCTTATTACGATTTACCACTTGCAATAGCTGTTCTTTCTGCCACTCAGCAAATCCGTGGTGATTATAAAGAAGCAGCTTTCGTAGGCGAACTTTCTTTGTCAGGTGAAATCAAAAGTATAAAAGGCGTTTTACCGATGGTCATCGCCGCAAAGGAACACGGTGTTAAAGAGATTTATGTTCCGTTTGACAACTGTGAAGAAGCGGCTGTTATTGAAGATATAAAAGTTTATGGTGTTAAAACCTTAAAAGAAGTTGTTGACCACATAAACGACTTCAATATTATAGAGCCTGTTAAACTTAAACCTTTTACTACATTTGAAGTGCCCGATTATTTACCTGACTTTAAAGACGTTAAAGGTCAATACGAAGTTAAAAGAGCTTTAGAGGTTGCCGCCGCTGGTGGCCATAACGCTTTAATGATTGGACCTCCTGGCTCTGGTAAAAGTATGCTTGCCAAAAGAATACCGACCATTTTACCGGATATTACAGTTGACGAGGCATTAGAAACAACAAAAATTTATTCACTTTCCGGTAATCTTTCAAAAGATAACCCGATTATAAATTACAGACCATTCAGAGCACCGCACCACTCTGTTTCCCCTGCTGGACTTTCAGGTGGTGGAACAATTCCAAAACCTGGTGAATTATCACTTGCGCATAACGGTGTGTTATTCCTTGATGAGTTACCAGAATTCACCCGTAACACGATGGAAGTTTTAAGGCAACCTATTGAGAATGGTACTATTACAATTTCAAGAGCCGCTTGTGCTCTTACATACCCTTGCTCAGTTATGCTTATTTGTGCTATGAACCCGTGTCCTTGTGGTCACTTCGGTCACCCTACTAAAAAATGTACCTGTCCTAAAGGCGCACCCGCAAGGTATCTTTCAAAGGTTTCAGGACCTTTGCTTGATAGATTAGACATTCACATAGAAGTTCCACCAGTTGATTACAGTCAACTTTCAACAACTGAAGAAAGTGAATGTTCAAAAGATATAAGAAAGCGTGTTAATGAAGCAAGAGCAATTCAATTAGAACGTTTCAAAGGAACGACTGTTACTTGTAACGCTAAAATGACACCTTCTATGACAAGGCAGTTTTGTGTTCTTAGTGAAGATGCCGCAAAGATTTTAGAAAACTCTTTTGAAAAATTAGGACTTTCTGCACGTGCTTACGATAAAATTTTAAAAGTAGCAAGAACTATTGCTGACCTTGATAAATCAGAAATGATAGAAAAAAAGCATATTTTTGAAGCAATTCAATACAGAAGCCTTGACAGAAAATTCTGGAAAGAATAACGGCTTCGCCAATGCAGAATTCAAAATGCAGAATGCAGAATTAAGGGTCTGCGACGCTATTAGAAAATGGAGAAATTTGAATGTTAGAAAAACTAAGAGAGAAGTTTACTTATACACAGACGATTGTGTTGAGCTTCGCACTTTTAACTTTAATAGGTGCCACTCTTTTAACCTTGCCAATATCTTCACAGAGTGGCGAAATGACACCTATTTTAAATGCAATATTCACTTCAACAAGTGCCATGAGCGGTGCGGGGCTTGTTATTTATGATACATACACTCACTGGTCACTGTTCGGCAGAATAGTAATTCTGTTGCTCATACAAATAGGCAACTTAGGATTCATCATTGTAATTTCGATGTTCTCTCTTTTCTTGAGAAAAAGAATTGGAATTTACGAAAGACGAGTTTTAATGCAATCTGAAGGTACCCTTCGTTTAAGCGGTGTTGTCAAGTTATTAAAAAGAATCTTTTTTATAACATTTATTACTGAATTTATAGGTGCAGCTATTTTAGCAATAAGATATTGCTCTGAATTCGGCATAGGTCCCGGAATTGAACTTTCAATATTCCATTCCGTTTCAGCCTTTTGTAATGCAGGCTTTGACTTAATGGGCATAAAAGAGCCTTTTTCATCTTTAACATCATATTCTAACGACTATCTGATTTGTATCACGTTAATTATACTTATCATTATCGGTGGTGTTGGCTTTCTTGTTTGGGATGACGTCACAAACCACAAATTTCACTTTCAAAAATACTCTTTACATTCAAAACTTGTTTTTGCAACAAACTTTATTTTGTTTGTTGGTGGAGCCTTGCTCTTTATGATTTTTGAAGACAAAAACCTTTTTGAAGGCTTACCTATAGGCGAAAAAGTCATAAAAGCCTTATTTGCTTCGGTAACCCCCAGAAATGCTGGTTTCGCAACTCTTGATTACACTCAAATTTCTCAAGGAAGCGAAATGCTCACAGACCTTCTTATGTTTATAGGTGCGGGTTCAGGCTCAACTGGTGGCGGTATAAAAGTAACAACTGTTGCTGTTTTGTTTGTATTTACAGTTGCAGCAGCAAGAAACAACACTCACCCACAGGTTTTTAAACGTTCAATTCCGACAACTGTATTAAAGCAATCTGTTGCAATTTTAGTCATTTATATTGTAGCGGTATTTACTGCAACTGCTGTTATTTGCACGGTTGACAACTTTTCTATTACCGACACAATTTTTGAAACAATAAGTGCTATAAGCACCTCTGGACTTTCTAAGGGGATTACAACTGAGCTTTCAGGTGTTTCAAAATTAGTTATTATTGCACTAATGTTTGGAGGTAGAGTCGGTGGTCTTACACTCGTACTCACACTCGCAGAAAAAAAGGTTAATGCCCCTGTTGACAGACCAAAAGAAAATGTTATAGTAGGTTAAAGGAGAATAAATTATGCAATCAATACTTGTAATAGGCGTAGGCAGATTTGGTAAACACTTAGCAAAACAAATGTTAGACCTTGGTAACGACGTTGTTATAGTAGATAAAAACGAAGAAAAGGTTGAAGCTTTAAACACAATCTTCCCAGATTCATTTATCGGTGACTGTAAGAATGAAGGCGTTCTTCGTTCTTTAGGTATAAACAACTTCGACATCTGTTTCGTTTGTATAGGCAGAGATTTTCAGGCTTCGCTTGAAATCACATCTTTACTTAAGGAATTAGGTGCAAAAAAGGTTGTTTCTGTTGCAAAGCGTGACAGACAGGCTTATCTTTTAAAACGAATAGGTGCTGATGACACTATTTACCCTGAAAGAGAAATTGCTGAAAAAACCGGTTTAAAATATAACGCTAAAAACATTTATGATTTAATTCAGATTACTGAAGAATATGCAATTTATGAAATACCTGTTCTTACTTCGTGGATTGGTAAAACTATTCAGGAAGTAAACGTACGCAAAAACTACAAGGTAAACATTATCGTTATTAAAAATGGCGACAGAGTTACAGGTGCTCCTGGTGCTGATTACAGGTTTGTAGAAAACGACCACATTATGATTTTAGGCACTCAACACGACGTATTTAAACTTGCAAATAAAACCTGACAAAAAGGGGCTGTAAAAAAGCGCAGACCGCATAAAACTATATAGATCAAGGGGTTCCCACAGTGCAGATAACTGTAAGAACCCCTATAAATTATCAAAAAAACTAAAATTGCAAAATTTTTTCGTTTTATGCTACAAACAAATCTCACCACTCGACGTACCTATGTACGCCTTCGGGCAAGCAAAAACAAGACTAAAGCCTTGTTTTTGTTCGATTTGTCCGTTCTGCATCTTTTTTCCTATCCCCTAAAAAGAGGCTGTAAAAAAACTTAGCGTTTTTTACAGCCTCTTTTTTATATTCTCAATAGGTAACTGCGCCAATATTGTTGCGATAAAAACTAATACACAACCGAATATTTCGTTACCTGTAAGTCGCTCGCCGAACACAGCACCAGAAAGAGCCGCAAAAACTGACTCAAGACTCATTATAAGACAAGCTACCGTAGGGCTTAAATTTTTCTGTGATACAATCTGCAACGTATAAGCAACGCCTGACGATAAAACGCCAGCATAAAGAATAGAAATAATTGCATCTTTAATCAAAGCAAAATCTATTGTTTCAAAAATCAATGCAGTAATTAACGAAAGCACACCACAAACAAAGAACTGCACCAAAGAAAGACGAACACCGTCAACCTTTTTTACGAAGTGGTCAACTACCATAATATGCACAGCAAAACATACTGCACAGAGTATGAGCATAAAATCTCCGAAATTGAGAGCACTTGTTTCACTGACACATAAAAAATACATTCCTATAACACCAAGTGCTATGCACACCCACATAAACGGCTTTATTTTGCGTTTCAAGAAGAGTCCTAAAACAGGAACCGCTAATATGTAAAGAGTGGTTAAAAAGCCTGATTTGCCCACTCCTGACGAAATAATGCCTACTTGTTGCAGTTCTGATGCCGTAAAGAGTACAACACCACAAATAGAGCCACCCAACAATAAGTCCTTTGAAAAAAATGATTTATATTCTCCGTTTTCACCAACACCAGATTTCTGCCCTTTTTTATAAATAAAAACAGAAACTGGAATAAGTGTTAACACACCGAAGAATGAGCGTGACATAAGAAATGTAAAGTGGCCTAAAATATCTAACGCTTCACTTTGTGCTACAAAAGCACTACCCCATATAAATGCCGCAAGCGTTAAAAGGAGCGAAGCAGTTAATTGCTTTCTTTTATCTTGTTTTAACGTCATAAATTACCCCAACATTTCTCTGACACGTTGAGCTCTTAAAGCATCTCTGCCATTTCTGTCTAAAGGTCTGTCAACTGAAAGTGAAATTGTTGCAGGCTGTAAATTAATCATCATACCTTCAATTTTAGCGGTATCAATATTAATTAAACCTTTAACCGCACCGAGACGAACTAAAGACAATAAATCCATAAGCTCGTCAGTATCAATAAGCCTTGCATATTTAAGCACGCCGTATGCTCTGAAAATTTTATCTTCTGTAACCGTTAATTTCAAAAGCTCTTCTCTTGCCGCTCTTTCTTGTGCCGCAATCTGCAAAGCGATTGACTTAAGGTTTTCAATAGCCGCTTTTTCAGAAATGCCTAAAGTGATGCTGTTACTGAGTTGGAACATATCACCTTTTGCAGAAGCACCTTCACCATAAGAACCACGAAGTGTAAGGCCTAATTTCTGAACAGTTGAAATAAGCTTTGGTATTTGCATAAGTGACACAAGCCCTGGTAAATGAAGTGATACAGATGCTTTCATACCAGTACCTATAATTGTAGGGTCCTGTGTTAAATAACCTATTCTTTCATCAAAAGCAAAATTTAATTTACTTGAAAGTGCATTATCTATTTTATTAGCTGTTTTATATGCTTCATCAAGAGAAAATGCCGCATACATAACCTGAAAACGAATATGGTCATCTTCATTAAGCATTACACTTACAGATTCATCGTCTGTAATTAAAAGTGCTCTGCCATCACGAGAAGAAGCAAACTCAGGGCTTACAAGATGCCTTTCAGCGAGGGACACAACCTCATATTGAGAAAGTGTTTTCATCTCTAAATAATTAAAGCTGTAATCCTCGAGTGAGTCAGATGCTTCTTTTATTATAGCGTTTACTTTCAATTTATCTTGTAAAGAGAGCATATGAGGAAACGGAAACTCTCTTAAATTTCTTACTAAGTGAATACTTGTGCTTATTATAACGTCATTCTGAACACCAGTACCTAAATACCATTTTGCACCCATTAAAAAGCACCTCCACTTAAAGCATTGATTTCATCACGAAGAGTAGCCGCCAATTCAAATTCTTCTTTTTCTATTGCTTCTTTCAACGCCTTTTTAAGTTCATCTATATCTCTTACTGAGTTACTTTTATTCTCAGTAAAATCTGTTGGAATTTTACCCTGATGAGTAGTTTTTCCGTGAATTTTTCTTAAGGTTGGTAAAAGCTTATCATAGAAAGTAACGTAGCATTCAGCACAACCAACTCTGCCACTCTCTACAATATCATTAAAGCTCTTGCCACAAAGCGAACACCTTAAAGCTCTTTCTCCATTAAGACTTTTTTCACTTCGTCCCAATAAATCACTGAAAAGGTCTGAAAAGCCCAAAGAAAAAGCATCACCGTAACCAAGTGAACGGGCACAGTCTGTGCAAAGATGAACTTCTGTTGCACTACCATTTATTATTCTTTTCATGTGCATATTTGCTTCATTTTTTTTGCAATTCTGACAAAGCATAAAAGCACCCCCCGAAGTTATTATAAATTATTATACGTTTTTTATCACCATTTATTATGCACTCGTTCGTGGAACACAGGCATATTTTCTATTTTTAATTCAGTACCATCGTCGAGTATCGCTACACCATTTAACATACCAAAAAGTTTATCGGCGTGTTGTGACATAATACCAACTGAAATATCAGTTCTGTCATTAAAGAATGGTGTAAACTGCATTCTGAAGCGATTATCACTCGAAGTCATATTCCATGTATCCATTACGTTTTCAGGAATGCAAAAATCAACTAAATCTAATTTATGACATTTACCATCATAAAAGAGCATATTTTCAGAAGCCTTCGAAGTATCGCCAAACCCATAGCCAATATTATAACCGAATGGTTTGCCGTTTACTGTACCACTGCCAACACCCCAGAACCAAGTATTATCATAAGTCCATACTCCTCTGCCCCAGTCAAGAATACCGTAATCTTTACTGTCATCAAAGGTATATGTTCTACCTTTAACTGTTACAGAGCCTTTTGCTCTCATACAAGTAATTTTTTGGTTATAATAAAACGCTTTTTTATTCTCTTTCCAAGGAGTAGCAATAACCATTGTATCCATTGGTGGTTGCTCTAAATAAATATCGGCAACAATCTCTGTATGGTTAAATGTTCTTATAAAATCACAATAAAAGTGTCTCCCTGTTTCAGTTCTGTCTATATGAAATTCACAAGACTTGTTTTTAAAGGTAATATCACCTTTTTCACTTGTAGGTGGTAAGCCTAATTTACCCATTGGCATAATGGGAATTTCCGTTGCAGAGAATTTTTCTTTAGTTACAAAGTCAAATACAGAGCAATCTATAAGCCCCATATAGCCGTTATCTGCAAACGTAAAAGAAACGGCAT
Source organism: Oscillospiraceae bacterium (assembly GCA_015066465.1). Taxonomy (GTDB): domain Bacteria; phylum Bacillota; class Clostridia; order Oscillospirales; family Acutalibacteraceae; genus DTU089. Next base: position 16,279 of record SVOI01000038.1, read on the forward strand.
ATTTTCCTTCGTTGTTTATAACGTGGTAGTAATCCCATTCTTTAAGGCGTGATTTATTAGCCTTTACCATTGAACGAGAATAGTCATAAACTAAGCTATTTGCCCAACCAGCTTCACGAAGTGCTCCGTTTTCATTAAGCAAAGCACCACTACCAGTAAGCTTATGATTAAGATTTTTTTCAGTCATAATCATATACCCTTTTCATCGTATAAAAATACTGTTTCAAGAGCAATTTTAACACCAGCATCAATAGCCTGTGGTTTTATCATTTCTACTGTGTCGAGTCTTGTATGATAATATCTTGATGGTTCAGGATTCATAGCAACAAAAGTAGCCGCTGGAATACCTTTTTGTGAAAATGCTGCTGAGTCTGTTGCACCTAATTCAATAACGCCTGTTGGTACGTCGAAGCCAGCATTTTTTGCACCTTCCTGAATAAGCTTTGCAACTCTTACATCATTTTTAGTAAGACCATTCATATCCTTACTATAAATTTTCATAAAGTCCATTTCGCAGATTGTATCAACACCCATTACAACTGTTTCAACATCCCTTTTCTGTAATTCAGGATGATTTTTAACAAATGATTTTGAGCCACGAAGACCTGCTTCTTCAGCACCTGTTAAAAGCACACAAACCTCTGTATTTTCAAAACGTATGTCGTTATCGTTAAGATATTTTGCAACTGCATTTGAAATAAACACACCACTTAAATTATCAATACAGCCTGTAACAGGATTTTTATAGTTTATAAAGCTGAAATTGAAGCAATAAATAATAATTGTAAGGTAAAGTACAACTGCTAAAATTTTAGATATCAAGCCTTCTGAAAGCCAGACAATATCTGAAAAAGCACCATTTGCAACAACTGCATAAATAGAAATACCTAAACCAAGTAAAAGAGAAGCTACCGCACCGTAAATGTTAAATGCTACGCCTTTTCTACCTGTTTTGTATGTATATTTCCATTCATAAGCTGAGTCAGTATGAGCACAAAGAATAATTCTCTTTTTTGTGTCTCCCTTTGCTTTTCTTACGCCGTAAACGTTACCAGCAGTTTTCTTTTTGAAGAAAACATCCAACACAGGTTTATAAAATACAAATTCTAAAACAATCATAAGAATTGTCACTGCATAAAGTGCTAAAGAAACAACGTAAAAGCCTAAAGTAAACATTGCAATAGCAATTATTGCTAAAACAACACCTATTCTTATCCATGACATAAACGCCTTATCACTTACCTTAAACTCTTCACGTGTAACCTCATCGCAGAAATTGTTAAGGTCATTCATCATATATTCCTGAGCGTTCTTTTCTGCTTCGCTACCAGTTGGTCTTGGACCAAAATTCTTGCAACAATTCTTTATGCTTTTAATTGCATAGTTTGTGTATTCTCTTACTTTAATATCGTAATTACCAATGCTTTCGCTTGCTTTCATAAAATTACTTACTCCTTTTTTTGATATATCTTATCAATTATACAGTTTTTCAAAATAAATAGCAATATTATTTTGCTAATACGTTTTTAAGATACTGCCCTGTATACGATTTTTTATTTTTGGCTACTTCTTCAGGTGTACCAGTTGCAACAACAGTACCACCGCCGTTACCGCCTTCAGGACCTAAATCTATAATATAGTCAGCAGTTTTAATAACGTCAAGGTTGTGCTCAATTACAACAATACTGTTTTCAGCATCAACAAGTCTGTTAAGCACTTCTAAAAGTTTGCTTACGTCTGCTGAATGAAGTCCAGTTGTAGGCTCGTCTAAAATATAAATAGTTCTGCCTGTTGAACGTCTTGAAAGCTCAGTTGCTAATTTAACTCTCTGAGCTTCACCACCTGAAAGAGTTGTTGCTGGCTGACCCAACGTAATGTAACCTAAGCCAACGTCATTAAGAGTTGCTAATTTTTTGTGAATTTTAGGGTGATTTTTAAAGAATTCAGTTGCTTCTTCAACTGTCATATTAAGAACGTCTGAAATACTCTTACCCTTGTAAAGAACCTCGAGAGTTTCTCTGTTATATCTTGCACCGTGGCAAACCTCACAAGGCACGTAAACGTCTGAAAGGAAGTTCATTTCAATCTTTATAATACCGTCACCCTCACAGGCTTCACAACGGCCACCTTTTACGTTGAATGAAAATCTGCCCGCACCATAGCCTTTCATTTTTGCATCCTGAGTTTGTGCGAAAAGCTCACGGATATCTGTAAACACACCCGTGTATGTTGCAGGGTTTGAACGTGGAGTTCTACCAATTGGTGACTGGTCAATATCAATAACCTTATCAAGATGCTCCAGTCCAGTTATTTCATCGTGCTTACCAGGGAATTTTCTCGCACCATTAAGCTCTGCGGATAACTTCTTAAATAAAATCTCATTTATTAAAGAAGATTTACCAGAACCAGAAACACCAGTTACAGCAACAAATTTACCAAGTGGAATTTCAACGTCAATGTTTTTAAGGTTATTTTCTTTAGCACCTTTAATTATAAGTGATTTACCATTACCCTCACGTCTTGTTGCCGGCACTTCAATTTTTCGCTTACCTGAAAGGTATTGACCCGTAATAGAATTTTTACACTTTTTAATATCTTTAACTGTACCTTGGAATACAATTTCACCACCGTGAACACCAGCACCAGGACCAACGTCAACAATGTAGTCTGCGGCATTCATAGTATCTTCATCGTGTTCAACAACAATTAAAGTATTACCTAAATCTCTTAAATTTTTAAGCGACTGTAAAAGCTTATCATTATCACGCTGGTGAAGACCAATGCTTGGCTCATCTAAGATATATAAAACACCCATTAAAGATGAACCAATTTGTGTAGCAAGTCTTATTCTCTGACTTTCACCACCTGAAAGGGTACCAGCAGAACGAGAAAGTGTTAAATAATCAAGACCAACGTCACAAAGGAATGAAAGGCGTGAACGAATTTCTTTAAATATTTGCTTACCGATTTTTCTGTCTTTTTCTGAAAGGGTTTCTTCTATATTCTCTATAAACTCTAATTCTTCCCTTACAGACATATCGGTAAATTCCATAATATTTTTACCGCCGACTGTTACTGCTAATGAAGCTGGTTTAAGCCTTTTACCCTTACAGTCAGGACAAGGACATTCAACCATATATTGCTCAATATCGTTTCTTGACCAGTCACTTGTAGTTTCTCTGTGACGGCGTTCGAGGTTATTTATAATACCTTCAAAATCGGTCATATAAGTTCCGCTACCATATTCATTAACACGTGTAACCTGCATTCTTTCACCTTTTGTACCATAAAAGATTGCATCCTGACCTTCTTTTGAAATTTCTTTAAATGGTGTATCGAAAGTAAAGTTGTATTTTTCTGCGAGTGCAGTGTAATACATACCAGCAATGGTACTTTTATCACTCTGACCCCAACCGCAACCCTTGATTGCACCTTCATTTATAGAAAGATTTCTGTTAGGCACTAATAAATCCTCTGAAACACGTAAAAACATACTAAGACCAGAGCAAGTAGGGCAAGCACCAAACGGATTATTGAAAGAGAACATTCTTGGCTCTAATTCATCCATAAACGAGCCATGCTCAGGACAAGCAAAATTCTGTGAATACAACTGCTCTTCGCCATCTACAACGGCAATTAAAACTGTACCATCTGTAATAGAAAATGCAGTTTCTAAAGAATCAGAAAGACGAGACGTAATATCACGCTTCATTACGAGTCTGTCAACAATAATTTCAATAGTGTGCTTAATATTCTTTTCTAACTTAATATCTTCTGACAAGTCATAAATAATCCCGTCAATTCTCGCTCTTACGTAACCAGATTTTGAAGCGTGTTCAAGTTCTTTTTTAAATTCACCTTTTTTGCCTTTTGCAATAGGCGCTAAAACCTGGAATTTTGTGCCATCAGGAAGCTCCATTACTTTATCTACAATCTGGTCAATTGTCTGTGTTTTAATTTCTTTACCACAAACAGGACAATGTGGCACACCGACTCTTGCATATAAAAGACGAAGATAGTCATAAATTTCTGTTACAGTACCAACGGTTGAACGTGGATTTTTTGAAGTTGTTTTCTGGTCGATTGAAATTGCTGGTGAAAGACCTTCAATGCTTTCAACGTCAGGCTTATCCATCTGACCTAAAAACTGACGTGCGTAAGAAGAGAGGCTTTCCATATATCTTCTTTGACCCTCGGCGTAAATTGTATCGAATGCAAGTGAAGATTTACCCGAGCCAGAAAGACCTGTAAAAACTACAAGCTTATCTCTTGGTATTTCAACGTTTACATTTTTTAAATTGTGTACCTTTGCACCTTTTACTTTTAAATTCTTTTCCATTTTAACACCTTTATTTTAACTGTTCTTAATCTTTTCAATCTGGTCTCTTAAATATGCCGCATGTTCAAATTCAAGAAGCTTTGCGGCTGCTCTCATTTCTTTTGTAAGTTTTTCAATCAATTGATTTTTATCATTCTGCGAAAGACGCTTTTTAGCAATTCTTTCCTGAACGTTATCTTTTGAAGAAATCTCGAGAATTTCACGAACGTCTTTTTTGATAGTTTCGGGAATAATTCCGTTTTCTTCGTTATATTTCATCTGCTTTTCACGACGACGGTAAGTTTCGGTGATAGCATTTTCCATTGAGCGAGTAACCTCGTCAGCATACATAATTACCTGACCATTAGCGTTACGTGCCGCTCTGCCTATTGTCTGAATTAATGAAGTTTCACTTCTTAAAAATCCCTCTTTATCAGCATCAAGAATTGCAACGAGTGAAACCTCTGGAATATCAAGACCTTCACGTAAAAGGTTAATACCAACTAAAACATCAAATTCACCGAGTCTTAAATCCCTTATGATTTCCATTCGTTCAATTGTATCAACATCAAAGTGCATATAACGGACTTTGATTTTACAGCCTTCAAGATATTCAGTTAAATCTTCTGCCATTTTTCGTGTAAGAGTTGTAACTAAAACACGCTCTTTTCTGTCAACTCTTATATTGATTTCAGAAATTAAATCATCTATCTGTCCGTCAGTACTTCTCACAAATATTTCAGGGTCCAAAAGACCGGTTGGTCTTATAACCTGTTCTGCAATTTGCGCACTCTTTGACTTTTCAAATTCACCTGGTGTAGCACTGACAAAAATTCTTTGATTTGTTTTCTCATAGAATTCATCAAACTTAAGTGGTCTGTTATCAAATGCAGACGGAAGTCTGAAACCAAAATTAACAAGACTTTCTTTTCTCGAACGGTCACCGCCAAACATACCACGGACTTGTGGTAGTGTTACGTGAGATTCGTCAACAAATAACAAGTAATCATCAGGGAAATAATCAAGAAGTGTAAACGGCGCTGTTCCTGGCTCTCTGCCAGACATAACACGTGAATAGTTTTCAATACCTTTACAAAAGCCAGTTTCACGAAGCATTTCAATATCATACTGAGTTCTTTGCATAATTCTTTGCGCTTCTAAGAGCTTACCTTCTTTTTTGAAATTCTCAGCAGTTTCGGTCATTTCATTATATATTTCTTCTAAAGCTCTTTCCATCTTTTCGTGCTCAACAACATAGTGAGATGCAGGGTAAATAGCAACGTGAGAAAGGTTGCATTTTATTTCACCTGTAAGTGGATTAAACTCCGAAATTCTGTCGATTTCATCGCCAAAAAATTCAACTCTTATAGCATTCTCTGAAGAATAAACAGGGAATATTTCAACTGTGTCGCCCTTTACTCTGAATTTATTTCTTTCAAAGGCTACATCGTTTCGTTCATATTGAATAGAAACTAATTTATTAAGAAGCGCATCTCTTTCTTTTTGCATACCAGTTCTTAAAGAAATAACCATACTTCTGTAATCAATAGGGTCACCAAGAGTATAAATGCATGAAACCGATGCAACTATAATTACATCTCGTCTTTCAGAAAGCGCTGAAGTTGCAGAGTGCCTGAGCTTATCTATTTCATCGTTTACCGCACTATCTTTTTCGATATAAGTATCAGTTGTAGGAATATATGCTTCAGGCTGATAATAATCGTAATAAGAAACAAAATATTCTACCGCATTTTCTGGGAAGAATTCTTTGAATTCAGTGCAAAGCTGTGCGGCAAGAGTTTTATTGTGAGCAAGAACTAAAGTAGGCTTATTTACGTTAGCAATAATATTTGCCATAGTAAAGGTTTTACCTGAACCAGTAACACCCAAAAGAGTCTGCTCCTTAAGACCTTTATTTACACCATCTGTAAGTGCTTTTATAGCTTCTGGCTGATCGCCAGTTGGCTTGTAATTTGAATGTAAAATGAATTTATCCATACCGCACCTCCTTGAAAATTTAATAAACGCATATATATTTATTATAACATATTTTTATATATTGTTGCAACAAAAAGGCAGATAGATTTCAAAAAAATCTATCTGCCTTTAATTTTTATTAATCAGCTTTTTCTTTTGCTAATCTACCATCTTTAAGAAGTTGTTTGAGCATTACTGCATCATCATTTTTCATAGCCTCGCTATACTTCTTAAGTTCTTCTATAAGATAATCCAATTCAAATATAAGATTATCCTTATTTTCTAAAAACAACTCTGTCCACATATTTTCGTTTAAATATGCAACACGGGTTAAATCCTTGTAACTACCAGCCGAAATACCTTTACGTTGACTTGATGACGGACTTTTTATGTAAGCATTTGAAACAATGTGTGCAAGCTGTGAAGTAAAAGCAATCAATTTGTCGTGTCTTTCAGCAGTCATAACAGATACACGACCAAAACCGATAGAAATTATAACCTCACGTGCATTTGCAAGTGTTAAAATATCTTCATTTTCCTTTGGTGTCAAAATGAATGGTGAGTTGTGGAACATTGTATCCTTTGAGTTTTCGTAACCAGAAAACTGAGTACCAGCCATTGGATGACCACCTATGAATGTAAATCCATTCTTTTCTGCAATATCAAAACAATCGTCACATACACAGCGTTTAACACCTGCACAATCAATTACAACTGCATTTTCTTTAAAATTCTTTGCATTTTTAATTAAATAATCTTTTACTGCTTCTGGGTAAAGTGGAATAAATACATAATCACACTCTTTAAGATTTTCACTTGTGAGTTCTTTATCAATAGTTTTTTCTTTCAATGCATTTTTTACAGTTTCTTCTGAAATATCAAAACCATAGACCTTATGTTTTGTATTCTTTTTTATAGCCTTAACAAGTGAACCACCTATAAGACCCATACCTACAACACCAATAGTTAAATTCACCATATTTATCAACCCTCTAAAATTATTTATAAAATAAAAACACCCTCAGCAGTGATTTTACTGCTAAGGGAAAAAAACAAATAAATGCAGCACAAATCACTATTACTCAATTTTCTAAGTAATAGTAATAATAGTATGAAGCTACAAATGAATTTGTCATAACTATTTCTCCTAAAATTTAATAATGTTATATTATCACTATAGGTTAATTTTGTCAAGAATCAATAATATAGGAATATTTAATTAATAAGATTTAAAAAATTGATAATGTTTTTTATAAAAAAAATAAACCGTAGCTATTGCTACGGTTTTAATGTACCCTGAAAACTGAATAAAGGAAAGCGAAGAAACAAACGAAATGGTCAAGCCCTCGACCTATTAGTACTGCTTAGCTGAACATGTCACCATGCTTACACACGCAGCCTATCAACCTCATAGTCCTTGAGGGGTCTTACTAACTTAAGTT
>SVOI01000039.1 GCA_015066465.1 Oscillospiraceae bacterium
GTAACTATCGGTGATATTTTTCTTTTCCAAATAAATATCAATCTCGTCAAGAGCCAAATGATCCTTTACCCACTCAAGACATTTACCCGCAGTTTCAAGTTCTGCAAAGTAGTTATATTTACCTTCTTCGGCACCTACAACCGCCGCAATCATAGCAGAAGCATCAACAATACTTTTTGGAACAACTGTTGAAACCCAACCAGAAGTACCACTATAAACGTGAGTATCGCCATTTGCAACTGCACCAGCACCAACGCCGATAAGTGAAGCGTCACCGCCACCACCGAAAACTGCCGTACCCTCTTTAAGACCCAATTCTTCTGCAGCCTTTTTGGTAAGCGTACCGATTTTTTCAGTTGATTTTTTAATTTCCGGTAAATGGTCAAAATTAACCTTTAACATTTTGCACATCGTTTTACTGAATTCACGTTTTTTAATATCATAAAGTTCAGTAGCAAAAGCAGAGTCGTGAGTCATACAGAACTCGCCCGTCATACGTGCAATAAAATATTCTTTTACGTCTAACCATTTATGTACTCGTTTAAAGTTTTCTGGTTCATGTTTTTCAACCCATTTATATTTCCATACAGGGTCTTTTACAGATGCCGCAACCGCACCAGTAATTTTAAGTGAAATTAAAAGTTTAGGCACGTTAGCCCCCGCTATTTTAAAACCATGTGCAATACCTTCTTTTAATTCTTCACGCGCTCTCTGGTCCATATAACTCATAGCACGTCTTACTGGTAAAGCATCTTTATCTACAAGAACAACGCCCTGCATCTGAGAACAGAATGAAATACCAACAATATTTTCAGTGCTGAGCCCACTTTTTTCTAAAACTTTTTTAGTAGTGCTACATAAAGCAGACCACCATTCATTTGGGTCCTGCTCTGCACCACCGTCTTGGAAAACGTAAAGTTTGTAGCCTTCAGATGCTGCCGCTACAAGTTTTAAATTTTCCGCTAATTCAAATATACAAGTTTTAACACCTGTTGTGCCTATATCATAAGCAATAGCATATTTCTTTTCCATTTCTATCTCTCCAAACAAAAAAGATTTACAAATTCAAAATACCACTCATACATTATGCAATATTTTTTGTAAATAATCAACATCTTTTTAATAAAAAAATATATATTTTTAAACATTTTCACATTTTTATGATTTAACAAAAAATTTTTTAGAATTTTTTATAAAAAAGTATTGACTTTTATTTTTGTTGTGATATAATACAAACACTGTTTCAGAGGATATCAAAGTTCTCTGTAGTCGGTGTTGATGGCGTTGAGGGTCCACCCGTTCCCATTCCGAACACGGTAGTTAAGCTCAACAGTGCCGAAAATACTTAGCGGGAAGCTGCTCGGGAAAATAGGGCGATGCCGACACTAATAAAAGCGACCACCCAATAGGGTGGTCGTTTTTTTGTTTTTATTTTATATTACATTCTTATTTTCATTATATACCAAAAGCCACGACATCTCTGCCGTGGCTTTAATTTTATCTTGTTACTGTAGCAGTTGCTGAGCTTGTCTGACCAGTTTTGCTCTTAACTGCCTTTACTTTGTATTTATATTGTACTCCTGCTACTGTTGCCGAATCAAGATAACTTGTTGTTGCCCCAACTGTTGCTATATGACTGTAACCTGTCCACGCTCCATTCTGGAATGTTGCACGATAAATTTTGAAGCTTGTTGCTCCCTGAATCTGATTCCAGTTAACTGCAATTCCGTTTGCAGCTTTTGTAGCTGTTGCAGTTGGCTTTGTTAAGAAGTACATAGACTTTGTCTGAACCTTATCGCAAACAACCTTACCTCTTACTGCTTTAACACAATACTTGTATTTCTTACCACTAACTACTGTTGTATCTGTCCAGCTTTTTGTTGTACCCTTTACAGTTTTTACCTTTTTATAAGAGTTATATTTTTTCGTACTCTCATTATATTCTGCACGGTAAATCCTGTAATTTTCAGCACTTACTACTGTTTCTGCCCACTTAACCTTAATACCATTTGATTTGAGATGTGCTGTTGGTGTTGGTGAAATTTTGAACATAACTGCTGAAGATGCCGCCGAATTCTTGGTTGCCTTACCATTTACCGCTTTAATTAAATACATATATTGTGTACCGAGTTTCGCAGTGCCATCAACATATTCTGTACCTTTTACTTCTACCTTATTTATCTTTTTCCACTTACTATCCCATTTACCTGTTGAAGGGTGATAAGTTTTTCTGTAAATCTTATATTTTACCGCATTTGGCACAGCAGTCCACGTAAATTTCACACCACCTGTTGTAGGCGCTATTGATGTGAATACAGGAGCCACAAGCACCAACTTTGGTATTACCGCACCTTTTTTAGTTACCATACCACAAACTGTACATTTTGTATCACCCGTGTATCCATCTGCTTTAAAGCTTGCATCAACCTTATTTATAACAACAGTCTTATGTCCTGTTGCAGAGATTACCTGTTGTGCCACTGTTACCGTGCCACAAACTGAGCACTTAGCACCATCTGTAAGTCCAGTAGCAGTACAGGTTGCTACTTTACCAGGGATTTTTGTGTTTGAATTATGAGCACCAGTTGCAGGAATTGATTCTGTTCTTATTACCTCGTCACACTTTGTGCATTTAAAGGTTTTAATACCCTCTTCTGCACAGGTCGGTTGCTTCGTTATTGTACCACCGTCTGATTTATGTGTGAGCTTCGGAATAACAACCGTTTCAAGTCTCTCTCCACAAACTGTACATTTTCTGTATTTAGCACCATCCTGAGTAAATGTTGCTATTTTTTCTATAATCCAGTCTGAGCTCTTGTGGGCTACCTTTGCTGTTTTAGCGCCATAAGAGATTATCGTTTTACAAGTCTTGCAACGCTGGTTACCTGAATAGCCCTCTTGTGTACAAGTAGCTGCTTTAACATCAGCAAGCTCTGTTTCACCGTGTGGTAATTGTGCTGTGGTCTTTCTTTCGAGTTCTGCACCACAAGTCACACAAGGAAGATAATCATAACCTTCAGAGACACAGGTTGCCACCTTACCAGTCACCCACTCAGTGCTTGCCGTATGTTCTCCCGTAGCAGAGATGGTTTCTACCGTAACTTTTGTTTTGCAAACTGAACATTCTTTGTATTTCAAGCCTGTCGCATTACAGGTAGCCTGAATTGTATGTTCTGTAAAGTTATGTTCAAGTTTCTTTAACATCTGAGTTTTTTCTTCGTAACATATTGAGCATTTTGAAATTTGTTTTCCTTCTGTGGAACAAGTTGCAGTTACTACTGTTTCCCAATCGCTCCAGTTACAAGTATGCTCACTGACAACAGGTATTTCTTCTGTTTTTATATTCTCATTACACTTTGTGCATTTAAGCACTTTTTTACCCTTGGTTGTAGCTGTTGCAGGAGTTACAATGGTCCACTCACTTGCTTCTTCGTGTAAAGCAATTATAAAATAATTATCTTTCTTAACATCAGCAGACTCGTACCAAGGATCGTTATAATACTCACCAGAAACAATACAAGCGAAGACGTTCATTCCGGTTACATCATAATCTGAAGTGCGACCAGGATAAGTTTCCTCAAGTTCTTCAAGAGTTAAAACCATTTTTGCTTCCTGTGTCACAGGGTTATAGCACGAAATTCCATCTGGCATTGAATAGTAAAGAAGTCCATAACTACTACCTAATTTTGAATACGAACCACCATAATACGAGCCATTATTATAAAACCACATAAAATTACTGAAATCTGATATTGTTGTAAGTGACGTTTTTGTAACAGCATCGTTTATATCGTCGACTTCGTATAACTTCATATCTACATCATCTATATAGTAGATTTTATCGCCAATAACTTCAAACGAAGCCTCTGAATTCTGCCAGAAGTAGTTATCATAGGTTGTATCTACAGGAGTATTAGTAAAGTCGACTGTTCCATCATCGCCAATATGACCAGTTTCAATTATACCTTGAGTTGACCTTAAGAAATTTCTATGATTAACTCTACCCGTAACATCCCATACAGGGTCATCCCAGGTGACGTCAACGTGGTAAGGTTTATTATCTATATAAACTATATTCCAAGCGTGGAAAAGAACATCAGAAGAGCAGTATTCAGATTTTATTCCAACCTGTTCCAAAAGGTAATCGTAAGCCAATGCATAACCCATACACACAGATGTACCAAGAGCTAATGCACCATAAGCATTATAAGAACTTTGTGGTATTGTATTATTCTTATAACTCTCGTAATCATATTCATTAAATGCTGCGAGTCTATCATGTAAAATAAGTGCTTTTTCTACGTCACTCAAACTATCGTTACCTTTAACGTCATATAATAAAATCTCAGCGTATTCTACCATTTTAGAATGCATTTTTGCATATTCTTCTTTTGTATAATAAGTAGCGAAATATATACTCGAGATATATTCTCTTGTTGAATTCAATGTGTAATTCATACCAGATATATTGAACAATTCAGGAGAATTGTACCATATAAATTCACTTATGCTATTACTCATACTACTCGGAATTTTAAATTCACTGACATCAACGTGAACATAATCAGAACCATTGACACAGTCATCAAGTTTTAATTGTTCAACCATATAAGCATTAAACTTTGCTACATCAATACAGTTTTCAAAATCAAGTATGTCTATTGCAGTAGAATTATAAAGTTTAGGATAACTGAGTTTTACCTCTGGATATTTAAGTTCCGCCGCAAATGCAACATTAGCGTTAGCAAATATAAATACTAACACCAACATAGCACAAAGTATTCGTTTAATAGATTTTTTCATAAAACCACTCCTGATAGTTTATACTATTATTATACAACAACATTTCACTCTCGGTAAATTCGCAATATAAACAAAAGAATGCAAGCATTTTCTACCTACATTCTTTTTGATTTTATTCACCTTGTTTAATTATGCACTTTTACGCTTCGTTGAAATACTTTACAATATATTGCACAACTGCACCAAACATCGGGTGACTGTGCGAAGCTTCACCATTCCAGTTTTCCCAGAGAGTTGTAGCGCCGTGCTTTTTCATATTGTAGAAGGTGTTCTCTTTTTCTGAAGTTAAAAGTTTTTTTGCTAAATCTTTATAGCCATTTTCACAAAGCACACGAATTAAAATATCGGTACCAAAAATACCAGTATCAAATTCACCAAGCGATTCATACTTATCAACAATCGCTTTAAGTGTTTTTTCGTCACCTAAGCCAATATCGAAAGCGTAGGCATCACTTGCTTCAAGTGATGAACAAAACGTGCCTGTTTTCTCGTCATAATAGGCATTTTTAAATGAATTGATAACGTTTTCAAGTCTTGCCTTTAATTCTGTTGCTTCTTTTCCCAAAACCTCTGAAATCTCAATAACTTGCTTAAATGCTTTTATTAAGAAATATGTATTAACAAAAGGCTCTGGAATAAGATTTTTATTATCAGGTGAACACCAGTCACCAAGGCACCAACCACCTAACTCTTCTCTTACTACAAGACCATTTTCACTTCTATCTTCCATATAATCTAAGAAGTTTAACATATTCTGGTAATATTTTTTTAAAAAGCTTTTATCTTTATAGAATTTATAGAATGAGTATGGCACAAATACAATTGCACCACCCCAGCCACCAGGGCCACCTCCGCCACCACGGAACGGAGCTGTATGCTGAACGTGACCGTTATAAATATCCTGACAGTCTGCAACATCCTGCATCCATTTTCTATACATTTTTTCCGCATCAAAGCAAGTCATAACCGCTTCAGCCGCTAATTGACCATCACCTGTGTAACCGAGTCTTTCTCTGTGTGGGCAGTCAGATGGAATACAACCGTGTGTATTACTAAGCTGTGTTCTTATAAATGCATCAAAAATCCATTGTAAAGTTTCATCGGACGATTTAAAGTTTACTATCTGCTTTAAATCTGTGTGAGTAACTCTGTACTCAACTACATCTGCATCGCCAACAACTTCAAAATATCTTGCAGCGTGCCAGGTAAAACGAGTGTGGAATTCTGTTTTAAATCTGTCACGGATAAATCTGTCTTTCTGAACACGTGATTCCCAGCCAGCAGAATTAAAGTTAAGAGTGAAATCATCGTTGATATTTTCTGCATAACGAATATCACAAACACCACTGTGTGACGTATCATCGTGGAATTTAATTACTGCATAACCTGCAATATTTTCACCGATATCATAAAGCTTGATATCTCCGTGGCTATAAATACACTTTGGCTTAATTGTTCTTATAACCTTATCTGGTATGCAATCCTGCTCTTGTAAAACTGAAAGAGGTCTTTTAATTTCTTCTGCCTTTTTCCAGTCATCTATATCGCAATCCACAGTAGAAAAATCATAATTACCAATACGTGCATCGTGCTCTTCGCCATAGTAAATATTAGATTTTCTTATGTATGACTTTGTATATCTTACTCTATCATCACTTTCGGCAATTTGCCTTTCGCCTTGCATTAATTTAAAGCAGAGCATTATATCACCATAGTGTGGTGCTAATTCTCCAATTGATTCATACTGACAGAACCAGCCACCGCCGATATGGAAAACAATGGTGTTTTTACCTTCAACAAGAAATTCTGTTACATCTAATTTTTCATAAAGAATTCTTTGTGTCATTTTATCGAAAATCGGGTAAGACATTATTTTTGAATCAACAGAAACGTAGTTGGTCCACGCTGGTGCTAAAAGTCTGTCTGAAATCTTTTTACCATTGATATAAATCTCGCAGAAACCAAGTCCTGTGGCATAAAGAATCGTTTCTTTTATTGTTTCAACATAAAAATCTTTACGTGCGATTACTGCATCTTTTTCGCCGTGGAAAGAAACCCAATTTGCATCATCAAAAATGAATTGATATGAGCATTTTATAAAACGTGAGTCTCCCTGTGGGAATGATACGCCATCAACCGCCATACCATTCTTTTCAAAGAAGCGAACAGTTGAAACTGGTGCATTCGAGAAAATTTCAACAGCACCATTTTCTTTTGCCTCTTTTTTAAATCTTTCAACAATTTTTGTAGCGAGACCATTTAATCTGTATTGCTCTTTTACAAGCAATCCATATATTTCAAAAACGCCACTTTCTATTTCAGCAAGACTACCACAAGCAATAATATCTTCGCCAATAATAATGCTTAAATGAAAAGCCTTTTCATCTTTTATATCTGCTTCTCTGAGAGTGAGAATTTTTTTATAATTCTCGCTCTCAGTTGAATGATAAATATATTCTAACATTGCCATATTTTAGCCCTCTTTTTTATCAGGAACAATTACAAAATTAAATGTAAGTTCTTTTGATAAATCAATAGTATATTGCGGGAGAGTTGTAGAACCGCATGAGTTTGTACCTGTACCTCTTGTAAAGCCATCAAGAGTAACAAAAGTTGTTTTTTCGTCAACTACATCTTCTCTGTGCTTAGCTTTAGCGAGAGTTTCCTGTGTATAATTATGAATATTGAAAGTGAAATCTCTGTCAGAGTAAATGAGCACCTCTGCATCATCACTCATAAGCTTCACATATTTTGTATCACAGTGGTTTGAGTTATCCTGTGGACGAATGTAAGGCTCATTACTTTCAACAACTGTACTTTCGTAAAGTCCTACGTAAGACTGTGCTTTGAAGTCATTAAGGCATTCTCTGTCGCCACGTCCGAAATACTCGAACTTATTAAATTTTTTATCTAATTCAACTGTAAGGCCGATTCTTGGAACTGATGTTAAAACTTTTTCGCCATCTACAGTACGCTTTATGGCAACCTCAATATCTATAACACCATTACCGCCGATAATGTAAAGAATATGAGCATCAAAAATCGGGTCTTCCTTACCATAAACAGTTAAATACTCTGAAACAGTTGCAATTCCTGATTTCACTTCTGCGCTTATATCGTTAACTTCAATTTTCGGATTAGAAAGGTTTTGTTCCTTCCACATCTGAAGTGTTACATCAGCATCGTTATCAAGGTATGCTCTTGCAAGATTTAACATAAAGCCTTTATGAGAAACAGGAGTTTTATTCAAGATGCTTACACCATTTCTCTTGTAGCTTAACATTTCACCAGTTTCTTCTGAAAATTCAACACTGCCATTTTCATACTTAACAGTTAAAATATCATCATTTGAAGTAATTGACATTTTACCGCTTGTAAGTCTCGGTAAATCAAAATCTGCTTTGTTAAGCTGGAGTTGTTCTTTTGCAATTTCAAAATCGTCGTTAAGATAAGTAACGTTAAGATAAACGTTTTTATCTTTATTTACTTTTGGTAAATCAAGTGTATATGTTTGGTCTTTAAGAGCTTCAATTTCTGTTAAGAATGAACCACAAATTGCATTTACACCGTTCTCCTGAAGCTCCCAGTAAACTTCAATTCCTTTTGAAGATTTGAAACGATTGGTATTTGTAATTGTAAGTTTATTGTTTTTAAACTGTTTAACTCTTAATGGACGATAAACATTTTTCATCTGCAAAGCACCAGTGTGCGGAGTTCTGTCAGGATAGAAGAGACCATCCACACAGAAATTACCATCGTGTAATTTTTCACCGTGGTCACCACCATAGGTATATTCATATTTAAAGCCATCTTTTTTCTTATCGTGTTTTACAGAGTGGTCTGCCCATTCCCAGATACAACCACCCATAAAGATATCATGTGACATAAAGATGTCAAAATAATCTTCTAATGAGCCAGGGCCAACGCCCATTGCATGAGCATATTCACAAAGGTAGAATGGTACTTCTGTGTAAGATTTACCACGCTTACCCTCTCTTACTTTAATTAAATCATCTGGGTGAGTATACATTTCAGAATATACATCATAATGCTGACGTTTTGTTCTGCAAACGCTCTCATAATGAACAGGAATCTCTGTACCGATTTCTTTTAACATCTTGTAGCATTTATCCTGACATTTGTAGCCTTCCGCCTCGTTACCTAACGACCACATTGTAATAGCAGCGTGGTTTCTGTCACGATAATACATTCTTCTTACTCTATCCATATAATGCTTTGCCCATTTTAAATCATTACTGATAGCAGTACCTTCACAGCCCAAGTGGTAAAGACCGTGAGTTTCAATATCTGCTTCGTCAACAACGTAAAGACCATAATGGTCGCAAAGCTCTAAGAAATGTGGGTCTGGTGGATAGTGTGAAGTACGAACACAGTTCACGTTATATTCTTTCATAAGAAGAACATCTTTGAGTAAATCATCGTAATTCATACAGTAACCCTTTGTTTCGTGGGTATCGTGGTGGTTAACACCTTTTAATTTAACCTTTTTACCATTGAAATAGAATACTGCATTTTTGATTTTTATATCTTTAAAGCCTGTGTATGAACGGATTGTCATTGTTTCTTTTTTTCCGTCATAAATAGTTATATATAATTCGTAAAGTCTTGGAATTTCTGCACTCCACTCATCTACTTCGAGATTTTTAAACACTACTTCGTTTTTATTTTTAGCATCGATACATTCTTTAGCGATAAACTTACTGCCATCATGCAAAGCGAATTCAAGCTTTTTATTTTTCAAATCACCTTTAACATCAGCTTTAACTGTAAGGTTATATTTATTGCCCTTTTTAACAGGAATTACTTCATAATCATAAATATATGTTTTTTCATATTTATGAAGAAGAACATCACGGAATATGCCATTTTCTCTGAACATATCCTGTGCTTCAAGATATGAACCATTTGTCCAACGGAAAACTACGGCAACAATTTCATTGTCACCTTCAACTAAATATTTAGTAATATCAAATTCATAGGAGTTGTGTGAACCCTCACCATAACCAACGTATTGACCATTAACATAAAGGTCAAGAGATGCCGCAACGCCTAAAAACGTAATTATAAAGTTCTTATTTACATCATCTATTTTTACAAATTTTCTGTAAACGCCACAAGAAAAATCTTCTGGAAGCTCAGGTGGTTTTACGCCTTGTTTTTCAGGGAGTCCTAAATAAACAGGGTCAAATGTATAAGGGCAGTTTATGTAAGCTGGGTTATCGTAACCTGTTCTCTGCCAGGTAGATGGTACATTTATTTTATCAAAAGTAATTTTACTTGTATCTAATTTTTCAGGGAGTTTAGATTTTTTCTTATAATATTTAAAATCCCACTCACCTGAAAGAACTGTAACAACATCGCTTTGATATCTTTCATAGCAGAAATCAATCTGACTGGCGTTAAGTCTTTTAGAATGTGCAATAAAATATGCACGTGGATCTAATCTGTTTACTGCGATTGTTTTAAAATCACAATGATTTGTTTTGTTGATTAAGTACTTCATAGTGTCACCAATCCCACATTTTTTAATATTGAAATCATTTTATCATATTGATATTTCTTTTTCAATTTATTTGTAAAATTTCTGGAAAAATATCGCATATTTTTTTGTTTTATGATAAAATGATTTCAATATTACTATTAAGGTGGTGAAAAAGGTGGAAGCAGAGCTTGAAACAATAACTGGCGTAGTCGAAGATATTACATTTCAAAATGATACTAACGGCTTTACAGTTCTTGACTTTTCGACTGACGACGAATTATTTACAGCAGTTGGCGTTATGCCTGGCATTACTGCAGGTGAAACAGTTTCTTTAACTGGTTCATTTATTATGCACCCCACCTTTGGCAGACAGCTTAAAGTAACTGCATTCACAAGAGCTTTGCCCGAAACGAGTGAACAGATTATAAAATATCTTTCTTCGGGCGTTATAAGAGGTGTAGGCCCTAAAAAAGCACTTTTAATTGTAGAAACCTTTGGCGCTGATACACTTAACGTTATTGAAAATGAGCCTGAAAGGCTCTCAGAGTTAAAAGGTATTTCGATAGACCAAGCAAAGAATATAGGCGAAGAATTCAAAAAGCAATATGCTATGAGAACTGTTATGTTAGGTCTTGAAAAATATGGCTTAACACCTAATGAATGTGTAAGAATTTATAAAAAATTAGGTATTCAGGCAGTAGAAAAGGTTAAAGAAAACCCTTATTGTCTTTGCTCTTTAGGTATCGGAATTTCATTTGAAAAAGCAGAGGTTATAGAAGAAAAATTAGAAGAAAAGCCCACACCTGAATACAGAATAAAAGAAGGTATTCTTCACGTAATGCGCCACAATCGTTCTTCACGTGGCCACACTTGTATTCCACGAGAAAAGCTTTTAAAGCCTTGTGCTGATTTACTTTCCACAAATGAAGATACTATTGATATTACAATAGATTCATTGGTTTCAACTGCACAACTAAAAACATATATAATTGATGGTGCAGAATTTGTTTTTTTACCATCCTCTATAAGAGATGAAAAACGAATTGCAGAAAGAATGGGAATTGTTGCAAAATTCCCACCACCAAGAATGAGCACTTTAGCAGAGACTATTGACAATATTGAATACGAAAACAATATTAAATATGAAGATTTACAGAGAATGGCTATTACTACTGCCGCAAATAAAGGTCTTTTGATTTTAACAGGTGGACCAGGTACTGGTAAAACAACAACCATTAAAGGAATTATTAAAGTATTTGAAAAACAGAACCTTGATATCGCTCTTGCAGCCCCTACTGGCAGAGCTGCAAAAAGAATGACAGAGCTCACCGGCAAGGAAGCTAAAACTATTCATAGACTTTTAGAGGTTGAATGGGACGAAGACGACAAGCCTGTTTTTAGACGCGACACTAAAAACCCGCTCGATTGTAATGCACTTATTTTAGACGAGCTTTCTATGGTTGATATTTCTCTTTTTGCAAGTCTTTTAGATGCCTTACCACTTGGTTGCAGACTTATTTTAGTGGGTGACTCTGACCAGTTGCCACCAGTAGGCCCTGGTAATGTTTTACACGATTTAATAAAGGCAGAGGTATTACCAGTTGTAGAATTAAACAAGGTTTTCCGTCAAGCTATGGAAAGTAAAATTATAAGTAATGCTCACAAAATAGTCACAGGTGAAATGCCAGACCTTAAAAACGACGGCAAAGACTTTTTCCATATGGAAAGAACCTCACCATTTTTAACTGCAGAAACTGTTGCAGAGCTTTGTGCAACAAGGTTAAAAAACGCTTATGGTTGGGATCCTCTTTCAGATATCCAGGTAATATGCCCCTCTAAAAAGGGTGAAACAGGCACCATAAATTTAAACAAGATTTTGCAAAATCTTTTAAACCCAAGAGACAACCAAAAACAAGAAATAATTATTGCTGGTCAGCTTTTCCGTGAAGGCGATAAAATAATGCAGACCAAAAATAATTACAATATTGAATGGGAAAGCGAAGACGAAAAAGGCACGGGCATTTTTAATGGTGATATTGGAATTTTAGAAGAAATTGATACAAAAAGTGGACTTGTCAGAATAAACTTTGACGGTAGAATCGCAGAGCTTGCGGCTGAACATTTAGCTGATTTAGATTTATCTTACGCTATAACAGTCCATAAAAGTCAGGGTAGCGAATTCAAAGCAGTTATAATTCCAGCTATGGGAGTTGTGCCTAATCTCGCTTATCGTAACCTTTTATACACCGCAGTAACAAGGGCTAAAGATATGCTTATAACAGTAGGCTCTGGCGAATTAATTTACAAAATGACTGCTAATGACAAAAAGGCAAAACGATACTCTGCATTAGCGCACTTCTTAAAGGCTGAATTTTAATGAACAGACAAGAGTTAAAAGATTTTTTAATTGCATTTTTATTTCCTAACAGATGTCGTTATTGTTTATCTGTTATAAAACATAGTGAAGAAATCTGTAAAAAATGTGAAGATAATCTGCACGAAATAACAGGTGAGCTTTGTTTAAAATGTGGTTGTAGTAAGGAAGATTGCAGTTGTAAAGGTCATAAATCTTACTACGAAGCAATTTTTGCACCATTTTATTATGATGGCACTGCGGGTAACTCCATAAGACTTTTAAAGTTCCGTAAAAAGACAGAGGTTGCCGATATTCTCGCAGAAGGAATGGCAAAATGCTACGTAAATAATGTTGCAGATTACTCACCTGATTTAGTAACCTTTGTGCCAATGCACAAGAAAAAGCAAAAAGAACGTGGCTTTAATCAGGCTGAGCTACTCACAAGAAAAATGTGTGAGCTTTTAAATTTACCTTGTGAAGAGCTTCTTATTAAACCACAAGAATCTGATGAACAGCACTTTCTTGATGAAACCTTAAGAAAAGGTAATCTTATAGGTATGTTTGAGATAAACCCTGAAATTGATATTTTAGACAAACGAATTCTTCTTTGTGACGATATTAAAACAACTGGCTCTACTTTAGACGAATGTGCAAAAACTCTGCTTATTGCAGGGGCTTCGGATGTTCTTTGCCTTACTTGTGCAGTGGCGAAGAAGAAAAACAATAAGAAATGAACCCAAAGTTGAAAAACAACTTTGAGTTCATTTTTTATTTCACGTATTTTTCTGCCTGAAGATTAAACATATAAGCATAGTCGCCATTTTTGTTCATAAGCTCTTCGTGAGTACCAATTTCTACAACCTTACCGTTTTCAAGCATAATAATTCTATCTGCATTAACAGTTGTGGAAAGTCTGTGAGAAATAATTATAACTGTCTTTTCTTTTGCAGATTCCATAATATTTTTATTAAGCTCATATTCTGAAATCGGGTCAAGGTTTGCAGATGGTTCGTCAAGAATTATATAAGGGCAATTCTTATAGAAAACCCTTGCAATAGCAATTTTTTGTTGCTCACCACCAGAAAGCATTAAACCATCTTCGTCAAATTCTTTTAAAAGAATAGTTTCTGTACCTTTAGGTAATTCTTTTGTAAAGCCTGCAAGCTTTAGTGCTTCTAAAACTCTTTTTTCGTCATAATCTTTACTTAAAGCAACATTTTCACCGACAGTAGCAGAGAAAATCTGAAAATCCTGAAAAACTGCCGCAAAGCGATTTCTGTGAGACTCTACAGTTTCTTCCCTTATATCTCTACCGCCGATTTTAATACTACCGTCTTTGACATCATAAAGTCTTAAAAGAAGATTTGTAAGAGTAGTTTTGCCAGCACCATTGAAGCCTACAAGAGCAACCTTTTCGAAAGGTTCAATCTCGAATGAAACGCCGTCTAATGAATCTTTTTCATTACCAGTATATGAGAATTTAATATTCTCTACAGAAATAGTTTCTGGTTCTTTACATTCTGCAATATGCTCACCGTCAACAATTTCATTTTGGGTTTTTAAAAATTCTCTTTGCTTATCAATCATCTTTGAGCGTTCAGAGAACTGTTTTACTGCATGAACAATTAAATACATTAAACTCGAACCAACTTGCATTACACCATTAAAGGTAGCAACAAAACCACCTATCGTAAGTTCATTTTCAACAAGTATTTTATACCCAAAGTAAACGGGAAGAACAAGCATAAAGGCTACATTATAAATTGCTGCACTTTCAAAAAACCACAATGAATTCAGTTTAGTTTTATATTTTTTCTCATTTTCAACAATTACATCTGCTTGCTTATTAAATCTATAAGTTAAAAGTGTCGAAATTTTACTAATTTTTATTTCTCCTGCATATTCTGGAAGATAAAACACCCTTGCAAAATAATCGCCTTTTCTATGTAATTCTATTCTTTTTTCACGATATTCATAAAGTAACTTACTCGCGTATTTATTTAATGGTAAACAAATTATCGTTACCAAAAGCACGACAACGAGAGCCACGGGATCAATAGTTAAAAGAATTGATGATATTGTCAAAAACGCAATAACTTCACCTACATAACTCTTAACAGTATTTAACATATAACGGATATTATCTGATGAGTTTTCAATTGACAGAATAAAATCAGCATAATATTCCGGACTGTCGTATTTCGCCATATCTATTGAAGCTGCTTTTTCATAAAGTCTTGACTGAAGTTTTAAATCAAGCTTTTCTCGTTCTCTATGCACAAACAATTCAAAGAATAAAGCATTGATGGTCTCACCGAATACCAATACACCTAATATCAGACCGATACCCAACAATATCTTTTTAGGATCACCGCCATTAGCAACTTCATCAATAACATATTTAAGACCTATTATTGACACTATTCTACCTGGCAAGGTACATAATGTATGCATAAAAATTTCACCGATAACAAGCCATGGTGAAATTTTAAACATAACTTTTAAAAGATAGAATACGTTAGATATTGTACTGTGATTTGTTTTAGTATTAGTTTCTTTTTTCATATCAGCTCACACTCCTTTCAGAGTTCTTGTAGCTTTCTGCCTGAAGCGTGAACATATTACTGTAAATACCATTTAAATCCATAAGCTCTTTGTGGCTACCACTTTCTTTTACAGTACCATCAGAAATCACAAATATTTTGTCCGAAAGAACTGCAGAAGAGAGTCTGTGAGAGATGTAAATTACAGTCTTGTCTTTTGTTGCTTCTATAAGATTTTCATACATTTTATATTCAGCAACAGGGTCAAATGCTGATGACGGCTCATCAAGAATTGCTAAATCAGTATTACCTGCAAACACCCTTGCAACTGCTAATTTTTGTTGCTCACCACCTGAAAGTCCAACGCCTTTTTCGTCAAACTCCCTGGTAATAACGGTGTTTTCTTTTTCTGGTAAATTCTCTACAAAATCGTAAGCACCACTATTTTTCATAGCTTCAACTGCTTTTATAAGTTCTTCGTTTGTTTCAATTTCTTTGCAAAGAACATTTTCTGCAACAGACAGTGCAAACACCTTGTAATCCTGAAAAACCGTCGAAATTCTTTCTCGTAATGAATCAATATCATATTCTTTGATATTTACACCATTATAAAGAATTTCACCGCTTGTGACATCATAAAATCTTAAAAGCAATTTTACAAATGTTGATTTACCTGCACCATTTTCACCAACAATAGCAACAGTCTGACCTTTATCCAATTTAAAATCAAAATTTTTGAGTGTTGGTTCTTTTGCTTCAGGATATGTAAATGTTACATTTTTAAATTCGAGTGTTTTAAATTCATCTGCTATTTTTGTTCCATTCACAACCTTGTTTTCATATTCTAAAAACTCTACAAGATTTTTAAAATACATAGATTCCCTTTTAACAGTAGAAATACCATCACTTAAATCATTCACAACATCTTTTAAGTTATTCATTGCTGTAACAATTACCGAAAAATCTGAAAGTGCAAGATTTCTTTTCACTACGTAACGATACGTTGCATAGGCGTAAGACGTTGCAACAGGAAGAGCCATACCAAAAAGTCCTGTCATCATTTCTAACAGAGCTATTTTATAACCGTATTTTTTTATAATTTCTCTGTTTTTATTTACTGCATCTTCAAACCTTTTATGAAGAACTCCGTAAACACCAGATGTTCGCATATCCTTTGAAAATTCTCTTAAATAAATAGTTCTTTTTATATAAGCCTTGGAGCGTTTGTGAATTGTCATTTCTTTATCTTTGTTGATATTTAATTTACTTTTTACACCCTCAAATGCAACGACTATTAAACCAGTTAAAAGTAGCAATAACATTTTGGGGTCAACTGAAACAACATAAGCCACAAGAAAGATTCCTGTAAAACCACCTACCACAACACAAGAAAAAGCGTAAGCAAAATTATCAAAATGATTATCTGTTATAACTTCAGTTGCTCTTTTGTATTTATCAAAAAATTCTGGATTATAAAAGCAATCCATATCAAGGTTTTTCGCTTTTTGAAATATTTTTTCATTCATCTTTTTATAAAACACTTTATGCTTTACGCAAGTAAGATAATCAAAATAATTTAATAAGAATTTGCCAAGAATTGATAGACCTAAAAAGATTAGGCATATCTTAACAAATTCCATGAAAGAAGCACCATTTTCAAGTGCATTTAAAAGATATTTTAAAAATAGTATTTCTTCGATAAAACCTGTAAAAAACCAAAAACCGAACATAGCAAGCACTCTTGTTAGAACAAGTCCCTTGCTGTATTTATTAAGTATTTTCAACCCATAAATAATATCTTTAAAAGTCGAGTTTTTTCCTTTCTTTTTATTAAAAGATTTATCGCCTTTCATTTTTACCTCCTCACCAGTAATTATTAACTCCCAAATTTCCGCTCATATTAAAAACAAAAGCCCCCGAAAAGCTTTAACTTTCCGGGGGAAATAAACACTATAATATTATGTCTTACTACTTAAGAGCAGAATTTGGACACAACAACCGGATAGTTCATTTTTTCTGTTTTTCTTCTTGTCATATAATTCATCATTATGTCCAACTCCTTTCAAAAATTTATTTTTACATTCGAATGTTTTTTCACAATAACATACTTACTAAAATTTGTCAATAGTTTTTTATTATAACACTACCAACTATCCATACTAAAAAAGAACTCAGCATTTCTGCTGAGTTCTTTTTTAATCATCTTCTTCATCATCGTCGTCATCGTCATCTTCACTTTCAGGAAGTGGTGTAATTTCGACTTTGATTTTTTCTATTCTTCGTTCGTCAACCTTAAGAACTGTGAATTTGACATTTTCAAATTCAACTTCATTCATTTCACCGTCTTTAGGTAAGAATTGAAGCTGGTCAATTATAAAGCCTGCAAGAGTTTCATAGTCACCTTCTGGGAGTTCTTTGCCTATAAGCTCTTCGATTTCTTCAATATCAATAGTACCATCAACTGTGAACGTATTATCGTCAATTTTACTGATTTCTTCATCTTCCTGGTCATATTCGTCCTGAATATTACCCATAATTGCTTCAACTAAGTCTTCGAGTGTAAGAATACCCGCAGTGCCACCATATTCATCAACTACAATAGCCATCTGTATTTTCTTAGCACTCATTTCTGTAAACAATTCACCACAGGATTTTGTTTCAGGAATAAAGAAAGCTTCTCTTGCCATCTTTTTAAGACTCGCTTTAGCAGGAACAGATTTACCAACGTATTTAAGTAAGTCTTTTACATAAATAAGACCGATTATATTATCAATATCGCCCTCATAAACAGGGATTCTTGAGTAACCTTTTTCAATAGCTAAATTTACAAAGCCCTCAATATCAGCATCTTCAACATCTACCGCAGTAACATCAGTACGGTGTGTCATAATGTCACCAGCGTTGAGGTCGTCAAATTCAAAGATGTTGTTAATCATTTCTTTCTGAACATCTTCAATAACACCTTTTTCCTGACCAACATCAACCATCATTCTGATTTCTTCTTCAGTAACAGTTTCTTCAGAAGCGTTAGGGTCGAAGCCTAAAAGTCTTACAACACCATTTGTAGAGACTGAAAGAACCTTAACAAATGGAGAAGTGATTTTTGAAATTGTTCTTAAAACACCAACCACTTTAAAAGCAATTTTTTCAGGAATCTGCATACCGATTCTTTTTGGTGCTAATTCACCGAAAACAAGTGTGAAATATGACATTATAATTGTAACAAGAACAACGGCAATAGGTGAAATAATTTTTTCACTTACACCTGTTGAATTAACTACTACCGCTGTGAGCATCTCAGCTAAAGTTGTAGCAGCAGAAGCAGATGCCAAGAAGCCGGCAAGTGTTACACCAATCTGAATTGTAGATAAAAACTTGCTTGGGTTTTTTGTTAATTTTAAAACCTGTTTTGCTTTTTTGTTGCCCTCGTCTGCTTGTTTTTCTAACTTTGCATCGTTAAGTGAAATAAGAGCAATTTCACTCATTGCAAAAAATGCATTTACTAAAATAAGAATTATAAGTAACGGCACCTGCCAGATAAGTGATTTGGCATTTGCTGTTGCTTCAAGTGTGTTGAGCATTGGCTCAACTGCTAAATTAATAATACTAGGTCCGGCGTCATCCATTATAGGACTTGCTCCTTTCAATATTTAAGATTATAATCCACCATATTAAAATATGATTTTCACATTATACAAAAAAATGCAGGGTTTGTCAATGTTACTGCCAATATTCTACAATATAAATATATATTTTACTTAATTATAGCAAATTTTCCACTTTTTTTGTAGATTTTTTAACGATTTAATGTTTACAATTTTTCAAATTAGTGATAAAATAGATGTGTTTGAAATTTATTTTTATAGGAGGCAAAATCCAATGGCACGTAAAATGAAAACCATGGACGGTAACAATGCGGCTGCGTATGTCTCATATGCATTCACAGAAGTTGCCGGCATCTACCCAATCACACCTTCAAGCCCAATGGCTGACTATGTTGACCAATGGTCTGCACAAGGTCAAAAAAACATTTTCGGTACAACTGTAAAAGTTGCTGAAATGCAATCTGAAGCAGGTGCTGCAGGTACAGTTCACGGCTCATTAGCAGCTGGTGCACTTACAACAACTTACACAGCATCACAAGGTCTTCTCTTAATGATTCCTAACATGTACAAAATTGCTGGTGAGCTTCTCCCATCAGTTTTCCATGTTTCAGCTCGTTGCGTAGCTTCACACGCACTTAATATTTTCGGTGACCATTCAGACGTTTATGCTTGTCGTCAGACAGGTTTCGCAATGCTCGCTGAAACAAATACTCAGGAAGTTATGGACTTAGGCGCAGTTGCTCACCTTGCAACAATCAAGAGCCGTGTTCCATTTATTAACTTCTTCGACGGTTTCCGTACATCTCACGAAATTCAGAAAATTGAAATCTGGGATTATGAAGACCTTAAAGAAATGTGCGATATGGATGCTGTTGATGCATTCCGTCAGAGAGCACTTAACCCAGAACACCCAGTAATGCGTGGTTCTCACGAAAACGGTGATATCTTCTTCCAACACAGAGAAGCATGTAACAAATTCTATGATGAAGTTCCTGCAATTGTAGAAGAATATATGGGCAAAGTTAATGCTAAACTTGGCACAAACTATCAACTCTTCAACTACTACGGTGCTGAAGATGCTGACAGAGTTATCGTAGCAATGGGTTCATTCTGCGACGTTGCTGAAGAAGTTATTGACTACCTCTTAGCTAAAGGCGAAAAAGTTGGTCTTCTTAAAGTTAGACTTTACAGACCATTCGCTGCTGATAAATTCTGCGCAGCTCTTCCTAAAACAGTTAAGAAGATTGCTGTTCTTGACAGAACAAAAGAACCAGGTTCTATTGGTGAACCACTTTACCTTGATGTTGTTGCAGCTCTTGAAGCTTGTGGCAAAACAGGTCTTACAGTAACAGGCGGTCGTTACGGTCTTGGTTCAAAAGACACACCACCTGCATCAGTATTTGCAGTTTACGATGAACTCGCAAAAGCTGAACCAAAGAAACACTTCACACTTGGTATTAACGATGACGTTACTTACCTTTCACTCGAAGAAAAAGAAGCTCCAGCAACTGCTGCTGAAGGTACAATCGAGTGTAAATTCTGGGGTCTCGGCGGTGACGGTACTGTTGGTGCTAACAAAGACTCTATCAAAATCATTGGTGACCATACTGATAAATATGTACAAGCATATTTCCAATATGACTCAAAGAAAACAGGTGGCGTTACAATTTCTCACCTTCGTTTCGGTGATAAACCTATTAAGAGCCCATACTATGTAAACAAGGCAGACTTCGTTGCTTGCCACACACCTGCTTACATTGAAAAAGGCTACAAGATTGTTAACGACGTTAAACCAGGCGGTGTATTCCTTATCAACTGCCAGTGGGATGACGCTGAAGTAGCTGAAAAGCTCAACGCTGAAACAAAACAATATATTGCTAAGAACAACATTCAGCTCTACACAGTTAACGCTATTGACTTAGCTGCTGAAATCGGTCTTGGTAAGAGAACAAACACAATCCTTCAGGCTTCATTCTTCGCACTTGCTAATGTTCTTCCTAAAGAAGATGCAATCGGCTACATGAAGAACGCTGCTATGAAGTTCCTCAAAAAAGGTCAGGATATCGTTGACATGAACCACAAAGCTATTGATGCTGGTTTCGGTGCATTCAAGAAATATGATGTTCCTGCTGACTGGGCAAATGCAACTGACAATGTTACTGCTGAAAAAGCTGAAGGCCCAGCAAAACTTGTTAAGATGGTTGACAATATCATGAAACCAGTTGGTAACATGAATGGTGACTCTCTTCCAGTTTCTGTATTTATGGATCACGCTGACGGTACATTCGAACAAGGTGCTTCTGCTTACGAAAAACGTGGTGTTGCAGTTATGGTTCCAGAATGGAACAACGACACTTGCGTTGGTTGTAACAAATGTGCTTACGTTTGTCCACACGCTACAATCCGTCCATTCGCAATGAGCGAAGAAGAAGCAGCTAATGCTCCATCAGTTACAAAAGTTGCTACAAAAGAAAAAGCAGTTACAAACAAAGGCTACAAATACACACTTGCAGTTTCACCTATGGATTGTATGGGTTGCGGTGTTTGTGTTGGCGTTTGTCCTACAAACTCACTTAAAATGGTTTCTCGTGAAAGCCAGGATGCTCAGCAGGCAGCATTTGATTACTGCGTAGCTAACGTTACAGAAAAAGAAGGCATTGCTTCATCTGCTAACCTTATCTCAAGCCAGTTCAAGAAACCTCTTCTTGAGTTCTCAGGCTCATGTGCTGGTTGTGCTGAAACAGCTTACGCTCGTCTTATTACTCAACTCTTTGGTGACAGAATGTACATCTCTAACGCAACAGGTTGTTCTTCAATCTGGGGTGGTCCAGCTGCTACATCACCATACACAGTAAATGCTAAGGGTCAGGGTCCTGCATGGGCTAACTCACTCTTCGAAGATAACGCTGAACACGGTTTCGGTATGTATTTAGGTCAAAATGCTATCCGTAACAGCCTTATTGCTAAAGTTGAAAACATTCTTACAGCTGAACAAGCTTCTGATGACCTCAAGGCTAAAGCTAAGGCTTACCTTGACACAGTTAATGATGGTGAAGCTAACGGTGCTGCTACTGATGCTCTTGTAGCTGCTCTTGAAGGCATTGAATGTGACAACTGCAAGTCAATCCTTGCTAACAAAGAATACCTTGCTAAGAAATCTGTATGGATCTTCGGTGGCGACGGTTGGGCATACGACATCGGCTTCGGTGGTGTTGACCACGTTCTCGCTTCTGGTGAAGACGTAAACATTATGGTATTTGATACAGAAGTTTACTCAAATACAGGTGGTCAGGCTTCTAAGGCTTCTAACATTGGTCAGGTTGCTCAATTCGCTGCTGCTGGTAAAGCTGTTGCTAAGAAGAGCCTTGCTGAAATCGCTATGAGCTATGGTTACGTTTACGTAGCACAAATTGCTATGGGTGCTGACCAGAACCAGACTCTTAAAGCAATCAAAGAAGCTGAAGCTTACAATGGTCCTTCAATCATCATTGCTTACGCTCCTTGCGAAATGCACTCAATTAAGGGTGGTATGGTTAACTGCCAGAACGAAATGAAGAAGGCTGTTGACTGCGGTTACTGGAATATGTTCCGTTACAACCCAGCTCTCAAAGCAGAAGGTCAGAATCCATTCACAATTGATAGCAAGCCTGCAACAGGTAGCTACCGTGAATTCCTTCTTAACGAAGCTCGTTACGCTTCTCTTACACGCTCATTCCCTGAAAGAGCTGAAGAACTCTTCGCACGTTCAGAGAAAACAGCTGCTGAGAGATATGAACATCTCCTTCGTCTTAAGGACCTCTATGCTCCTAAAGCTGAATAATTGAAATAAATAAAAGCCAGTAGAGTGAAAACTCTACTGGCTTTTTGCTTTTTATTAATAACAAATTTTAACTACAACCTTTTTAACGTCGGTTGGCTCGTTGTTAAGACTAAGGCAAGGTGCGTGTAATTCATCTGTCATTATAATTGCAAATTCACCTTTATTGAGTACAATCCTGTCATAGTCTTTATTCAGACTATAAAAACAGATATCGCCGCCATCTTTATAATCCTCGATAAGTTCTACCTCTTCAGTTGCCTCAAACCCTATTATCTCAGTACCACTTAAAATACATTGAATATCAATATATTTCTTGTGAGCTTCAAATTTAGCTTCTGCTTCTGTTTTTGTTTTATAAGAAGAAATAAAAGCATAAACTTCTTTACCATCTATCTCATAATTACCATCACTTAAATCTTCTCTAACGGCCTTTTTTATAAAATCAAAAGCAGTTTTGAAGCGCGGATGGATTTTTTCAAAATCTTTTAAATCTTTTGAATCAACATTTGTTACTATCATATTTATTGCTCCTTATTTTTAAATAATATATCAGCAGATTGATTATAGCACTTTTTATATTTCGTTGCAATATAAACCCCACGACAGATTTCTCTATCGTGGGGTTTAAGTTTATCTTTTTACTGATTTTGATGTAAGATAAGCACTTACTGCACTACCATTTTTTGCTTTTACGCAATATTTGTACTTTGTACCACTCTTAGC
>SVOI01000004.1 GCA_015066465.1 Oscillospiraceae bacterium
CAATAAATTTGCTACTAAAAATAGTGTTACCTGCAATTATACCCCATTTAACTTTATCGCAAAAGAAGATAATAAAGTTATTGGTATTATTACAGGACATTCTTATTATAAAGAAGTTCATATTGGCGACCTTATTGTTTTAGAAGAATACAGAAATAAGCACATCGGCACTATGTTAGTTGAAGCTGTCGAAAGTCACTTTAAAGACAAGGCTTTCGAAAATATTAATTTATCAACTTATGGTTTCCAAGCACCTGAATTTTACAAAAAGTTAGGTTTTAAAGTTGAATTTATAAGAGAAAACAGAACAAACCCCAAACTCAGTAAATATTTTTTAGTTAAGTATATTAAGTGATTTATAAAAGGAGCCCACCATGAAAATAATCGACTTATTAAAAAATGAAACATTATCTTTATCATTCGAGGTTTTTCCACCCAAAACTGAAACGAGTTTTGAGAGTGTGAAAACTGCAACTGAAGAGATTGCCAAACTAAACCCTGCTTTTATGAGCGTTACATACGGTGCTGGTGGTGGCACGAGTAAATACACCTTAGAAATAGCAAAGAACATTAAGAAAATGTATAACGTGCCTACACTCGCTCACCTTACCTGTGTTTCTTCTACTAAAGAAACTGTTCGTGAAAAAATAGTTGATATAAAAAACGCTGGTATAGAGAACGTTATGGCACTTCGTGGTGATATTCCAGAAGAGCTTATTAATGCCGACAGAAGCAAGTGGGATTATAACTATGCAATAGACTTAATAAAAGAATTAAAAGAAATAAACCCTGACTTCTGCATTGGTGGTGCTTGTTACCCAGAAATCCACCCAGAGAGTGCTAATCAGAAAGAAGATATTAAAAGACTTAAAGAAAAGGTAGAAGCCGGTTGCGATTTTCTTACAACACAGATGTTTTTTGACAACAATCTTCTTTATAACTTCCTTTACAAAATCCGTGAAGCAGGAATTACCGTGCCAATTGTTCCTGGTATTATGCCAATTACTAATGCAAAACAAGTTGAAAGAGCAATTAAACTTTCAGGCTCATTTATGCCACAGCGTTTCAAAAGTCTTGTAGATAAATTCGGTAGTGACCCTGATGCTATGAAACAGGCTGGTATTGCTTACGCTACTGACCAGATTATAGATCTTTTCGCAAATGGTCTTACAAACATTCACGTTTACTCAATGAATAAACCTGACGTTGCAGAAAAAATACAAAGCAACCTTTCAGATATTATAGGAAAATGAGTATTACAGTTTTAACTAAAGCTTATAAAAATCTGCCTTTTAATAAAAAGGAAATATTAAGATATGCTGATTGTAAGGACTTGTCACCTGAAATAGAAATGCTTTTAGATGAGTGCATTGAAGAAGCAACCCAAACTCTTTCTTATAAAGCTTGTTACTGCATTTTACCTGTCAATATTTCAGGGAACACAATTGATTTTGGTGCTTTCAAGGTTAACTCAGAAAAACTTACAATCAACTTAAAAAAATGCGAAAAGGCTGTTCTTTTTGGTGCAACACTTGGTACAGATATTGATAGGCTTATTATGAAATATGGAAAGCTTTCGCCTACCAAAGCATTATTCTTTCAGGCTATTGGTGCTACTATGATTGAAGCACTTTGTGATGAATTCTGTAAAGATATAAAAGCAGAATTAAACGTTAAGTTAAAACCACGCTTTAGCCCAGGCTATGGTGATTTAGATTTATCTTGTCAGAAAAATATTTTTAAACTTTTAAACTGCAGTAAAAATATAGGTCTTACTTTAAATGACAGTTTACTTATGTCACCAACAAAATCTGTTACTGCTTTTGTTGGAATCTATTAATTAGGATGCGTATAGTATGAATTTTTCAGAATATTTAAAAAACAACATAGTTTACCTTGATGGTGGAATGGGAACGTTACTTCAGGCTCAGGGCTTAACTCCTGGTGAGCATCCTGAAAAATGGAACGTTTCTCACCCAGAAATTATTACAGATATTCATAAAAATTATTTTAATAGCGGTAGTAACGTAGTTTGCACTAATACCTTTGGTGCAAACTCTTTAAAGTTCGATGAAACAGAATTAGAAGAAATTATTAAATCTGCTATTTCTAACGCTAAAAAAGCAAGAGAGCTTTCAGACACTACTCACGAAAAATTCATAGCACTTGACATTGGCCCTACGGGTAAGCTTTTAAAGCCTTTAGGCGATTTAGATTTTGAGGATGCTGTTTCTGTTTTTTCAAAAACTGTAAAGCTTGGTGTAAAATACGGTGTTGACCTTGTTTTAATTGAAACAATGAACGATTCTTACGAAACAAAAGCGGCTCTTCTTGCAGTAAAAGAAAACTGCGATTTACCAGTTTTAGTTTCTAATGCATATAACGAAGATGGTAAGCTTATGACTGGTGCTTCGCCTGCTGCTATGGTCGCCCTCCTTGAAGGAATGGGCGCTACTGCAATTGGTGCAAACTGTTCTTTGGGGCCCAAACAACTCGCAAAGGTTGCAGAGGAATTATTAGAAAATGCTTCTGCGCCTGTAATTCTCAAGCCAAATGCTGGGCTTCCAGAAATCAAAGATGGTAAAACAAAATTCAACGTAACACCAGAAGAATTCGCAGAAGACGTTACTAAACTTATAAAAAAAGGTCTTCGTGTTGTTGGGGGTTGTTGCGGTACTACCCCCGACTACATAAAAGCACTCACAGAAAAATCGAATGCTTTAAAACCAGTTGAAATTGAAAACAAGAATTTAACAGTTGTTTCTTCATACACAAAAGCAGTTAAATTTTTAAATTCACCAATTCTCATTGGTGAAAGAATAAACCCTACTGGTAAAAAGAGATTTAAACAAGCATTAATTGAAAATGATATTTCTTATATCTTAAACGAAGGCGTAAGCCAACAAGAAAAAGGTGTTCATATTTTAGATGTCAATGTCGGACTCCCTGATATTGATGAAAATACTATGCTTAAAACAGCAGTTTGCGAACTACAAGCAGTTATTGATTTACCTTTGCAGATTGACACAGCAGATGTTGTTGCTATGGAAAATGCACTTCGCATTTATAATGGTAAAGCGCTTATAAACTCTGTAAATGGTAAAGAAGAGAGTATGAAAGCAATATTCCCACTCGTAAAAAAATATGGTGGCGTAGTTGTTGCTCTTACGTTAGATGAAAATGGTATTCCAGAAACTGCTGAGGGCAGAGTAGAAATTGCAAAGAATATTTTAAAAGCTGCAAAAGAATATGGTATTGAAAAGAATAACATTATTTTTGATACACTCGCCATGACTATAAGTGCTGACCCAAAAGCTGCAAACGAAACTCTTAAAGCACTTAACGTAATAAAAAATGAACTCGGTTGTCACACCTCTTTAGGTGTTTCAAACGTTTCTTTCGGGCTACCTAATCGAGACGTTATAAACAGTGTGTTTTTTGCTTTAGCACTTGAAAATGGTCTTTCTGGTGCAATTATGAATCCATATTCTGCCGAAATGATGAAAACATATTACACCTTCAAGGCATTAAAAGGACTCGACGAAAATTGCGCTGATTACATAAGTGTTGCAGAAAATTTTTCTTCAACTGTAATTGAAAATAAAAAAGAAACTACATCTGTTTCTGACAATAGCTCTTCTGAGCTTATGACATCTGTTATAAAAGGCTTTAAAGAAAAAGCAGGTGAAATCACAAAAGAGCTTTTAAAAACAAAAGCTCCGCTTGATATAGTCAACAATGAAATTATCCCTGCACTTAACGAGGTTGGTATCGGTTACGAAAACAAAACTATTTATCTCCCTCAGCTTTTAATGAGTGCTGAAGCAGCAAAAAGCTCATTTGAAGCTATTAAAGAGTTTATGTCTAATAGTGAAAAAACTTCATCAAAGGGTAAAATAGTAATTGCAACTGTTAAAGGCGACATTCACGATATTGGTAAAAACATAGTAAAGCTTCTTTTAGAAAACTATGGCTTTGACGTAATTGATTTAGGTAAAGACGTGCCACCTGAAACAGTAGCCCAGAAAGCTATTGACACAAATGCTAAGCTTGTGGGCTTAAGTGCTCTTATGACTACAACTGTTCCCGCTATGGAAGAAACAATAAAGCTTTTGAAAGAAAAAGCACCTTGGTGTAAAACTGTTGTTGGCGGTGCAGTTTTAACTCAGGAATACGCCGACAAAATAGGTGCAGATAAATATGCTAAAGATGCTATGGAAACTGTAAGATTTGCAGAGGAGATTTTCAAATGAAAAAAGTTCACTTAATTTGTAATGCACACATAGACCCTATATGGCAATGGGACTGGCAAGAGGGTGCAAGTGCAGTGCTTTCAACTTTTCAATCAGCAGTTAACTTAGCTAAAAAGCACGATTACATTTTCTGCCACAATGAAGTGACAGTTTATAAATATGTTGAAGAATATGCCCCTGAACTTTTTTCTGAAATTCAGGAATTAGTAAAAAAAGGCAAGTGGCACATTATGGGTGGCTGGTATTTACAACCAGACTGCAATATGCCCTCGGGTGAAAGCTTTGTAAGACAGATTTTAGAAGCTAAAAGATATTTCTTAGAAAAATTCCAGGTTCACCCTACTACTGCAATTAACTTTGACCCATTCGGGCACACAGTTGGTCTTGTTCAGATTATGAAAAAATGTGGTCAGGACAGTTACATTTTCACTCGTCCTTATGGTAGCCAGTTAGATTTAGATGACGATTTATTTTATTGGGAAGGTCTTGATGGAAGTAAAATAAAAGCGCTACGTACACACGGTTACAATTCACCTCTCGGTAATTCGAGAGAGATTATTGAACGACGTACGAATGACGATGAACACGAAACTGCACTTGTGTTATGGGGTGTAGGTAATCACGGTGGTGGACCATCCGACAAAGATTTAACCGATATTACAGATTTAATAAACACCTCTGAAAATGAATATTTGCATTCAACTCCTGAAAATTATTTTAAAGAAGTTGAACCAACATTTTCTTTCAATAAATCTTTAAGAATTTCAATGCCTGGTTGCTACACATCAATGTACAGAGTAAAGAAAAAACACGCTTTACTTGAAAACGAGCTTTTCTTAACAGAAAAAATCCTTACAACAGCTTATAACAAAGGTTTATTAAAAGAATACCCAGAAGAAAAAATTCACGAAATCACAGAAGATTTATTAAACACAGAGTTTCACGACGTACTCCCTGGCTCTTCTATTCAATGCGGTGAAGATAACGGCTTAAAGCTTTTAGACCACGGTCTTTTAGAAGCAGAAAGGCTTAAAACAAGAGCCGTTTTTGCTCTTTCATCAGTCAAAGAAGTTTCTCGCCCAGGAGAATACCCTGTTTTTGTATTTAACCCACATCCATATAAATTGGTTGATACAGTTGAGTGTGAATTTATGTTACAGGACCAGAACTGGTCAGACGAAATGTATTCAAAGCTCACTGTATTCGACGAAGATGGTAACGAGGTTAAATATCAGGTTATTAAAGAAGAAAGCAACTTAAATCTTGACTGGCGTAAAAGAATTGCTTTTGAAGCCCGACTCAAACCACTTGAGCTTAACAGATTTTCTGTTTTTGTAGAATTCGAGCCAATAAAAAACAACGAAAAGCAAGAAAATCTTATATTTAAAAACGACAGAAAATATGTTGAAATCGATAAAGAAACAGGTCTTTTAAAGAAATACTCCATTGATGGTATCGACTATATAAAAGACGGCTTTGAGTTAGTTTCATTTACCGATAACGCTGACCCTTGGGGAATGAGTAACGAGCAACAAAAACGACTTGGCACAAATGAAAAAGCCTTCATACTCTCGAAAAATCCAAGTGGCGTTTTCAAGAATATGAAGAGCATTCAGATTATAGAAGATGGCGACATCTTTTTAGGTGTAGAAGCATTTTTCGAGCACGAAAATACAAGAGCAGTAATTAAATATAAAATTTACAAGCTCAACGATGATGTTGATATTGACGTTACTCTCTTTATGGGTGACATTGATGAAATTATAAAATTAAAAGTACCAGTTGAATTAAAAGGCACTTTAATCGGTCAGAATGCTTTTGGTACTGAAGAATTGTTTACTGATGCAAGAGAAAACGTTTCTTTAAGATTTATAGGTATAGAAAATAACAACAAAACCCTTGCACTTATAAATAACGGCACTTATGGTAGCCACTTTGAGAATGACGCTTTATATATTTCACTCGTTCGTGGTGTTACATATTGCGCCCACCCTATAAATGACCGTCAGTTAATTCCGAGTGACCGCTTCACAAAGAAAATTGACCAGGGTGAAAACAGTTTCTCATTCAGATTAACTGTTACTGACACAAACAAATTAGAAAGAAAAGCTCAGGAATTCACCCAGAAACCGTATGCAATTAACCTTTTCCCTGTGCCATCCTCCAATAAAGAAAAAGAGTTTAATGTTTCTTTAGGTGACAGCACCATTTCACTCGTTACTATGAAAAAGGCTGACGGCAAAAACGCAACAATCTTCCGCCTTCTTAATAATAGTGGTGAGTGGATTAAAACTTCAATCTCAGTTAATTCAACCACATTGCCACTTAATTTCGGTAAATACGAAGTTAAAACTATTGTTTATGAGAATGGTGAGTTGAGGGAAGAAAAAATGTTGATTATTTAAAAGGTTGACATTTTTCGAAAGTTTGTTATAATATAAATAAACAAGGAACTACCCGATAAACGGTTAGTCCTGCAAATAACTAAAAAGATTTAACCGCTTAGTTTGCGAGACTGGGGCGGTTATTTCTTTTTTATTATATCAATAACAAGTGCGATAATAGAAACGATAAGAGAAAGTAATAATAACAATTCACTGTATGTAACCATGAGCACCGCCCTCCTTTCATCAGGAGGGAAAAGAATGCCCTCCATAAAAGAGGACTAACCGCTTACCGTAAAGGATAGCTCCTTGGGAACTTATGTTCCGCTAACTATTGTATCATATTAAATTTGAAAAAGCAATAGTTTACTAAACAGAAAATGATATACAACTATCATTCTTTGATATTGTAATAATATCTTTCAAGTGTTAAACTTATTTTGTCAGCTGATAGATTTAAGAAAGGTTCGTTAATTATGAATTTTGGTCAAAATCTAAAAAGACTTCGTTTATCAAAAGATTTAACACAAGAGCAAGTAGCTCAAAAATTTAATGTTACAACTCAAACAATAAGTCGTTGGGAATGCTCATCTACTTATCCAGATGTTTTGTTGTTACCAGAACTCTCGAAATTGTATGGTGTAACCATTGACGATTTATTTAAAGAAGATTCAATTTCTTATGAAAATTATGCTCACAGATTATTGTCAATATATGAGGAAACACAAAAATTTGAAGACTTTTTGAGAGCTGATTATGAATTTGAAAAATTAATTCAAAGTGGTAAATATAGCAGTAAAGATTTATGTATGTATGGGATTTTGCATCAAAATCTTATGACATCTGCTAAAAATAAGGCTGAAACAATTTTTAAACAAGGATTAGATGCAAACATTGATGAAGATATAGAAACTAAAGAATGGATAAAAAGACAATACATTTTATTGCTATATCAAACGGGAAGAAACACCGAAAACATCGAAAATTGTTTGAATGAAATTAAAACAAACCACAATAACCACTATACATATGTAAATATCATTTTTTCGTATTTACTCGATAATAATCCTCAAGAAGCAATTAAATGGTTCGAAGAAGGCGTTGAGAAATTCAGCGATTCATATTTATTATATTTTTATGGAGCAAACGCCTATAAAGATATAAATGATTTCGAAACTGCTATAAAATATTATAAAAAAGCTTGGGAATTGGATCAAAGTTTTACAATGGTCTTAAGAGCATTGGCAAGTTGTTATGAAGAAGTGAATGATTATGAAAGCGCATTAAAAACTTGGCAGGAAACAAAAAACTGGTTAGAAGCTCACGGGTACACAATCGAAGCAAATTCAATTGAAAAAGATATAAAAAGATGTAAAAAATAAAAACACTTATCCCCTATGCAAATCTGAATTTGCATAGGGGATAATAAATTATTTTATACTTTTTGCAGGAATAATTTTGCCTTCCTGTGTTTTATAGTTAATAGTTACTGTTTCGCCTACATTAAGAATAACAACATTATTGTCATCTGCTGCAGACATTGAGTAGTAAACAGGCTTACCATCAAGAGCGATATAATAAACGCTGTTGCCGTTTTCTACTGCTGTGCGGATATCTGTAATAACACCTGTAACACTTGCAATAGTCGATTCCGTATTATTATTTGTTGAATCACCGCTCTCAGTAGCTTCGCCACCACTTATAGAATCAGGAAGAACTGCATTATAGTCAATGTTAAGCACAAGACCTGCACTTGATTTGACTTTATTTACATACGCTTTAAGACATGCTTCAACGTCAGGGTTAGCATCATCTTCACTTCTTACAGCATCCTGAACTCTTTCAACGCTAACCATTGCGAAGCTCTTTACAACGCTGTTATCTTTAAGAGCCATAAAGTATGTTGCTTCGCCGTCAAGGTTAAGAAGCACTGGGAAGGTTGCTTTCCAGCCCTTGTCAGAAACGATACTTTCAGCAGATTTCTGAGCACCGCTTTCTGTTGTACCAGCAATTCTCTGGAACACAGCTTCTTTT
The DNA here is from genome assembly GCA_015066465.1 of Oscillospiraceae bacterium. Taxonomy (GTDB): domain Bacteria; phylum Bacillota; class Clostridia; order Oscillospirales; family Acutalibacteraceae; genus DTU089. The sequence continues at coordinate 8,672 of SVOI01000004.1, forward strand.
GTACGCTGGTTGATAATTGCAAAACCTACAATAGAGTCGTCACTTGTAACTGATGTAACGCCTGTGTAAAGCCAAACGTCATCACCAGAAGCAATATAGCTTGAGCCTGCTGTTGTAGAAACAACGCCTTGCTGACCTATAAATGCGTTAATAAAACCACCGTTATATTTACCGTAGTAATTATATTGTTTTACAAGTAAATCATCAGAATAAATCTGGTCAATCCACTGAATATCTTTATTAGTTCTTACTTCTTCAATATCGTAATATGTGATGTTATTCTTATCTGAAGCATCAACTAAAACAACACCAACAACGTCTGTACCGCCGATAAGTCCAACTGTCTTGTCAACTCTTTCGCATACCCACCAAGGCTTGCCGTTTTCGTCAATTTCAAGTGAAGGTGTACCAAACATATATGTTGGGTATTTAAAGCGAAGCACACGACCTAATTTTTCGTTAAAATATTCACCAGTTGAAATCTGAATATTATCTAAACCTTTATCCTCAAGAATGATTGTGCTTGCTTCTTGTGTATACATATTAACTGCAATGTATGCTGGAATACCTTCACGGGTATTGTTGAACCATTTGAATACATCGCCGTATTTAAGAGGGAAAATTCTGTAAGGATTACCCTCAAAGTTAATTTGTGTTGAATAAGCGCTATCAATAACAAACTGTGAAACATAAGCTGAAAGTTCACCTAACTTTTTGTTAGCAAGGTTTTCTGCAACCTCTTTATCAATCATAGGTACTGCAGAAAAATCTTCAAGACTTGTAATTGTTGTGATACTTTTGTCGTTTTCACCGAAGTTTTCAGTTTTAACTTCAATAATTTCACTGTAAGCTCTTGCTCTGAAAAGCTCGCAAGACGTTAAATAACCTACACCAAGAATTAAAGCGAATACAAGACCAATAATAACAGGAATTGTTGCTCTTTTTCTTACGTAAGGAATATACTCAGGTTTAATAAATGCTTTACTTAAAATAAAGGTAGAGCCAATATAAAGACCAAGTAAAACAGCAATAAAGTAATAAAAATCGAGTGATTTAAGGTTTAATGCTGGTAACATAAAGTAATATGAAACTGCACCACCTATTATTGTAATGAGAATTGCAATAATGATTTTAAGAACCTTTTTTTCAGGTGGAATAACAACCTCTGTTGGTTTGCCCTTGCCTGAAAAGTCAACTTTAATTGGGTCCATTAAAACGCCTCCTAAACGAATAACTTTAAAACAATATTATAATTATATATTATCTGGAAAATAAATACAAGTAGTAAAATGTTAAATTACTTTTTTACTTTCCAATCACTTGCAGATAAATAAACGTTACCTTCTGTAGTAGTAATTCCACTTACTTCGGGGTTTACAGACATAACTGATTTTCTGAAAAATAACGGTGCAAATGGAACGTCTGTGTTAAAGGCTTCTACAAACTCTGTCATATTGAGCTTGCCTCTTTTAAAATTAACGTAGTTAACAGATGCTTTTTCACTTATTCCATAATTAACCTGACCTTCAGCAGTAAAAAATTCGTTCAAGTCGTAATCGGCAGGTAATTCAATTTCACCTATATAGATTTCATAAAAGCCTTCTTTTAGTGCTTCTAAATAATCTGCTTTATTTTTGACACTTATTGTTGCTTTAATACCTAAAGTAGCGAGCGACTTCTGTAAAGCCTCTGCAACGCTCTTTTTATATGGGTTATTGTTACAAACAAGAATTGAAAGTCTTAAGGTATTAACACCGTCTGTTCTGTAGCCTTCGTCTGTAAATTTATCATAACCATTATTTTCTAAAATAGTAATCGCTCTGTTAAGGTCGCCCTTTGTGCTTATAAGTTCCTGACCAGAAAGCTTATAAAAACTTGGTTTAAAAGGCATTGTAGTCGGCTCACACTGACCAAGGAATGAAGCGGCACTTATATCAATTCTGTTAATACCAATGTTTATAACACGTCTTATCCAGGCAACTGAAGTAATAGAACCACCCCAACGCATATTAAGACCAGCATAAACTAAATTATTTGTTGGTATAGAAACAGTTTTTGAAGAAAGGTTTTCGTATTTGCCATCTGTCAAATCATCTTTATAAACACTGATTTTATTAGATTTGAAAGCATAAACCTCACTTGTAGAGCCAGCCATATCAAAAAGCGCTATCTGGTTATTCCACTCGGGGCTAAAGCTACTATGATTTTTATTTACTTCTAAGTATGGCGTATCTTCAAGATATTTTATAACATATTTGCCAGTACCTAAAAATACGTTGCCTGTTTTTAACACTATCGGGAATGAAAGTGCATTAAGAGGAGATAACATTACACCATTAAACGTAATTTTTAACGTGAAATTATCTACTGCTGTAAAGCTTTCTATATTCTTAAGATTATTTTTATAATAAGCATTTTTCTTTGCTAAATTATAAGAATACTCTACGTTACTTGCATTAAAAAGTGTACCATCTGAAAAGGTAACACCCTGCCTTAATTTAACAGTTAACGTGTTCCCTTTTTCTGTTGCACTCAGTGCTAACTGTGGGTAGCCGTAGCCATCTTCAGTTGCACTGTAAAGTGCTTCATAAATGAGCGGAATTAAATCTCTGTTTAATTTACTCTTTGCTTTATAAGGGTTGAACGTGTCAGCTGAAGTAAACGGCAGAGAAATATCTGCATTAACAACAGGAGTAGGTAAAACGTAATCCCAATCGCCTGTATTTTCATCATCATCACTTGTGTTCTTGCACGAAAAGAGTGTTAAACAAAAAGAAAGAATAAGTAAAATCGATATTACTTTTTTCATTTAAGCACCACCCTTTTTATATATGTTGCCTTACCTGTTTTTTCATCGATATCAATAAGACAGGCGTTCATTACGTGTCTGCCCTCTGCATTCTGAAATCTCACAGGAATATGATATTTCATTTTTTTAATTGCTAATTTCGGTTCAATTCCTAAAACTGATTCTTTAGGACCAGTCATTCCGACGTCTGTAATATAAGCCGTACCCTCTGGTAAAATCTGAGCATCGACAGTCTGAACGTGAGTGTGAGTTCCTAAAAGTGCAGTAACTCTGCCATCTAAATAATAACCCATAGAGCGTTTTTCTGCAGTTGCTTCAGCGTGAAAATCAACAATAACTATTTTGCAACCATCAGTTTCTTCTAAAGCTTTTTCAACTTCTAAGAATGGGTTGTTGAGTGCTTCCATATAAACAGTCCCCATTAAATTAATAACGGCTATTCTGTAACGTCCCTTGTCAATTATGCCAACACCCTTACCACTTGCACCATCAGGGAAATTATATGGTCTTATTATTGCACTTTCTCTATCAAGGAATTCAAGTATCTCTGGTCTTTTAAATGAATGATTGCCTAAAGTAATAAAGTCAACACCGCTGTCATAAAGCATTTTGCAAGAAACTGGTGTAACACCGTTACCTTGTGCAGAGTTTTCACCATTTGCAATACAAACGTCTACATTGTTTTCTTTTTTGTAGTCCGGGAGCTTTTTCATTAAGAATTCGCAACCACCAATGCCTACAACGTCACCAATAAATAATAAACGCATTTTTTTACTCGTTTCTATGGCATAAGCCGAAAATACTATTCAAATATAAAAACGGAACAACTTTTTAAGGAGTTCCGTTTTCATTTTTGATTAATTAATTATTTTGCAAAGTCAACTGCACGACTTTCTCTGATAATGTTAACCTTAATCTGACCTGGATATTCAAGTTCATTTTCAATCTTGTTAACAATATCTCTTGCAACAATAGTCATCTGGTCGTCAGAAATAACGTCAGGTTTTACAATAATTCTTACTTCTCTACCAGCCTGAATTGCAAATGATTTTTCAACACCTTCAAATGAAGTTGCAATTTCTTCAAGCTTCTGAAGTCTCTGAATATATGTTTCAACGTTTTCACGTCTTGCGCCTGGTCTTGCAGCAGAAATAGCGTCTGCAGCCTGAACAATAGCAGCAATAATAGTTTTTGCTTCAACGTCACCGTGGTGAGCGTGAATAGCGTGAACAACCTGCTCGTTTTCTCTGTTCTTTTTAGCAGCCTCAACACCTAACTCAACGTGAGAACCTTCATATTCGTGGTCAAGTGCCTTACCTATATCGTGAAGAAGACCAGCACGTTTTGCGAGCTTAACATCTGCACCAACTTCGGCAGCCATAAGACCTGAAAGGTAAGAAACCTCGAGTGAGTGGTTAAGAACATTCTGACCGTAACTTGTACGGTATTTAAGCTTACCTAAGAGTTTTACGAGTTCACCGCTTACGCCGTTAACACCTGCATCAATAACAGCCTTTTCACCGGTCTGCTTGATTGTGAGTTCAACTTCTCTTTTGCACTTTTCATACATTTCTTCAACACGTGTAGGGTGAATTCTGCCATCCTGAATAAGTCTTTCAAGAGTCTGACGTGCAATTTCACGACGAACAGGCTCAAAGCAAGAAACTGTAATTGCTTCAGGAGTATCGTCAATAATAAGGTCAACACCAGTGATTGTTTCAATAGTGCGGATGTTTCTACCTTCACGACCAATTATGCGACCTTTCATTTCGTCGTTAGGAAGTGCAACAACTGAAACTGTAGCTTCTGCAGCGTGGTCTGCTGCACAACGTTGGATAGCGCCAGAAATAACTTCTTTTGCAATTTTATCCATTTCGTCTTTTGTTTGTTGCTCATACTCATAAATTTTAAGAGCTTTTTCGTGAGTCAACTGCTCATCAAGGTTTTTAAGAAGAACTTCTTTAGCTTGTTCTCTGCTGTAGCCAGAGATTTTTTCAAGCATATCAAACTGACTCTTTTTAATTGTTTCAACTTCGAGTGCCTTTTCTTCAACTTCTTTAATTTTTTGTTGGAGTAATTCTTCTTTTTTCTCCTGTGCTTCAACTTTTTTGTCAAGACTTTCTTCTTTTTGAATCATTCTTTTTTCCTGACGTTGTACTTCAGCACGTCTTTCACGGAGTTCATGTTCTGTTTCTGTTCTTTGCTTGTGGATTTCATCCTTGGCTTCAAGAATTGCCTCTTTCTTTTTTTGTTCTGCTTCGGTCATAGCGTTATTTACTATGCGAGCTGCTTCTTCAGTAGCAGAGCCTATAGCAGATTCAGCAACTTTTTTTCTGTGAGCGCCACCGATGATAAATCCACCAACACCAAATACAACCGCACAAGCGACTGCAATGATAATTGCGATAGGATCCATTAACGGAATGCCCCTTTCTAAAAATATATTTTAAGGCGAACGGTAAAAAAAACGTTCTCACGAATATAGTAATGAAGTTTTGTTGAGCTTTCGCTCTTATATAAAAAATATAAATCTATGTAAAAATTATATTTAAAATCACAAAACTACTATATTATGAGATAACACAAAAAACACTTTTGCATTATCCTGATTATTATAATATATATAGTGCTAATAGTCAAGAAAAAATAGTGTTTTCTCTACAATTTGTATATAAAATTTATCACTTGTTTTTTGTGAAAAAAGTAAAAACTGGTAATTAGATTCAAACAAATTTTACTATAACTAAAAAACACCCACAGACTGAGAACTACAGTCTGCAGGTATTTTTGTTATTCATCGCAATAAATACTGTGTTGAATAAATCTCACCATTTTCATCTGACAGAATAACTTCATTTAATTCTTTATTAACTGTTACTTTAAGCAATACATCATCAGTGTCATTTTTTACATACAACTCACCATTTTCCCCCTCAATAAAAGATGGGAATACCAACGCATTGCAAATTGTATAAATACCGTCTTTCAAATATGATTCCACACCAAGCTCCTGCACCACTATTGTATAAGTCAGAACACCTGAGGTAGGACCAGAATACATCAGACACAATTCTTTTTCGCCATCACCATCAACATCCCATATTTTTCTGCTTTCACCTTCAACATCATACTCCTCAATTCCATAATAATTAATTGGCAACGGGTATTCACTAAGACTTGGTGGTTGCGTTAACTTTGTCAGTTCAAAAAGAGCTCTGAAAAAACCACTTTCAAGCGTACTATCACCACCATAACCTCCACTTGCAATATACAAAGAACCATCTTTCTGTTCAAGCAATAAAATTATTTCACCTTTATTTTTCTCTTTATATACCCAGGTATTTTCATTATCTTTAACCAGTTTTTCAAATGAATACCCATCAATATACCACACTGATTCAATAAAAAATGATTTATAATCTTCTAAGTTTGCTTTTTCCAATTTTACTCTTGGACTAACTATCTCTGTATCGCAGTCTACTTTACTTATATACTTATCACCCGAAACAATATAATAAGGTTGCAATTCCGCAACAGGAATAGAGGAAAACACTCCACAATCGTATATCAACTCTGTTGCCATAAATATACTTTCCTCATGTTTAAACATACCATCAAAATACGAGACTTCTGCTTCACTTAAACTGTCTTTTTTATAATACACAGCATTACAACCAAGTTGCACAAAAAACTTGTCGTCAGCATCTGCCATTTGCTTACAGACATCCATTGGAATAGTTATACTGAAACTACCGTCATCATTTGTTCTTAAACGCGGTATCACATCCAAAGTGGAGTCGCTTGTGTAAATCCAATCGTACCACAAATACAAGCAATTCTTTTTATTTTTAGTTAAACTTGTTTTCACCTTTCCTGCACTTGGTAAATCATTGTAAGAAAATTCGTAACAGAATTCCAAAGCGTTACGGTCTGGTCTTATTGATTTTAAATACACAATAGTAAAATCATCACTAAAGGCAATAAATTCATTTTTCTCAAATACCCGTTCTGTATTGAACACACTTTCTGTTATTTCATAATGTGGAATCGAAATACTTAAACCTGACTCTTCCTGTTTTAAAATGGTGTATCCATTTTCGTTTATTATATTTTCAAATTTTGTTTCAGGGTTTGTCAAAAAACCTACGGTTAATATAAGTGTCATAATCAAAGAAAGTATAATCAACCAAATAGCAGGTTTTTTATATTTAAGAATAGACTTAACTCTGGTTTTAACACTCGTTTCACCAAATGCCAACGGACACGCAGTTATAATTTTTCTTTCCGCACTGCAATCTATAAGCGTAGTTGAATACGCTTTTTTGTTTTCTTCGCCAAGTTCTTTTATAACTCTTTCGTCACAAGCAAGTTCAATATCACGACAAAGTAAAATGTACAAAACCCATATAGCAGGGTTAAACCAATAAACAGACAACACTATAAACCCCAATGGTTTCAAAAGGTGATCTAATCTTTTCAAATGTGTCTTTTCGTGTTTAATTACAAATACTGCAGCTTCTTCACTTATTGAAACAGGTATGTAAATTTTCGGTTTTATAACCCCAAAAATAAATGGTGTACTTATATTTTCACACAAATAGACAGATTTCTTATAAGGTAAACATTCTTTTACCTTCATTTTAATTTTCAAATAACTTAATAATGCATATAAAAGCATTACCCCCGAACCTGAAATCCATATAACAGATATTATTTCAATCAAATTAATTGTCTTTTTATTTTCAGGTTTCGCCGATATCAAATCATCTGACACACTATTTTCTGTAACTTCTGACTTCTCAGATTTCTGTGAAATATTACTTTCAGTCGTTTCAATATAAAACTGCTCACTTTTCACAGGTGTTGTATTTTTAATAAAACTGAACGGACTTTCAATTGAAAATGGCAAAACCAATCTAAAAATTACAAGACACCATAAAATGCAATTAACAAATTTAGGAACTTTTTTAAAAACAACTCTGAATATTATGATAGCCAGAACAAACCATGTTGCTGTAATGCTTATATTAAGCAAATTCAAAAAAATATTACCCATACTTTACTCCTCGTATTCATTAACCATTCGTTTCAGTTCATCAATTTCCGTTTTTGTTAATTTTCTTCTGCCGGTAAATGCTGCAAAAAATGCAGGTAAAGAGCCTTTAAATGTCTCATCTACAAATCTTTCACTTTGCAAAGAGTAGAACTCAGTTTTTTTTATTTTTGATTGTACTACTCCTTGATTATTTTCAAACAATCCTTTTTCACACAATCTTTTTAAAACAGTGTAAGTAGTAGACTTTTTCCATTCCAATTGTTTTTCTGCTATTTTTACAAGTTGAGTTGAACTTACCGGTTCATTTTCCCAGATTATTTCAGCAAATTTCGTTTCAATAACACCTAATTGCAAATCTTTCATTTCAGCCACTCCTTCAGGTTTACAATTTGTAGATTACACTCAGTTTACACCATGTAGACCTTTTTGTCAAGAAAAGACAGTGTCAATTTAAAATTGACACTGTCTTTTTTACTCTTTTGTAAATTCCTCTTTACCTAAGCCACACACTGGGCAAACCCAATCGGCAGGAACCTCGCCCCACGGAGTGTTTGGCGCAACACCATTCTTCGGGTCGCCTTCTGCAACGTTATACTCATAACCACAAGGACAAACGTATTTTTCCATAAAAATCACCTTTTCATAAATTTTAGCGATAGTCGCTAATTAAATTATTGGTAAATTATTCAATATTATACTTTAAATTTCTTTTAATTAATGATACAATAAATACATCTGAATCTTTGAAAAGGAATGAAATATTATGGATTACATCAAATTGATTATCAGTTTAATTATGGCGGCTTTTACAATATTGAATTCAATGGGCTTCACCTCTGTGCCAGGTCTTGATATTGAAGAAGAAAGCACAACAGTTATTGAAGGCACTACTTCACAACCAACAACTACGGCTCCGACTACCACAAAGCCTACTACAACGAAGCCAACAACTACGGCTCCGACTACTACAAAACCTACCACAACAAAGCCAACAACTACAGCTCCGACTACTACAAAACCAACTACAACGAAGCCAACTACTACGGCTCCGACTACTACAAAACCAACTACAACGAAGCCAACTACAACGGCTCCAACTACCACAGAGCCCACAACACAAGCGCCTGCACCTGAATATGCAGACTTCACTTATCTTCAATATCCTGAAGAAGCAGTTAAAACCTTAAAGGCTAACAAAATAAGCGAAAAGAATTACAGAAAACGCGCTGTTACTGGCGATGGTGAATACGAAGAATGCCAGGGTTATAATGATGTTAACGGTGTTGTTATTTCACCTTATTACACACTTTCAATAAATAGTAAAAGCGTTCCTGTTTATTCAAGTATAGTATTCGTTGGTGACACAGAAGAGGGCGAATTACACTCCTTCTCAGAGATTTATGTTGATAAAAACAACACAAGTAAAATCAGCATAGAGCTTGACTCAGATGATTTCAAAATAAAAAATGCTATTTGCTTACCAGAGTCTCTTAACGTTACACCATCTGTAAAAAGTGGTAAAATGACAGTAACCGTTACTGAGCTTGGCACTTACACATTCCTTTTCAATAACGCTGGTCAGAAATCTGCTTTCACTCTTTTTGTAAAAGAAAAGATTGATGACAATGCAACAATCGATTTATTGAAAACTGCTTATGGTAAAGATAATGTTATCGTTTATGAAAGCGGTGTTCATTACCTTGATTACATAAATATTAAAAAGAACAACACAGTTATTTATTTAAAACAAGGCGCTTACCTTATTGCTAACCATAAATATGATATAAATTCACAAAGTGACGAAAACCTTTATGTTGAAGACGAAGCACTCACCTCTAACAGCATTGGTCTTACAAGAATGCCGTTTATTAACTTCCACGGTTGCTCCAACATAAGACTTTATGGACGAGGCATTATAGATTTAACAAAGCTTGACCGCAGAGAACGTCGTGGTATAGTTTTCACAAACTGTTCTGATATTGAAGTTATAGGTGTAAAAATAGTAAACTCACCTGAATGGTCATTTATCACGTATAACTGCGATAACGTTAATATTGCAGACGTTGACATATTCGGTTACAGAATGAATTCTGATGCTTACGCTATTTGTAGTTCAAGAAACGTTTTAGTTAACAGAAGCTTCTGCAGAACTGGTGACGACTTATTTGACGTTAAAGGCTTAGGCGGCCCTGCTGGTATTCACAGTAAAAATATCACGTTCCAGAACTGCATTGGTTGGGGTGGCAAGGCAAGATGCTTTGGTATCTGTGGCGAGGTTCACTCACCAATAAGCGACGTTACTTTCAAGGATTCTGCAGTAATTTATCGTGATGCTACATGGGATAACGACAGAGTTTCATCACTTGCAATTATTGTTGAACAACAAGGTGGTTCAATTAACAACGTAACTTTTGAAAATATTGAAATTTTCAAAGATACAGGCAGACCTATTGGTTGTCTTATTTATGGCGAAGATGTTGAAAACTTTGAGATTAATAACGTTACTTACAGAAACGTTAAATACTCAGGCGAACTCAAGCCAAAATTCACATCTAACGGCAAAAACAACTCAATTACTGCTACTTTAGATAACGTTACCGCAAACGGAAGCAAACTCAATTTAGGTGGCGTTGAGTGGGATAAATATGCAAATCTCACGTTTAAATAAATGCAGAATGCAAAATGCATAATGCAGAATTAAGGGTCTGCGACGCTATTAAATTATCTATAAAATTAAATTCATCCTATCATTTTTAGTTTAGTGTAACTTAAAATGATAGGATGTTTTTTTATTGTATAAATTTAGAAATCGTTGAAATAATATAGAAAAAAGAAAAAGGTGATTTTATGAGTATAGCATTAAATTTATATTACAAAGGCAAAAATGGTGCCGCAAAAATGTTTATGGAAGAAATGGAAAAAAGCGGCTTGGCCGACAAAGCAAGAAACAAAGATGGTAACGAGGGGTATGAATATTTTTATTCTGTGAGAGACAAAGAAATGATTTTGCTTGTTGAACGTTGGAAAGATGATGACACTTTACACTTTCATCACAATTCAGAAGATATGAGAAAACAGGCAAAACTTAAAGATAAATACGAGCTTACACTTGAAGTAAAAAGGTATGTCAGTGAGTCAGAGAGTCAGCAATAACAATATAAAAAGTTCTATCACTTTCATAAAATGAAAATGATAGAACTTAGTTGTTTTATAGACTAATACTTATAATCAAGCCGTAAGGCTTCCGAAATTCTGCATTCTAAATTCTGCATTCAAAAATGCACAGCATTTTTAAACGAGTCCTAAAATCACGAGAACCAAAAGCAACACAGAAATTGCTGAACCAAACACTGCAATTGTGCTTTTTATTGAATTTAAAATCTGCAATTTTTTCAAGGTAAGATATTCTGTAATTTCTCTTTCGTTCAAATCTGGTTCGTAAACTGTGTAGAACTCAGAATCAGAATTTTTACCGTCAGAACTTCTGTAACGGTAAACACCTTGCGGTAAATCCTGACCGTCTTCCAAGTAGCGTTTAAACGCTCTGTTTTCTTCTTCGCTACAAGGAATTCTTTGTAAAATGTCGAACTCGAATCGCATTGTGCGAAGCTCTGTTCTTAAATCTTTTCTGTTGCTTATACTTGCCATATTTCACACCTCAAATGACATTACGTTTAAAAATTAACATTATTTTAACACTATTGTTTTGAATATGCAAGTATAAATGAGAAAAAATACAGATTTCTGTATGCTTTTTATCATTTTATGTATCCAGTTTCTATGTTCATATCTCACACAGTTTTATTTTCAATGCGTCCCCTGCGGGAGAGCAAAGCTCATCCCCTACAATGAAACGAGCAAACTTACACGCTTATTTACAATCCACCAAAAGAATCAACATATTGTAAATGAAACAAAAAATTAACTCCCACAACCGTAGGGGCAGACCTGTGGTCGCCCGTAGTAGTGAGAGTTGTTTTTTATAATAAACCAACATCTTTAAAAAGTGTTTTTGTAAATTCAAATATATTGTTATTCATAGGTATAACCATTGGTGAATTCAAACGTGTTCTCAAACCAGATGATTCTTGGCTATCCAACTCTCTCCATACCACCCCTACTTTTTCACTTATTATCAACTGCATTACATTTCCATTCCCAATCATATCAAAAACTACAGTTCCATCATAGGCTCCCCATAGACATAAAATCTTTTTCACTGGATAATCTACTATTTTTTTGTAATCTTTCATATTTCTTTCAACCCATTCCTGCTGTCTATCGTTAAAAGAAAACACATATAAATCATCCATTTTTACTACCCCCAATTTATACGCTTGTATTTTCACATTATATAAAAATCCACTCAAATATAATACACCTATTATTTATTTTTAATTAACATCTTTTATCCACTATATTTTTCAATCTATCAAAACAACATTCTAATTCATAGGAACTTGGTTCTTGTGTTGATGATAGTTCTTGGGTAACACCAATCATTTGACACATTTCAGGTCTCCCCCATTCAATTCTACCATCAATAAAAACAGAACAATAATTTAGCGAAAACTTCAAAGCATTATTTTCGATTTCAAAAAAGAACAATTCCATTCGTGGTGGTATATGCATATAATCATCTCGAACATAGATGGTTACAATATCATCCCCACCCATACGCTGATTGTATCCTTTCAGATTATTTTTAAGCCAATCAACCTGCTCTGCCTTTAAAAACCAAGTAAACATAAAAATCATCCCCAAATTATTCTCATAATTTTCTTAACTTCTTCGCCTTTAAGTAACTCATTTAAAAATATTGCATATATTTTGAAAAAATCAGCTGGGTCAAACTCATTTACTACTCCCCAATATGTAAAACCTGCTCTAATTGAACCATCATCATACAACCAAAATTTGAGTCGACTCTCAATATTAAACTTATTTAATAGCTGAATAATTTGTTCTTTTTTCATCACATCTGTGCAAGTAGCTATATCATACAACACATCAATATTCTGTTCTCCAACAAACGCTATCACTGTTCTTAAATTAACACCATTACTACTTTCGTTATGAAACAATACATCATCCTCATTCTTTCTTTCATAACTAAAAAAATTCATTCCAATACCATTTAAATAATCCAAGAATTTTTCAGTATTATTATACATTTTTATCTTCCTCCATTAACAACCCTGCTTTAAGTCAAACCTATAAATCCTCTAACATTCCCAACCTATGATAACAACTGTTTTTCGGTTAAGTATCACTCAAATTCTTAAAAAAGACCAGTTGAGCCTAATTCTGCAAACGAATATGCTAAATAATCAATTATTGACAAAGTATGATCGAAATACTTTTTTTCATCCATAACATAACATTCTCCGTTTGATAAGTTTTTGCCAGGAATGGATGAATAAATTTTTTTACAATTACGACAACAAAATACGCTTAACAACAAATGTGTGCCATCTGGTGTTAAAATACCTACTCGTTTACCAGCATTTGATTTCAACATAAATCTTCCACATTCAGGACACTTATAGTTCGATGTGTAGAAAGAGTCGCCCCATACGTCTACTGGTCCTAAAAACTCTTTATCTTGAACAAATGCTATCTTGTTTTTCTTCCATTCACAATATCTCAAAATATTTTGATAATCCATATTTTTCTCCATCCTTCTCCGCAAGCAATTTCTGATATTCGAACAGAAATCTGTACGAATTTTTAATTTCATACAAATTATATCACACCTCGACATGTTTTGCAACTATAATTTTTATAGTTATAGATTATTAATCTGCAACTATACCAATAGTATAATTACATCAATAAATAAAAGTAGGTGTCTTTATGCAAGTGTTAGATTTTGCGTTTATTGGAAAAAGAATACGAGAAGTACGAAGCAACAAACATTTAACTCAGGAATATCTTGCAGATGCAACAGGGGTTAATGTCTCACACATAAGTAACATTGAATTAAACAAAGTAAAAGTAAGCCTTTCTTTATTGGTTCAGATTTGCAACGCCTTAGATGTATCTATGGATTATCTCCTTGAAAACGAATATCACAAACCTACGTCTGCATTAGAAAACGAACTACTTATCACTATAAGAGATTTACCAAAAGAAAAACAAGAAACACTTTTGAAAATTGCAAAAGTTCTGTAAAAATTTACCCACCCGAAGACACTAAAATCTTCGAGTGGGTTTTCAATGTTTCAATTCTATAATTTGAAGTGATGTTGCAAGCAGTGATGTTAAGCTTGCTACTAATTTTGTCGAAGACAAAACATCACTGTGAAACAACTTCACTACAAAGTAGCTTCACTTGCCGTAAGGCAAACTTAGTCACCTTTATATGTAGGTGCATTTTTTGGTGTAGAACCTTTAACAACTTTATGATAATAACTATATGTCATTGGGGTATCTTTTGAAAGATTACCCGCATCTATCACCTGACCCAAGAAAATTGTGTGAGTATCCGTTTCCATTGTGTTAATAACTTTACATGTTAGGTAAGAAATAGCTTGTGGCAAAACTGGTGTAAATTCTTTTACAAGTGGCTCTATGCCCTCAAATTTATCAACATCCTTACCACTTCTGAAGCCGAAAGAGCCTATTATAATCGGGTCTACGTTTTCGCCTAAAATATTAACAGCAAAAATGCCTGTATCTTTAATACATTTATTTGTGTAATTATCGTGGTTTATTGAAACAGCTATTGTCGCAGGTGTTGCAGTTATTTGCATAGCAGAGTTGGCAGTACAACCAGTTGCCTTACCCTCGCCCCAAGTAGTAATTACATAAACGCCATAAGATAGATTAAATAATGCAGTATTATCCATATTTTACCACTCCTTCTTCCTAAAAAAGCCGATAGGAACACCTACCAGCTTTTTAATTGCTAACGAAAATTTAATTTTTAAATAAAACTTGTGATGTTTCAATTCTTCAATTTGAAGTGATGTTTTCACAAGTGAAAGTGATGCCATAAGCAGTGATGTTAAGCTTGCTACTAATTTTGTCGAAGACAAAACATCACTGTGAAACAACTTCACTACAAAGTAGCTTCACTTGCCGTAAGGCAAACTTAGTTTTCTTATCCAAAATATCTCTTTAAGAGACCTTCGAATGCTTTACCGTGTCTTGCTTCGTCACGAGCCATTTCGTGAACAGTGTCGTGGATAGCGTCAAGATTTTGCTCTTTAGCCATTTTAGCAAGTTCGAATTTACCAAGAGTTGCACCGTTTTCAGCTTCAACTCTCATTTCAAGGTTTTTCTTTGTTGAATCTGTAACGAGTTCGCCTAAGAGTTCAGCGAATTTTGCAGCGTGTTCTGCTTCTTCAAAAGCTGCTTTTTCCCAGTAAAGACCAATTTCTGGGTAGCCTTCTCTGTGAGCAACTCTTGCCATTGCAAGATACATACCAACTTCTGTGCATTCGCCCTGGAAGTTTGCTCTGAGACCCTCAAGGATTTCTTCGCTAACACCTTTAGCAACGCCTAAAACGTGCTCTGCAGCCCAAGTCATTTCTTCATCTTTTACTTCTACAAATTTTTCTGCTGGTGCTTTGCAAAGTGGGCAAGCCTCTGGTGCTGTTTCACTTTCAACAATCTGACCGCATACTAAACATTTCCATTTTTTCATAATTAAAAACTCCTTCATGTAAATAATATATTATAGACTTTCGTCTATGTATTCAGGCAATTTTTGCAAATGCCATAATAAACAGTTTTTTGTGACTGAATAAGAAAACCTGTTTCTTTATAAACGTCAGGCACCTGACTTTTCATAAAAACATCGGTTATATTACAACAGTTCTTGCAAAGCAAGTGGATGTGTTCATTTAAGTTACCTTCATAATGAACTTTTTTATCACTTGTTTCAACCACTGTAATAAAGCCTTCATCTACGAGCTGGTTTAAATTCCTGTAAACTGTACCAAGACTTATATTTGGTATTGACTGTTTTACTGCTTCATATACCATATCGGCAGTTGGATGTTCAGTTGAGCCCTTGATATAATCAAGAATTGCATCTCGCTGTCTCGATTTTCTCATTCACCCACCTCGCTTTTAAATAAGTAGTAATGATTACTGTTATTAATATAAACTATTTTTCTTAAATTGTCAATAGTTTTTTAAAAATTTTTTTGAAGTTTTTCTAAAAGCTCCATTTGTTCAGCTATTTCATCTGATAATTCTATATATATATTCTTTGTTTCTTCATTTAATAATAAACATTTACCCACTCTTTTAAGTCGGCGCAAAAACTCTTTGTTAAAATCATATTCACCGCTAATTAGTGGGCAATCTGCTCTTAAATCAAAAATTATTTTTACTCTTTTTCTTTCCTTAAATTCTTTTACTAATGGAAAGAACGGGTAAATTCTGCAAGAAAGTGGTCTTTTATTTCTATCGCAAGTGCCATTACAAACGGCAATTTTGTCACCGTTTTCTGATACCTTGATTTTTATATTTTTATCTATTAAATTCTCTTCACCAGGAAAAAGAAGCATTCCTATGTTTTCATCACCTTTGCAACATTTGCCATTACAAATTTTTCCACAATCAAAATCAAGTGGTGTTTCATTTTCTAAAATTTTATAACATTTTAAAATAACTTCTTCTTTTTTCATTTTAAAAGCCTTTCGTTTAAATTTTAAAATTCTGTATATACTAAAATTGAGATTACATCTCATTTAAAATTTTCAGGAGGTAATAAAAATGGAAAACAAAAATAATTCTATCGGCTGCACAGTTGACTCTTGCAAATATCACGCTAAAGATACCAACTACTGCACAAAAAACGTTATTGAAGTAAGCGCTTGTAACTCTTGCGCAAAAACTGTTGACAACACTTGCTGCCAATCATTCGAAGCAAAATAACAAAAAGAAGGGTTGCAAAAACAACCCTTCTTTTTACATATCGGTAACTAATCCATCTACATTTTTTGAAATAACATATTTACCAAAAGATGGTTTGCCTTTATATACATTATTTTTCATTACTATATTTTTAGTTGAATTAACGTTAAGTGCCGGAATACTGTTAAGCACAAAAAGATTATTTTCAATATAAATATTCTCGTGAACAAAATCCTGAAATCTACGATTTTCCGGAGCTATAAGAATTGAATTCTCTTCGCAATTCATAAATGCGTTGCCACGTATCATCATAGATTTAACCTTGCCACTTTCGTGCCACGTTAAAGCATCATTTGCGACATAAATACCACTCATACCAGTATTTAAAAATTTATTGTTTTCAATTAAAATTTTACCTCTTGTAGTAACAAGTAAGCCACGAAGCGTAATTCTGTTTAAAGTATTTTCTAAAAATTCAACGTCCGGACACGCTGTAACGTCTTCAACCACAGTACCCGCAGGGTAATTATTCATTCTTGTTGAAAGCTTGAGCTTTATGCGATACCTGTCAATCATTTCACTTTGCAAAATTTTAGAAGAGCCGAGCTCTTTAAGAGTTTTAGGGTCAATAAAGCTTATTGTGTCATTAACCCTCAAAGGATTAAAGCCAAAGGTTCTGCGGTGACTGTAGCCTAACGTTATTATATCCCCCTGTACGTCTAAAATTTTAAAATAGATACCGTGAATGTTGCAACAGTCATTTGCGCAGGAATTAAAGTTGCTTTGTTTAACACTTACTGTACCACGACACATTGAAACACATATAAAGTCAGCAAGTGAGCTAAAATCGACTTCTGCGCCCTCTCTCGGTGAAAAATCGAGCTTTTTAAGTTCAATATCCTGAGAATTCTGCGCTACTACACCAAGACCATAATTGAAGCGTTGGGTTATATTCTCTAATTTTACATTTTTACTGCCATCAATAAAAATACCAACGTTTTTTCTCGGCTTTGGAAAAACGTAAAATATCTGACCCTCTGTAAAATCCTTTGGAACAATATAACGAGCTTTAAAAACTCTTGGTGCAATCTCTTTAATAGATGAAATGCCATAAAACGGATGAGAACCGTTTTTTGTTAGGTGGCTATAATTAGATGGCTTCGCTGTAGGAGTCCACGCACCAGTATTTTTATTATCGGTAAAAGCATAAACATAATCTGTACCATACCAATAATATTCACCATTCTCTTCTTTGTAATTGCTTGTTTCATCAATTTTAAAAGTAACGTAAAATGGTGAAGCCTTTAAAATTGTTATTTTATGAACGTTAGGCTGAACAGTTTCAATAGTTAGATTTTTTAAGGTTATATTCTCACAGTTTTCAATAACAATATTCGTCATTTGACCATCAAGAATAATTGTTGAATTGTTAAAATCTATTTCAAGGTCATTTATACCTTTTAAATCGAGTGCTATTTTATGAATATGCTTTTTATCTGTTTCACTATACTCTTTATCTGCAATAGTATTTGTTATATAAAGCTCTCTTTCTTGAGCATATTTACTTAAAAATACATAATTACCTTTCTGTAACAAAAGGCTTTTGGGTTTTGCATTTTCTGACGCTGTATTCAAAAGATTGCTGAAAGCAACTGTTACTTCTGAGTCAGGATTTATATTAAATGACTCCGGGTAAATTACCACTATTTTCACCTACTGTTATTTGATTTATATATAATAAACTAACGTCTGATTGATTCGGCTTTAATAATATAATAAATGGAAATAAATTGCAATAACATTTTAGAAAAAAGAAAAAGCCCGTCGCACCTTGCGACGGGTTTTTCTTGAATAGAAGAGATTTTACTCTCTTGCGTACTCGTATTGGCAACTATATAGTAACCATTGGTTACTACTATTATGTTGCAAAAATGTGAACAAATTGTTAACAATACCATTTTTCCATCCCACTAATTGTTAGCATTCTGCCTTTTTCGTCATATATTACACAATATATAGTGTTTATTTGTTTATTTTTCTTTCAAGAAAATTGCTTTTTCTATTGAAAGTAAAGGCATATTGTGGTAATCTTTATATGTAAAAAATTATCTGTCTATCGCAGATTAGGAGGATATTTATGGCAAGTATTTTAGATGCTTTTAAAGAAAAGCAAACAGAAGAAAGAGTTTACACAGGCAAAAAGATCAAAGTTGGTATTATCGGCTGTGGTTGGATTGCAGAAGCACATGCACTAAGCTATATGAAATGCGAAGATGTTGAAATTGTTGCTTTAGCTGATATTATTCCTGGTAAAGCAGAAGCATTTGCAAAGCAATGTGGCATTGAGGGTGCAAAATATTACAACAGCGACAGGGAGCTTATCGACAACGAAAAAGACCTTGATGCTGTTTCAATCTGTACTTATAACAGACAACACGCTCCTTGTGCTATTTATGCTTTAGAGCACGGTGTTCACGTTCTTCTTGAAAAGCCAATGTGTGTTACTTTAGAAGAAGCTGTTGAAATCTGCAAAGCAGAAAAGAAGAGTGGCAAGATTCTCTCAATCGGTTTCCAACCACGCTTTGACGAAAATATGAAAATGGTTAAGAAAATCTGCGAAAGCGGTGTTCTTGGTAAGATTTATTACATTCAGACCGGTGGCGGTAGAAGAATGGGTATTCCAACACCTTTCGGTACTTCATTCATTCAGGAAGATACAGCAGGTCTTGGTGCTTTAGGCGATATCGGTTGTTATTCACTCGATATGGTGCTTAATGCTATCGGCTATCCGAAGCCACTTACTGTTACAGGCTTCAAGGCTGGTCTTTTCGGTAAAAAACCAGAATATCTTCAAAAACCAGAATACACAGAAGTTTTCGGCGTTGATGACTTTGCTGCTGCATATATCCGCCTTGAAAATGACATTGTTCTTGACTTCAGAATTGCATGGGCTATGCACTGCGACACTCCTGGTGATACAATCATTATGGGTACTGAAGGTGGTCTTCGTATCCCATCAACAGAATGCTGGAATGGTTCAATTGGTGGCCCAATGACAATCTACCACAACATTGCTGGCGAATGTGTTGAAACAGTTATTCCTGAATGCAACAATGACGAAGATAACTTCGACAAGAAAATCCGTTCATTCATTGACGCTATTGAATTCAATCTTCCATCTCCAGTTCCATCAAGCCAGATTATTTACAACCAGGCAATTATTGATGGTATTGCTCGTTCTTCAGATTTAGGCAGAGAAGTTACAATTGAAATTCCAGAAATCTGATAGTCACTACGCTTAACTTAATTCTGAATTCGGAATGCGTAATTATCGGAAGGCTTCGCCTTAATTTTATTGTAAGATAATAAAAATAATTCATCCTATCATTTTAGTTGATACTAAACCAACTTTAAATGATAGGATGATTTCATTTTATTAGTAAATTACGCAAGCATTTTCAAAATTTTAATTCTTAATCTCTCTTGCTCTCACAACACCATTAAGCTGAGAAATCGCACTTGTAACATCTGAAGCACTATCTACAACAAAGAGTGAATATGTATATTCCCCTTTTGTGCCAGATTTGAATGCTTTAACAGCAACACCCTTTTCTGTAAATACAGAAAGAATATCATTTGTGTTTAAATCTGCTTTGTGAATTACAGAAATTCTGTCGCCCTCGTCATCTAAAATAACATTAGGGAAGTTTACAGAATTCTTAATATTACCTTTTTCTAAGAACTCTTTCATCTGTACTGCTGCCATATAAGCACAGTTTTCTTCTGACTCAGGAGTTGAAGCACCAAGGTGTGGTAAAGCAACAACGTTTTCTACACCAATGACGTCATCTGTTGGGAAGTCTGTAACGTAGCAAGAAACCTTACCACTTTCAAGTGCCTTTAATAAATCTTTTGAATTTACAAGCTCACCACGTGCAAAGTTAAGAATTCTTACGCCGTCTTTCATTTTAGCAATTGCTGCTTCGTTTATACTGCCTTTTGTATCTGCAGTTGCAGGAATATGAAGAGAAATATAATCTGCATTTTCATAAATATCTTCTACGCTACCTACAAGCTCTACCTGTGAGTTAAGAAGTGCTTTTGCTTCATCACTTAAGAATGCATCGAAGCCCGCTACCTTCATACCTAATGCAATAGCAGAGTCAGCCACAAGGCGACCAATAGCACCAAGACCAATAAGACCTAACGTTTTACCGCTGATTTCTGGTCCTGCGAATTGTGATTTGCCTTTTTCAACAAGTTTGCCTACGTTTTCGCCTTCACCTTTTAAGCCTTTGCACCAGTCGTAAGAAGCCATAACTTTTCTTGAAGAAACCATAAGACCACAAATAACAAGCTCTTTAACTGCATTTGCATTAGCGCCAGGTGTATTAAATACAACTACACCTTTACCGGCACAATCTGCTACCGGAATATTATTAACACCAGCACCCGCTCTTGCTACTGCTAAAGTTTCATTAGAAAATTCATACTCGTGCATTGAAGCAGAACGAACTATAATACCCTGTGGATTTTCACATTCTTCTAAAATATTGTAGCTTGAGTCAAATTCTTTAAGACCGATTTTTGAAATTTTATTTAAAGTTAAAATATCCATATTAGCCATTTTCCTTTTCAAATTTTTCCATAAACTCTACGAGTGCTTTAACGCCATCTATTGGCATTGCATTATAAATTGATGCTCTCATACCACCAACAGTTCTGTGACCTTTAAGGTTTACAAGACCAGCCGCTGTTGCTTCTTTTACAAATTTAGCATCTAATTCTTCATTACCTGTAACAAAAGGAACGTTCATAAGTGAACGGTCTTCTTTTTTAACTGTACCTTTAAAGAGCTTACTGTTATCAAGGAAGTCATAAAGCATTTTTGCTTTTGCTTCATTTAACTCTTTCATTTTTTCGAGTCCACCGAGATTTTTAATCCACTCTAAAACGAGTTTGCAAATATATATAGTATAGCAAGGTGGTGTGTTGTAAAGTGAATCGTTATCAGCGTGAATCTGGTAATTTAACATTGTTGGTGTAATATCACGAGCGTTACCCAATAAATCTTCACGGATAATTGCAATAGTAAGACCTGCTGGTGCTACGTTCTTTTGTGCACCGCCGTAAACCATACCAAACTTTGTAACGTCAAGTGGTTCAGATAAGAAGCAGCTTGAAATATCTGCAATAAGTGGTGTGTCGCCCGTGTCTGGTAATTCTTTATAAACTGTGCCGTAAATTGTGTTATTCATACAAATATACACGTAGTCAGCATCACTTCTGAAATCTGCTTTTGTAGTTTTTGGAATGTAAGTGTAAACTTCATCTTCTGAAGATGCTACCGCTTTTACGTCACCATATTTTTTCGCTTCAGAAAATGCTTTTTTAGCCCATTGACCAGTGATAATAAAATCCGCCTTATTACTACCGTTCATAAAGTTCAAAGGAATTGCCGCAAATTGTGTTGAAGCACCACCTTGTAAAAACAGAACTTTATAATTATCTGGAATATTCATAAGTTCTCTTAAAAGTGACTCGGCACCTTTAATAATGCTATCATACACTTTTGAACGGTGTGACATTTCCATAACAGACTGGCCACTACCTTCGTAGTCAAGCATTTCTGCTGCTGCCTTTTTTAACACTTCTTCAGGTAACATTGAAGGACCTGCTGAAAAATTATAAACTCTGCTCATTTAAAAATACCCCTATCTTTATTAAAAATATGCAGTATTATACACCTATATATATGCAACTGTCAATACTTTAATGTATTTTTTATCACAAATGTTGCATAATTCTACACATTATTGCATATTTTTCCAGAACTTGTTTTTTTCTTAGAAATACTGTATTATATTAAATATATTTATTTCAATTAACATAGGGGTACTAAAAATATGTTTAAACCTGAGCTTCTTTCACCTGCTGGTGATATGAATTGTCTTAAAACTGCAATTAAATTCGGTGCAGATGCCGTTTACGTTGGTGGTCCGCTTTTACAATTAAGAGCGGATAAAGCAGCATTTACAGAAGAAAAGCTTATAGAAGCAGTTAACTATACTCACAAGCACAATAAAAAACTTTATGTTACAGTTAACAGCTTTACTAAAAATAATGAAATAGAACCACTTAAAGACTACGCTAAAATGCTTTATGAAATAGGTGCAGATGCAGTTATTGTTTCTGACCTTGGGGCAGTTGCTACAATTAAAAAAAGCGCACCTGATTTAGACGTTCACATAAGCACACAGGCTAACTGTTGTAACTACGCTGCAGCTAATGCATATTACGAAATGGGTGCTTCAAGAGTTGTTTTAGCACGTGAAATGACTATTGAAGAAATTGGTGAATTACATCAGAAAATTCCAAGAGAATTAGAATTAGAAGCATTTGTTCACGGGGCTATGTGTATGGCGTATTCTGGCAGATGTTTAATATCTTCATTTTTAAATGACAGAAGTGGTAACCGTGGTGAATGCACCCAACCTTGCCGTTGGAGTTATTATTTAATGGAAAGGAATAGACCAAACGAATTTTACAAGGTTGAAGAATACCCAGACCACACTGCAATTTTAAGTTCACACGATATGAAAGCAGTTTCATTCTTAGATGAATTAAAGGATGCTGGTATCGACTCATTTAAAATTGAAGGCAGAATGAAAACTGAATATTACGTTGCTCACGTCGTTAATGCTTACAGACGTGCTATTGATAAAACTGCACCTATGGAGCTTATTGAAAGAGAATTAGAAGCAGTAAGCCACAGACCTTATAACTCAGGCTTCTATTATGGCAATTTAGTTCACAATCATTTTAACGATGGACTTTACCATCAGGACTGCACGTTTGCTGGTGTTGCTTTAGAAGATTCAAAAGATGGCAAGGTTTTAATTGAACAGCGTAACTTCTTTAAACAAGGCGACCAATTAGAACTCGTTACACCTCTCTCCCTTGGAACTTCTTTTATTGTAGAAGGTATTGAAACAGAAGACGGAGAAGCATTAGAAACTGCTTGCCATCCACAACAAGTTTTATATATTTCTTGTGGTGACACAGAGGTTAAATGTGGTGACATTTTAAGAGTGAGAAAAGAAAATGAATAATGCAGAAATTTTAGCACCAGTCGGCTCCGAGGAGCAATTATTAGCAGCAGTAAGAAGTGGTGCAGATGCAGTTTATCTTGGAACTAAAAGCTTTAACGCAAGACGTAATGCAGATAATTTTGACAGCTTCAATTTAAACGAAGCAGTTAAATATTGTCACTCATATAACGTTAAGGTTTACGTTACTTCAAATACAATAGTCTTTGATAAAGAATTACAAGAGCTTTATGAAACTATAAAAGAAATTGCTTTATCAGGTGCAGATGCAGTAATTGTTCAGGATTTTGCAACTGTAAAGGCAGTTAAAAAAATCTGCCCCTCACTCCCCTTACACGCTTCAACTCAGATGGCAATTCACAACGTGAGTGGTGTAAAGGTATTAGAAAAATTAGGCTTTACAAGAGTTGTGCTCGCTCGTGAACTTTCTTTTAAAGAAATAGAAAAAATAGTAAAAAGCACCACCTTAGAAACAGAAGTTTTCGTTCACGGAGCACATTGTATGTCTGTTTCTGGCAACTGTTATATTTCCGCTTTTTTAGGTGAAAGAAGTGGCAACCGTGGGCTTTGCGCTCAGCCTTGCCGATTAGACTGGAAAGTAGATAACAAAAATTTTGCTCTTTCTTTAAAAGATATGTCTTACGTTGACCATCTTAAAGAATTAGAAGCTATAGGTGTTACTTCTTTAAAAATCGAAGGCAGAATGAAGAGACCAGAATACGTAGCATCTGCCGTAACTGCTTGTAAAAATGCTTTAAACAACAAAGATTACAACAAAGATTTATTAAAAGCAGTATTTTCAAGAAGTGGTTTTACAGATGGCTATTTAATGGATAAAAGAAACAGCGATATGTTCGGCTACAGAAGTAAAGATGACGTTGTTTCTGCTACAAATGATGTTTTTAAAGAACTTCAGGCGTTATATAAAGCTGACACACCTGTTACACCAGTTAATATGTGTTTCCATATTTCAAAAGAAAGCTCTATATTACAATGTACTTCAAACGGAATAACTGTAATTGCTACCGGTACTGGTGGAGAAATTCCGATAAATAAACCGCTTTCTTTTGAGCTTTGTGAAAAAAATCTTAAAAAATTAGGTGGTACACCTTATTTTTTAAATGATTTAAAATTCAATAATCCCGAGAATTTAACTCTTTCACTTTCTGTAATTAATGCTTTAAGGCGTGAATGTGTTGAGAAGTTAGATTTAGAATTTAATAGCACAAATCGAGAAATTTTTGACGTTTCACCAGAATTTAAAGAAAGCAACAAAAAGAAAAACCCGACATTAAGAGCAAGGTTTTCTGAATTCAGACAATATTCACCCGATTTTGACTGTTGCGAATACCTTATATTCCCTATAAAAGAAGTTTTAAGTCACAAAGAAGATTTAGATAAAATCAAAGAGAAGATTATAATTAAATTACCCGACTTGATTTATCCGTTTTATGAAGATAAGCTTTTAAGTAACTTACAAGAATTAAAATCTCTTGGCTTCAAAAACGCTATTAGTGGCAATATTGGTGGTATTGAGATTATAAAAAATGCAGGACTTAACGCTTTTGGTGGTCACACGCTTAATATTGCAAACTCCGAAGCAATAGAATTCTACGAAACACAAGATGTAAAGGATTTAACCTTGTCAGTTGAACTAAGTGCTAAAGCCATTGATAATATTAGTTCAAATGTAAAAATTGGCGCTTACTGTTACGGCAACTTGCCACTTATGTTTTTCAGAAACTGCCCGTTAAAGCAAAAAGACGGCTGTGGTAATTGTAGTGGTAAACGAAAAATAACTGACAGAAAAAACATTGAATTTGATGTTTTGTGTCACGATAAAATGTACTCAGTTTTACACAATTCCGTTCCACTTTATATTATGGATAAAATCAATCTTAATTGTGATTTTGTTACTATGTATTTTACAAACGAGAGTAAAAGTGAATGTAAAGAAATTTTAAAGCTTTGCAAAAACAAACAATCTGCTCCGTTCAAGAAAACGGCTGGGTTGTATCTCAGGGAAGTTCTTTAGTTTTGCTTTGCAAAACAATGCAGAATTCAGAATTCAGAATGCAGAATTGTGGGTCTGCGACGCTATTGTAAATATTATAAAAACAACAAAATTCTATCATTTTTAGTTTATTAAACTTTAGATGATAGAATTTTTTCATTTATATAGTTATTAAACAGTATTTTTATTCAAACTACCAATAAACTCAAACGAATTTGATTTACCACCATTCATAGTTGGTATAACGCTCTTTTTATATTCAAGTTTTTTGAAGTTTGAAAGAAGTTTTGAAATATAGCTTTCTTTATGCTGTCTTACAGTAACGCCATCGTGTGTTTTAAACACACCGTATATGCCAGTTTCTTTTTCTGCTTTTTTATATTCCAACCAATTTTTAAAGCCTCTATTTAAGAGAAAATCATTAACGTAAATTATTCCTTGAGGTTTCAGAACTCTTTCGACCTCTTTCAAAAAATCTTGTTGTAATTCATCATCAGGAATACAAGTAAGAATACCGAATAATACTACAGCATCAAAACTGTTATCAGGGAAAGGTATTTTTCCATCGGGATTAGCAATCAAATTTAAATATGGATATTCTCGTTTTCCCCTTTTAATCATATTCTCAGCGGTATCAACACCAGTTAAATCGGTAAAACCATTCTCGTAAAGTTCATTAAGAATTCTACCATAACCACAACCGACATCGAGAATTTTACTGTTTTTAGAAACATATTTTGAAAACATTGAAACATTTAAAATAGTTGTAAATTTCTTTTCTTCCGCTACTGAGTTCCAATATTCATTTTGGTTCATAAAATCACTCACCATCTTCATTTAAGTTTTCTATAAGATTCACAACAACATTATTTAATTCTGTCGCATTTTTTGATGTTATAACCGAACTGCCTATTTCTTCTTCAAGCTCTTTTCTGGCATTACCAGCAATTTTACCGCCACGCTTTGCAACATTACAATTTTCTTCAAACGTTTCTGGCTTTGTTCTTTCAGAAATATCTTTTGTTGCAGTTTCTGCTAACATATTTAGAATAAGCTCGGTTGTACTCATATTATCTCTTAAATTCTCTTTAGTAAGACCTTTAAGATTTTTATATTTTCGTGTTGACATTCCAGACCAGGCTTTTGTTATTTCATCAGTCAATATTGCAAATTCTTTACCTTTTTCAACACCACGTTTTTGCCATTCGTCAGTTAATTCATTCCGCACTCTTATAGATAAAATCCTTTGATGAATCCAATCTTCATCATAGCCTTTTTTCAAATATGTTTCAAGT
This sequence comes from Oscillospiraceae bacterium, assembly GCA_015066465.1. GTDB lineage: Bacteria > Bacillota > Clostridia > Oscillospirales > Acutalibacteraceae > DTU089. The sequence continues at coordinate 35,826 of SVOI01000004.1, forward strand.
GCTCTGTCTATAGCAAGTTCGGGGTCAATTGTTTCCTCAATACGATCTCTACCGACCTGTGCCAACCATAATTTAAAAGGTTCCGCTTTGGGGGATGGAATTGACTGCACCAAGCGTAAAAGTTGTTCAGTATCTGCAACATCTGTCAAACGCTTTTTACCATCTGCTGCAGTCATTTTCAAAGTGTGACAATTTGTCACGGTTTCATTTCCTTCTTCTTTTAAACGCTGTTTAAGTTTTCGCCAATAACTTTGAGGGTCAACACTTTCTGTAAGCACCGCAACAACATCTACAACTGAAAAATACCATTGTTCTGTTTCTTCGTTCCAAGCAGTTCTGATTTTTTGATTTTCAAAAATCTGAATTTTATTACTTTCCATAAACCCACCCTATTCTCAGCGAACAAATTTTCTAAAATTACTATATCATAAATCTTCAATAAATGCAAGCATAAAAAACATCAACAGACTACAAATCTCAATCTGTTGATGTTTTCGTTTTAATTTATCATACTCTTAAACTCATCTTCGCTAATTACCTTAACACCTAATTCATTCGCTTTACGGAGTTTACTACCAGCATCTTCACCAGCTAAAACTACGCTTGTTTTCTTCGAAACAGAGCCTGACGTTTTACCGCCGAATTTTTCAATTATTTCACTTGCTTCAGTTCTTGTGAACTGAGAAAGCGTACCAGTTAAAACAAAGGTCTGACCCGCAAAACGTAAGTCTTCGGTTTTAGAAAGGTTTTCCATATTAACGCCAACGGCTTTGAGTGCTTCAATAAGTTCACGTGTTCCCTCGAGTGAAATTGTATCTGTAAAGGCTTTTGCCATTACATCACCAAAACCATCTATTGTGAGCACGTCTTCGAGTGTTGCATTAAGAAGATTATCCATATTGTTAAATCTTTTACTTAAAAGCTTTGCCGCCTTCTGACCAATATGACGGATACCTAATGCAAATATAACTCTATATAAATCATTTTGCTTTGAATTTTCAATAGCCGTTAAAAGATTCTGGGCACTTTTTTCGCCCATTCTATCGAGTGCGGCAATATCCTGTGCTTGTAAATGGTAAATGTCGCTTGCCTTTTCAATAAGTTTTTCATTTACAAGAACTTCTAAAACTGCATCGCCCAATCCTTCAATATCCATAGCATCTCTTGAGCAGAAATGTATGAGTTTTCTTAAAAGTTGCGCTGGGCAATCTGGGTTAAGGCAACGAATTGCCGCTTCACCATCTTCACGAACTACCTTGCTGTTACAAGCAGGGCAATTTTCTGGTAAAGTGTATTCAGGATTTTCGTTATTGTGATTTGCAACTGTCACAACTTCTGGGATAATATCCCCTGCTTTTCTTACTACAATAGTGTCACCAATTGCAATTCGCTTTTCTTTAATAAAATCTGCATTATGAAGAGTTGCTCTGCTAACAGTAGTACCCGCAAGTGTAATCGGCTCAAAAACTGCAGTAGGTGTTAAAACACCAGTTCTGCCGACCTGAACGTCAACCGAAAGAAGTTTGGTTTCCTTTTCTTCTGGTGGGTATTTAAAAGCAACTGCCCATTTAGGATATTTAGCGGTGCTACCAAGAGTCTTTCTCTCACTAAAATCGTTAACCTTAATAACTGCACCGTCTATATCAAACGGCAAGTTACCACGATTGTCACCGATATTCTGAATTTTATTTATACACTCACTGACATTTTTACAAAGTGCAAAATCTGGAACAACGCTGAAACCTAATTCTTTTAAATATTCGAGTGAATCATAATGAGTTTTTAACTCTTTACCGCCTTCTATTTGTTGAATGTTAAAAATAAAAATATCAAGTTTTCGTGAAGCGGTAACTTTTGCATCTTTTTGTCTTAATGAACCAGATGCCGCATTTCTTGGATTTTTAAAAGGCTTTTCGTCATTTAATTCTTGCTTTTCAACTAATTCGTTAAATGAGTCGTGCGACATATAAACTTCACCACGAACTTCAATAAACGGCACTTTTTCTTTTAAAGTAAGTGGCACAGAGCGAATTGTTCTGACGTTCGCAGTAACGTCTTCACCAAGAAGACCGTCACCACGTGTTGATGCTCTCACTAAAACGCCGTCACGGTATTCTAAAGAACAAGAAAGACCATCTATTTTAGGCTCAACTGTGTATTCTGCTTCAGGGAAAACTGTGGTAACGCGTTTCTCAAAATCAAAAAGCTCTTCGTCTGAAAAAGCATCCTGTAAGCTTTCCATTGGAACAGTATGAGTTACACTACTAAATAAATTCTCGTCACTTCTGCCACCTACTCTGTGAGTTGGTGAATTCTCTTTTAAAAGCTCTGGGAATTCATCTTCAAGACGTGAGAGTTCTCGCATCATCATATCGTAATCGTAGTCAGAAACGTCACTTTCGTTACCCATATAATATTTTTCAATACAATCGTTGAGAATAGCAGTTAATTCGTCTATTCTCTTTTTTGCCGAATTAAAATCCATAACGAATCACCTTTTTAAATATATCTTATTTATTGTACCACAAACTTAATAAATTTAAAAGTGTTTAAATAAAAAAAGCCACGCACCCGACGTTTTGTCAGGTGCGTGTGTTTTGGCTTTTAATAAATATGAATATATGAAAAACATCTATTAAAGGGGAAATAGATGTTATGGGTGGGTTAGAGTTGCTCTAACAACCTTAACTAAAACTTATTGAAGGTTGTTGAGAACAGCGTTTAACTCAATGATTTTTGCAAGCTTTTTGAAAGAAAAGCCTTTTTCACTTTCGATTTCTTCTAAAAGTTGATTTTTGATTTCGTTTAAGTTCATCATTGTGTTTAACTCCTTTGTTTGATTTGTTTAACGAGTTAGATTATAGCACGTTTTTCACAAATGTCAAGTTATTTTGCACAACTCAAACGCACCGTATTTGTGCAATATGACGAAAACGGCGTATTTTAGCGAAAATTGACGCTTTGTTACCCCTTTCAACAAAATCACTAAACTAAGTCTATTGTTTTTGTGAAACATTCACAAACAAACATCACAACTAAACCCTAATTCCCCTACTCGTAAGTAGTATTATCCACCATTTGTCAAAAAAGTTTGTATATTTTTTCTTTAAAATTTTTGAGTTTTATTGATATAACTTCAAATTTATTGTATAATTAAAGCGTATTTTGAATGTGGTGGTGACTCTATGAAGCAGATATCTTTTGAAAACATTGATTTTGGTGGTTTCTGGGAATCAAAACAAAACACAAACAGAGATGTAACTATGCCAGTAATCTATAAGCAATTTTACGAAACAGGCAGAGTTACTGCGTTTGCTTGCGACTGGAAACCAGGCGACGAAAAGAAGCCTCATATCTTCTGGGATTCTGACATAGCAAAATGGATTGAGGGTGTTGCATATTCTCTCATTAATGCACCTGATGAAAATCTTGAAGAGGTTATAGATATAATAGTCGACTGGATTCACGATAACCAATTTTTAGATGGCTACTTCAATATTTATCACACAGTGTGTGACCCTACAAGGCGTTTTACAAATCGTGATGCTCACGAGCTTTACTGTGCAGGGCACTTAATAGAAGCCGCTATTGCCTACCACAAAGCAACCGGAAAATCTAAATTTTTAAGATGTATGGAAAAATACGTGCTTCATATTAAAGACGTATTTATGGATAAATATGAAGCAGCATTTGCAACACCAGGTCACGAAGAAATTGAGCTTGCTTTAATAAAGTTATGGGAATACACAGAAAAGTTAGAATATTTAAAGCTTGCACGTTACTTTGTTAATTTAAGAGGTAACAACGAAAAGGACAGGCCAATATATAACCATACTGATTTTGTATATGAACAAAGTCACGAGCCTGTAAGAGAGATGAGAGAAGCAGTAGGTCACTCTGTAAGAGCTGAATACCTTTACTGTGCTATGGCTGACCTTGCAAGAATTGACAATGACGAAGAATTAAAAACTGCCTGCAAAGCGATTTTTAATGATATTGCAACTAAAAAGATGTATATCACAGGTGGCGTGGGCTCTGGTATCTTAGGCGAATGCTTTACTGAAGAGTATGATTTACCTAACCAGTTTGCATACTCTGAAAGCTGTGCGGGTATTGGTCTTGCATTACTTGCCAGAAGAATGAATTTACTAGACGTAAACTCAATTTATGACGACGTTGCAGAAAGAGTTATTTATAACAACGTTTTTGCTTCGTGCTCTATAAGTGGCAGAGAATTTTTCTACACAAATCCGCTTGAAATCAACTTAAAAGAGCGTAGACTCACCCACAAATACAGAATGGAAAATCAGAATTACCCTGCTACTGAAAGACAGCCAGTTTTCGATTGCTCATGCTGTCCACCGAACTTCACAAGATTTATTGAGTCATTTGGTGATTTTCTTTACACTACAGATGATAATACAATTTTCATTCACCACTATGCAAAATCTACTGCGGCGTTTGATGGGGTTAAAATTAAGCAGACAACCGATTACCCATTAAATGGTAAAATTAAAATTACTGTTTCTGGTAAATGCACAGGCAAACAAATTGCTTTAAGAATTCCTGGCTGGTGTCAGAAATTCACTCTTAAAGCAGACGGCACCCAAGTTAAGCAAAAACCACAAAACGGATTTATTTATATTAAATGCGAAAACAAAAAACTCGTTGTAGAGTTAGATTTAGAAATGAAAGCAGTTTTAAACGAAGCAAACCCATTAATTGACCAGAACTTTGGTAGGGTTGCCGTGTCTTACGGTCCGTTTATTTATTGCCTTGAAGATATTGACACAGATTACAGAATTTCAGAAATTTCACTTTCTAAAAATCTTAATGAAACTATTAAATACGTTGAATTCTTCAAAGCAAATATTATGGAAGTAGATGCCTTTATTGTGGAAAACTTTGAGGGACTTTACAGACCATTAGACAACAAAAAAACACCTATCCGCTTAATGCTTGTTCCATATTACACATTCGCAAACCGTGGCGAATCAGATATGGCGGTGTGGCTAAAACTTTCAAGATAAATAAAACCTGGTATCAATGGTGATACCAGGTTTTATTTATACATTCTTCATAATCCAATCTGCAATATCAGAAATAACTTCTTCGCCTATATGTCTTTCAGTATTATACTCCTGCTTAGCTTTTAAAATATCACTATATAAGTAATTCACAAAAGCGTGATTAAGATTTTCATATAAACGGAATTCTACGTTAGTTTTATCGTTTAAAAGTCTTTTGTATTCGTTAAAATCTTTTTCTACCGAAGCTTGAAAATCTTTTTCGCCCTGTACAATAAGCATTGGTTTTTTTGTTGTCGCAAGGTAATCAGCAACAGAGTGCTCTCCCATTTCTTTAAAATAGTAGAGAGTAGTACCACCCATAACTTTCTTTTTCTTTGCCTCTTCGTCTGAAAGTTCATATAACCCTGAAAACAAACCCGATAATTTTGCTACTTGTTTTCTCACAATCCAATTCACCAAGCCTTTAGTAGAGCTAAGAACGGCTTCGTTTTGTTCTAACATAACGTCTTCTAATTTACGTGGAGTTCCGGCCATAATAATAAACCCTTTGTATTTACCACCCTCAGAATCAATACGTGGCGCTAACATTCCCCCCATACTATGACCTATAATGAATATATTATGAGAATCAATTCTTGAATCTTTCTTTAAAAGTTCTGTAGCAAGAACAGCATCGTCTATGGTTTCTTCTTTTACGGTTATTATCGTGCTTTTATCTCTCACCATTTTCAAGCCGTGAGCAAAACTTCTTTTGTCGTATCTGATGGATGCAATCCCTTTATTTGCAAGACCTTCTGCTAAATCTTTGAAAGGCGTTAATTGACCAACTTTTTCATCCATATTGCTTGAACCCGAACCATGAACAAACACAACTGCAGGTACTGGCTCGGTTATATTTTCCGGCAATGTCAACAATCCATTCAAAGGATATTTTGTATTTTCACCTATTATAATTTTTTCAATTTCCATTCGTTTCACCTCACAGGGTAATACAATAAATTAATCTTTACTAACAACCTTCTTCTGCCAGCTTCTTTTGTGACATTCAGGGCATTTCATATAACGTGTTCTGCCAAAATGCATAGCCATATTTACCGCCTTATATGTTGGCACATAACAATGACCACACACTTTACATTTATAATAACCTGCAACCTGTTCAATTTTCATAGCAAAACACAAACCAATAACTCCAGGAATAAAGCCTGAGAATATAAGGACCAATCTGTGCCAATCTTCCATTGGTAACAACGCAGCTATAAATATTGGCACAAACAAAATAATACAAGAAAGAATACCAATTACCCATTCGAGTGTTAAAAGTCTTCTGTCACTTTCTTCTTTTCCTTTTACCATTTCGAGTATAATTTTTTCTGAATTTTCGTTGTAGTTATTCACACTGACAACCTCCCCTGATAATAAATCGTTTACTGTGATTTTAAGTTCCTTGCATAAGTCGAGCATTAAAGAAGAATCTGGCATTGCCCTGCCATTTTCCCATTTGGAAACAGCCCTGTCGGTTATACCCAACTTTTCTGCTAACTGCATTTGTGTCAGATTATTTTTGTTTCTGCACTCTTTAATGAACTTGCCAATTTTAATCTGGTCCATTCTGTGCCCTCCTTTCAACTTTATTGTAGCAAAGACTACATTAAAAGTATACAAACCGCTGGTTGAGTGGGGAGTTTTTTGTTATTCTCAACCAAAAGTCGATGTTAGATGTTAGTTTATAGAACAGACCTTTAGTCGCCCATTTATTTGTTATTATAATTATATCACAGAATAAAAAGTTTTACTATTCAATTACGTTTTTCACAAAAAAACATATTAAAATACTTGATTTTATAAAATGTATAATGTATAATTCTATTGCTCAACAAGAGAAACATTTTAATATCGAGATGTGGCTCAGTTTGGTAGCTTGAGTGTGACCGCCGCCTGTGGTGGATGAAGGGAACACGAAAGGCGCCAGTGGTCAAAATTGTGCGAAGCGAAAAGCGAGCAAACAATTTTGGGTACCACAAGGGGTCATTAAAATAAACTTTCTCATTTTGTGCACTTTCAAGCGTGTAACATTAATTTACAATTTAACATCGGGGTGTGGCTCAGTTTGGTAGCTTGAGTGTGACCGCCGCCTGTGGCGGATGAAGGGAACACGAAAGGCGTCAGCGGTCAAAATTGTGCGAAGTGAGCAACGAGCAAACAATTTTGGGCACCGCAAGGGGTATTTAAATAAACTTTCTAATTTAATGCACTTTCAAGCGTGCAACTTAAAACTAAAATTTAACATCGGGGTGTGGCTCAGTTTGGTAGAGCGTCTGGTTCGGGACCAGAAGGTCGGGTGTTCGAATCACCTCACTCCGACCACGAGAACCGTTGATACCATTGGGTTTCAGCGGTTTTTTCATTTTTTCAAAAACGTCCCAAAATGCCTTTGACCACTTATTTGCCCACACAGAGAATTATTTTTGAAACCAAAAAATTTAATATCGAGATGTGGCTCAATTTGGTAGAGCGTTGCGTTCGGGAAAACGCAGTCCGGACGGTTCGAGTAAAAAACAAAAACCGCCATAAGCCTTGATACACTTGGGATTGTAGCATTTCAGAAATTTTGAAAAACACTTCAAAAAACCGAAATGACCACATAACATCCCACAAACAGAAAAACAAAAAATTAATAACGAGATGTGGCTCAATTTGGTAGAGCGCTACGTTCGGGACGTAGAGGTTGTGGGTTCAAATCCCGTCATCTCGACCAAAAACAAAGCGGATAGCGACAGCTATCCGTTTTGCTTTTTATATTCAATATGTTAAGGATTAATTGGTTGATTCGTAAATTTCAATTGCTTTATCTAAAATTGGGTTAAGACAATTTTCTATATAATTGTGTGTTTTAAACGTCCAATCAGAGCCGTGCATTGTTCGAATGATTGAAATATGTTTTGAATTTACATAGCCTTCATATAAATTGGCTGCAGAACCATCTATATCTAATGTTTTTTTACAACTGAATTCTTGATATAATTTTGTGCGCATAGTTTCTGTAAAAACGCCATCATTGGAGGATTGTATTACTATAATATCAGGTTCAAGTATTTTGATTTCTTTTATCAACAAGTTTATACAATTAGATGACATTTCTCTTGTGTGGCACAAACCTTTCTCTTTATCCGGTTCATTTTCGGGAACAAAAGCACATTTATAGAGATTGCATAATGTGTACCTTTTTAGTGCATCATTGACCCACGGCACACCTTTTTTTGTGATTTTTGGCTGTGGCTTGTCCTTGCCCAAAAAATCTGCAAGTAAATATGCTAAAATATACTTAACTCCTCTGTAATGAGGATTAACAGCGCGATCAGTCAGCGCAGGATGAATCACCGTTGAGATAACTTGTTCACTCGAAAAGCCTTCAATGCCAACCATAACAATTTTCGGAATGTTGTTTTCAACGCCATATAGTTCGCCTATTCTTGCACGGTCAAAAACAAATTTATCTATAATTTTATTACAATTACTGTATTTTACGTATTTTCTGCATTCGGCATAATGAGGGCAAGAGTTATTTGGACCAAACATTTCTTGGATTTTGTTTTTGTAAATTTCAAACATAGTAATTCCTCCGTTAGTTTTATTTTCTATAAACTTTTTGAGTTCTTTGTTTAGCCATAAAGAAATATCATTCAAGCCTGAATACGAACATTCGGCTTTGGATACAGATAAAAGCTCTTTTTGGTTTTGATTATTCCAAGGCTTTGAAATATAACACTCTCCAACAATATGAGCGGTGTCTTTACCGACATCAACAACATGTACTTTGTAATTGAAGATTGTTGATGTCGCACAGCCATGTTGTTTATCTGTACCATAAGAACCGGTGAATATATTGGATACAGGTTTGTTATCTTTTTTGTTAACGAACCATTCATATTGTGGTAGTACTATTTCTTTTTTTATCTCATTATCATTTGTCACTTTTATTCTCCTTTTAATTATATATTTTTGTTTGAATACTGTCAAATTAATTGAATGTAGTTATACCTCCCATGCTTTTATAATCGTTTCAGTTTCGAAAGTTGGTCCGTTTTTGCGATATTTTTTCAAAATTTTTTCAAAAAGTGGACCAACTTTGAAGAATTAAACGATTATATATAATAGAACTATAAAATTAATTTCAGGAGGAAGTTTATGCGCAACTACAAAATGATTGCTATTAGCTACAATAAAGAGAATAAAAACATAGGAATGAGTGCCCTTGACAAACTACTTCATGGCGAAAACGCTATTTTGCAAAAAGGCGATAAGATTATCTGGAGCAGAAAATCAAAACTGCTTGACGATTTAAAAAATTGTATTAAAAACAATCCTGAACAAGACAGGTGTGTGTTTGTAACTAAAATAAAAGCAAATCAAGGTAAAAAATATCATAAGAATCTTTACAGACCTGTTTATGCCGCTGTTAAGAACACTAATATTTCAGTAATTCTTCTTTTTGAATATCAAGACCATCTATACAGCAACGCCACTAATGCTGGATTGGAAATGTCTGTTTGATTTGATTGTTGTCGAAGAAAAAAATGATGAAAAAGTTATATTATCTCCAAATGAAGGTAAAAAATATTTTAAGTAAAGGTTGGCTAAAAAACAATGACTACAATAAAAACACCTCCATATAACTGGTTTGTAAATAAAAGTGATAACAAGCCTGTTACTAATATTTATTCCGGCTCTTGCGGTACAGACCCCAAAAAAGGTGTCGCACATTTAAAAACATTTAACTATAAAGTTTATGTTGTTGATATAGGTACAGAAAATGCAAAATTTGTTGCAGAGTGTTACTCTGTTGCCCCTTGGAATGCCGGATATAAAAAAGAAGATATTTCAAATAAAGAAGCTACTTGTTCAGTTAATGGTTTACTTGAGCTTAACGAGTGGTTAAACCAAGAACATAAAAAATTTATCGAGAAAGCAACGAGCAGACTTCACTAATGATGTCTGCTCGTTTCTTTTATTTCATCTATTTTTCAGTTCTGGAAAATTCAATTCATACCACGCTTTTTCACAAGCCAATTGCATTCGGGTTATACAAGCACACATCGGCCAGAGGTTTGTAGTATTTTTAAAATTCTCTATTAACTGCTCGGGTGCATTATGTTCTTTAAGCTTTTCTATATATTTTTCTTTTCTCTCGCCAAGACTCCACACACCGTGTTTCACAAAATCGAGGTAACTTTTAGCGCTGAAACCTATTGCTGCAAGTTGTGAAATCAATTCTTCCCTCGTTACAAAAAAGTCGGGATTATCAAGATTTTTTAAACTCTTACCATTTTTAAAAGAAGCACAGTGATAAGCAAATATTCTGCATAAAGTATGAAAATCGCAATTTTTGATATTTCGCAATTCGTCAGCAAATTTTAAAATGCCTTCTTCATCTTTCTCGTCTTCTTCAACCATTTCTTTCGCTTTTTCAGATAAGTTCTTTAATGCTCTAAGATAAACCTCATTAGTGTACTGTTCTGTTTCTGGCTTTACTCCAATCTGTTTATACATATTTCCAATATCGCTACACTGACAAGAATCATTCATATTAAATTCAAGATAAGATTCTTCATCAGATTTAACTGACTTAAATTTCTGATTTAATCTGTCCTCTATAAAAGGTCTTATTTCAGGTGCAATTTCAATTGAAAAATCAGGAGCTTTGGGATGTCGTAATGGTCCCCATGCAATAAATTTCAAACTATATCCATCTTTAGTCATTTTTCTTTTGCACTTCGGGCAGAGCTTATCTTCAGCATCTATTCCGAAAACGTTGTCTTTAATCTCTTCATAAATTTTTGAACACTCTTCGTTTTCGCAATAATAATGTGCTTTTAAAGGGTTAACGTTTGTTATTCCAAGTAAGTATGCAATAAGTGAGCTTGACAAATTACCTTCAACTAATATAGGGTACCCTTTCTCGCGGGACAACTCTGCTATTTCTTTAAGAATCAGAAAATTGTGCGTAGTTTCAGTTACCTGAACATTATAAATTTCTGGTGCAAGCCACTCTAACCCAAGTTCAGTTACGCCATATAATTTTCCGAGTCTGTCACAACATAACTGCCAGATTTCTTTTGTTGCTTTTTCAATTTCTTCTTGTATTGGCGCAGAAAATCTTAATTTACCGCAAGTTTTACTTTCTTCTGGTGATATAATCTCAATATTCATATTAACAACTCCTGTTTCTTGTTTACTATATTATACAAAGCTCTATATCCCAAAAAGTGTACATCAGACAATCCAAAATAGTTGAAAACGGATATTCTTGTATGATATAATGTAGCAAATGGGGTGGTTTTGTGCTTAAATATGAAAAATTATCAAGTGAAATTACAGAAAAAATAGAAAATGACAGAGCGAATAACACTCTGCCGAAATTAGCTTTTGATGAAAGTAAGGTTCTGAGAAGAGATAATGAAAGGGACAAGGCAACAATTATAAGAACGCCATTTATCCGTGATATTGATAAAATAATACACTGCCCTTTTTACAATCGTTATGCAGACAAAACACAGGTTCTTTCATTTTATAAAAATGATGATATAACAAGACGTGCTTTGCACGTTCAGTTAGTTTCACGAATTGCAAGAACTATTGGTAAGGCACTCAACCTAAATCTTGATTTGATTGAGGCTATTGCTTTAGGACACGATATTGGTCACACACCTTTTGGTCACGCTGGTGAAGAGTTTTTAGATGACCTGTATTTTGAGCATACCAAGAGACATTTCAGCCATAATATACATTCAGTTCGTGTACTTGATAAGATTTTTCCGTATAATATCAGTTTACAGACTCTCAACGGAATTGCCGCTCACGATGGTGAAATGGAATTATGTGAATATCATCCAAAACCACTTGAGAATTTCAAAGACTTTGACGAACAGATTGAAGCTTGTTACATAGACAAAACAAATGTAAGAAAGCTTTTAGTTCCCGCAACACTTGAAGGCTGTGTAATGCGTATATCAGATATAATTGCATACTTGGGTAAGGACAGACAGGATGCTGACAGAGCAAAGATTATCAGCAACAGAGATTTTGATGACGGCACAATAGGAATTTATAATGCCCAGATTATAAATAATCTTATTGTAAATATTGTTGAAAACAGTTATGGAAAGCCGTATATTAAAATGGACGAAGAGCATTTTGAAGCTTTGAAAAAGGCTAAAGCAGATAACTATGCTCTCATTTATAAACAAGAAGCTGTTGGTGAAGCCTACAAAACTGTAAAGCCGATGATGACTGAGCTCTACGAGAAGCTGCTTGAGGATTTAATAAGTAAAAACAAGACTTCACCTATCTTCACTCATCATATAGACTATGTGAATGAAGCACATTATAAAAGAGAAATTCCATATGAAGAGACAGAACCAAACCAGATAGTTGTTGACTATATCGCGAGTATGACCGACGATTATTTCGTTGATATTTACAACTATATTTTTCCGAATAGCACAAAGAAAATTGAGTATAAGGGGTATTTCGAATGAGTTTTAATTTTTCAAAATCAAAATACTGCGGTCTCTGGCAATGTCCGAAAATTGCCTGGTTAAGAAAATATAAACCCGAAGAAATGACCATTGATGGTAGTGTAATAACACGAATGGAAGAAGGTAACGTTGTTGGTGACCTTGCTATGGGTCTTTTTGGTGATTTTGTAGAGGTCACTGCTTATAATGGCGACAAAATCGACCTTTCAAAAATGATTGAAAACACCAAAGCAGAAATAGAAAAAGGCACACCTGTTATATGTGAAGCATCTTTTGATTATAACGGACTTTACTGTGCGGTTGATATCCTCAGAAAAGAAAATGATGGCTGGGCAATTTACGAAGTAAAAAGCTCAACAAAAGAAAAAAAGGATGTTTATGCGGCAGACGTTGCATATCAGAAATACGTACTTGAAAATTGTGGCATAAACGTTACAGGTACATATCTTGTGTGCATAAATAATGAATATGTATTTGATGGCACACTCGACATTCACAAGCTTTTCAAAATTACCGATATAAGCGAAACTGTATTTTTTGAAAGTGCAAACGTCAAAACAAATCTTAATGTTGCCGAATTAATTTTAAAGTCAGAAGATGAACCGCCGATTGATTTGTCTACCGCTTGTAAAAACCCATATATGTGTTCTTTCTGGAAATATTGCTCAAAACATATTCCTTCACCATCTGTTTTTGACCTTTATGGTAAAGCTTTACACTTTGATAAAAAAATAGATTACTATAAAAAAGGCAAAATAAGATATGAAGATTTAATAAATGAACCTAAAATCACAAACGAAAAGCTAATTCGTCAGATGTCATATTATCTTGAAGATAAAGGCACTTATGTTGATAAAGCTGGTTTAGGTGAGTTTTTAAACACACTCTCTTACCCGATTTATTTCCTTGATTTTGAAACTGTCAGACCAATTATTCCAGAATATATCGGCACAAAGCCTTATGCTCAGATTCCGTTCCAATATTCTTTACACTACATAGAAAAAGAGGGCGGCGAATTAAAGCACAAGGAATTTTTAGCAGAGTCTGGCACAGACCCAAGAAGAGCAATTGCAGAAAGACTTTGCGAAGATATACCAATGAATGTTTGTGTTACTGCATATAGCAAAAGTTTTGAATGTGACAGGCTTAAGGAACTTGCTGAAACATTCCCTGATTTAGCTGAGCATTTACTAAACATTGCAAGTAATATTATAGACCTCATCGTACCTTTCAGAAGCGGATATTATTATAACAAAGCTATGGGCGGAAGCTTTTCTATTAAAAGTGTTTTACCTGCTATCTTCCCAGATGACCCTGCACTTAATTACAAAAATCTTGAACAGATACACAATGGCGGTGAAGCTATGAGCATATTCCCGAAAATCAAGGATATGCCAAAAGAAGAACAAGAATCCACCCGCCACAATCTTCTCAAATATTGCGAATTAGATACATACGCAATGGTTAAGGTTTGGGAAGAGTTAAGACGAGTGATGGAATAGTTGATTATGCAAAATTATTTTGATGTAATAATGGAAAACAACCAGGAGACAAACAATGGATATAAAATTATTTTATGAAAAAACATACGAGTACTTAGTCGAAAAAGCAAAGAACAATAATGTTAATGAAGAAAAATTACAAGAATATTTTACACCAAAAACAGGTAATGGTGAAATTTTTAGAAAACGACCTGAAAAAACCTTAAATAATCTGCTTTTCAGACTTGCGTTTCACACTCAAAATAGCGGACAAAAAAAGAATGTAATAAAATTTCCAACTACAAATTCAGAATATGATACAACACGAGAAAATTTATTTTCTGAAATTTTCTGCAATTATGACCCTGCTAACATCTTAGAAACATATAAAAATGGAGATGAACTTTTTAATAGATTTATTTGTGATTTGGGTTACGAAAAATTAAGTAAAAAAAGCAAAACGGGTGACCATAAAAAATCAATCCCTTACAAATATTGCAACAGTATATATTCTTCCGCTTCTTTTTTACTTCAATTTGAAAGTTATGATGAAGTCATATCTAAATTAAAGTCATTAGGTGAATTTTCTCCGATATATTTATCTTATGAATTACCTGAATTTGGAATTGCACTCGCTTGTGATTTTATTAAAGAACTCGACGAAGATTTCAATGATTTTCCAAAACCAGATACTCATATACTTGAATTCCTTTTTGACCTTGGTCTTATTAATAAAAAATCTGGTGACGAAGCTAAATATAAAGCAATAAAGAAAATGAAAGAACTCGTTGATGATATTAAACAATTTGATAATTCTATGACATCTTACAAATTGGATAAAATCATTTGGTTGATTTCCACTGAATATTTTTACAATGACAACGGCACCAAAAATAGCGGCAATGCTAAAAGAAACGCCTTCGTCAAATACATAAAAAACATTTGTAAAATTTAATATAAAGTAAAACCACCCGACTATTGAAAACAAATTCAATAGTCGGGGAGTTTTATACTCACTTAACTTCAACCTTTTTTAAATCAATATAAAGTTCTGATGAATAATCTTGTCCGAATAAATCGTCAATATAAATATAGTAATCTTTTTCTTCATCCATTGAAAAAGCGTTTGTGGCAATATAAGGGTCATAACCATTGCAAGGACCGTCATCCACACCATAAATCATAATCGAATTACCATCATAATTCAACCCTATCATACCATCCATATATTCGTTTTCATATAAATCTAACACTACTTTTTCACCATTAAAAATGGAATAAAATGCTTTTTGGATTTTTAGTAACATAGTTCTTGTCAAAAAATCCTCACAACACTCTTCGTTCTCACCATCCTCATACATATAGCCTATGTATTTATCCAAAGCTGTTATTCTTCCGTCAGCCTCGAACATAGTATTTTTTGAAAATGCAAAATCTTTAATTGTATCTCGCATAGCATTTTTAGCTTTTTCAAATGTTTCAAATGCAGAGACTGTTGTTTTCAAATCCGCCTTTGTGTCGCACTCATCCGGCAACGATGTCTTTACTGATAATACCCATAATTCTTTCATAATATAAACCTCTTTTCTTATTTGGTAACTATATTATAAAACACCCAATGCACCAGTTTCGGTACATCGGGTGAAAAATTACTGTTCTTTCACAACAATCTTTTCAAGATATCTATTGAGCGAAAAGGCGTGTGTTGCAATTTCTTCTAAATCTTCGGGAATTGTAACTTCCTTAAGTCCTGTGTATGCAAAGGACATATAGCCTAACTCTGTTACGCAATCAGGAACTGTAATACTCTTTAATGCCTGACAACCATTAAAGGCACATTTGCCAATTTTAGTAACTGAACCATCATCTGGAATAACGCTGTTTTTGCAACCTAAAACAAGTGTTTTGGTAGCGGTTTCAATAAGGCAGTTACCTGCACTGTGGTAATAAGGATTCCCTTCTTCAACTTCAATAGTTTCAATATCATCGGTTATACCAAGAGCCATATAAAATTCATCATCAATATCTGTCATATCTTCCGGAAACACAAGATGGGGGCAATTTAATTCATCAATATACTTTAAAACACCATTTTCAATTTTCATAACACAAACCCCTTTTCTTAAGCTTTGAGTTTATTATATGAAACCTGATGCACTGAAATTGGTGCATTAATTTTCATTTAATAATTTTCTAAACTATATAATTTTTGCAGATAAAGTCAGCTATTTTCGCTCTTTTTACAATATTATATAGCCTATAAAACCTGTCGTATTGTATCAATTTTATATGTAGCAGGTTCCCTCGTGAATCCTTAAAGTTTTTCTAATTTCTTTAAGAATAACAGTTCTACCTAAATCATCAATTTTTCTGACAATCCCTGTCACTTTATATAAAAATCTCCTTTGTTTTACTTGATAACACTTCTATCACCTATAAAACAAGGAGACTTATACTTGCATTTCTTCAATTAATCGGAGGAATCAGTCCAACTATCAAACGATTTAAAAACAGAAACATCAAAATTAAAAATTTCATTTACAGGGAGCCAAGGCTCATCTAAACAAAGGCGCTTACCTTCTAAGTAATGACCATCTAATTCCTCGTCAAAGAATAAATCGAAAGAATTACAGAAATCTTCTCCTATCTTCAATTCGAAGTACATTCCACTTGCTTCTCCGCTATCCAATGGTATGCAATAAACTAATGAACAATCAATTTTTGAAATAGTTACTTTTTTGCCTAAATAATTTGAAACTGCATGTTCAATATCTGCAATATCTAACAGGTTGATTTCTTTTATAATGGTTTTCATATGTTACCCTCCAAAAATATTTATATCTTTCGACCTTTGCATTGTACCATTGTGGTTGCACTAAATTTGGTGCGTATAGTATTTTACTCATTATTTTTTTCTATCTCATTTTTTATATATTCAGCACAATCTAACATTAGATTTATTTCGTTTCCAGTGATTTGCTCACCATATTGACATGTCCACTTCACAATACAGTGTTTCCCCCTTATAGATAAAACATCTTTATATTTTGAAGTTTTCATTGATTCTTTTAGATCTTCTCTATATTTTTCATATTTAGTTTTTAGGTTTGAATGTGGAATATCTTTAAATGGCACATATCCATGAACCTTTTCTAAATCAGCTATTAATGTATAATTCACTTGAAAAACAATCTTTTCATCATCAAAAGTTATTATTGCCAATACACAATAATTCTCCTTAACTGAGTCAGCACTTTCAACACCTTTTTTGTATTTTAGACAATCCTTGCAAATAATACAACATTCATAACCTCTTTTACCGCCACCGACATTAGGTTTAGAAAAATGATACTTAACCACTTTATCTTTTTTGGAATCTAAAAATTTACACACATCATTATATCTATCATTATAATTAGCACAAAGATGTTTACTATTATCGTTAGTTAAAAACGACCAGTAATAATCAAGTATGTAATCAGCTTTAGATTTAGAGCGTTCAATATACTCTTTATATTTTTCTCCATTTACAATATTCTCAACTACACATATCGTTCCTGCCTTATTCAAATAATTTCTTATTGAATTCAGTGTCTTATCCGCAAGTTTTTCATTTGATACTTTAATTTTAGGTTCACCATTAATTTTCACCTCAAACTTATCTTCGATTTCTTGCAAAATTTTTTCGTTTTGTTTACCTTTTATGTTTTCCAGAAGTTGTTTTTCAAAAACGAATTCGCGTTTTTCAATTTCAGGTATGTCACCAGTTTTAACAAGAACGAAATGAATTTTATTATATTTAATTTTTCCTTTTTCTTTTTCTTCTGCAATTTTTCCGATGTATTTTAACATTTGAAAATCATGCAAGAATGTATCTGTTTTGTCTTCAATAATAATTGCTTCTTTTCCATCATCTTTTTCTATTTCAACGAAAACATCTATACTTTTATATTGTCTTATAACATTTGTTATTTCAAAATTTTCTGAAGTTTTCCACCCCATTAAATTACAGAGGAAATTTCTCCCTGTTTCATCTGTTTCATTCACACAACTTTTGTTAATTAGCCACGCAATAATTGCATCTTGTGAAAGTTCTTTTGTTGCAAAACTGAACAAATTATTCTCTATATTCATTTAACACACCTCACAAAAATATTACACTATTCAAATCACTTTTTCCATTGACAAAGAGCACAATTTTCTTTTAACGAAATTGGCACAAACAATTTTTCCACATATCTTTATTCTCATAATATACTGAATTTAGCATGTAAAAACGCATTAATAATATCTTTTTGTTTTTCAGGTATTTTTGAAAGGCAAAAAGATTTTATATATTCAGGCACACCGCCATAATAAGCTTCTGCAATAGAACCTGCCATTGCAGCTATGGTATCAGAATCACTGGCATAAGAAATAGCGTTTTTAATAGCACTTTCATAATCTTCACTTTCTAAAAACGCAACAATAGCCATAGGTACCGTATCCTGACAAATATCACTC
This sequence comes from Oscillospiraceae bacterium, assembly GCA_015066465.1. Lineage (GTDB taxonomy): Bacteria > Bacillota > Clostridia > Oscillospirales > Acutalibacteraceae > DTU089. Next base: position 54,378 of record SVOI01000004.1, read on the forward strand.
CAAAGACATTCTTCCCGGAGCTCATTGATGGTTTTGTTAAGCAAATCATAACCGAATTTTCGTAACAAATAATTTTTTATTTCTTCCTTTGTTTTTCCTTTCCGTGCTAAAAATACAGCACCAGCAATACACATTGCACCTTTTTGACCTTCGGGATGATTATGTGTAACATCGGCAGAAAGTTTTGCAAAACGCAGAACTTCCTCCATTGTATTAAAGAACCAACCGATAGGACTAACTCTCATAGCAGAACCATTACCAAAACTATTATATGGTGTGAATTCTTGAATCAAGTCAGCTTTTGCACACCATTGATAATAAGAAGTTCCAAAACTCAAACTTCCTTCATTTTTTTGAAATGTATGAAACGAATATTTAACAAATTGTTTTCCGAGTGCCAATTTTAATGCATCATCATTATAATAATTCTTATCATTGACATCGTTCAAAAGCCAATCTGCAACAGCAAGAGTTAAAGCTGTATCATCAGTAAATGTATCAGTTTCAAGACACAAGTTTATATTTAAGGGATCATTATATTTTACTTTTTTAAATTCATAAGAGGAGCCCAATACATCTCCACAAATAGCACCTAACATAAAAATTTTCCTTTACTTTATTATTTTCTCTACAGTTCTCAAAATTAAATTTATACTTTTTTCATACTCAAATGCACTTGAATTTTTTTGACACAATAAACCTCACTAATCTATCTTTAGTGTTGTTTTAAATACATTCTTTAAAACTGACACTATTTTCATCAAATTGCATTTTAATGATATCGTATTTTTCACTATTATTTTTTACAACAATAATTTCTGCATTATTATCAACTGGTTCAATATCAAAATAACCCTTTCGCTTAATAAACAAAATCATAGCCGATTTATGCATTACATAATCACTTGAAAGAATATCTTCGAAAGAAAAACGTGGTTCTTTCAATCTCCTATGGACTTGCGCCACTACAAGCATAGGCACACAATACTTTTTCGCTTGTGCCAAAAGTTCTGCTTCTATTTCATAAACTTCCTGTTGGCGTAAGTTTTTCTTTTCATCCGCTTGAACAAGCCCGATATAGTCAAGCATAACCAATCCTGCATTTTTATGTTCTTGTAAACATTTTTCAATATATGCAGGTGGAACAAACCAAGTATCATCTATAAGAATATTAAGTTCCTGTAAAAATGCTATGGCAATTGATATTTTGTTTTGGTCTGCCTCATTTCTTTCTTCAATATCGCATTTCCAGAAATCTCCACCAACACTACTAATTTTTTCTATCAAACGCACTAAAAGTTGTTTTGTTCCGAGTTCTAATGTAAATATCAGAATTTCTTTATCCGAATTTATAGCTGCATCAAGTACAATATCAAGAGCGAGAGATGTTTTTCCAGCGCCTGGTTGTGAAGCGATACAAATTAATTTATCTCGGTTATCGGTTTTTAATTTCAGCACATTACGCAATCCAGGCAATTCATTAATCTGCACATCTTTTTTTATTGGAACAATTCCAAATTCATTTGAAAAATTTTCGCATATTGTTTTAATATGTGTAAGCATTTTATTCTCACCTTTCATAACTTATTAATATAATAATACACAAATCGAATGCACCAAAATAAGGTCGTTCTACAAAAAAAGAATTTGTTTGTTCATTTCCCTTGTTCTTGCAATATAATAATCTAACGCAAAATCACAGCTGTCCGGTAGTTTTATAACAACAGGCGTTTTTATGGTATTGATATTCCGTATTTCATTGAATTCATCCCAAAACTCAACAAGATTCATAAAGCAAAGCAGGCTATATTTTAAAAAATCATCTTCTGAAAAGTCGGTTATTTCTTCTCCTGCTTTGCCTTTTGTTACAACAAACTCGCCAGTTTCTTTTAAACCCAACCACAAATTTTTTTCTTTGTTTATTTGTTCTGGTTCAAAGTCTTTTATAAAACTACTTAAAAAGGCTTGAAAAGAACGGGTTACACCTACTCCATTTGTCATTTCTGAAAAACGCCCTTTGAAGTAATATTTACAATCCTTATAAAAAGCCAGTCTTAATGGATAGTTCTGCTTACTTTTATATTCAAAGCTTGTTACAAAAGACTCTTCCACCGATTTTTTTACAAGTGAAAAATATTCATCTGTGTAATCACCATCACTGTTATTTTTACTTGCATATAAAACCCAGTTTTTAGAATTCTTTTTCTTATAACCAGTAATATAATAATTTTCAACAAGCTCCACTTCTGCGCTGAAACGAACTGTCACAAACGATTTTTCAGTTGCTTCAATACCCGTAAGCAATTTGATTATTTCAAGTATTATTTCGTTATCTGCATTGTTGAGAACAGTGCAAAAACTCTCAAACGTTATATCGGCAGTTTTAACACCATTCTCTTCAACAGTCAATTTTTTTATTATAGTTTTCATACTGCAAAGCCTATTCTTTGTAATTGCTTATTTGGGTTTATTTCAGGTTCTTCAATATCAGTTTCACAGAGTGTGACAATATCTTCGTCAGTTATTTCACTTAAATCCATTGACACGAGTCTGCCGGCTTGTGTCATTTTTGCTTTTTCAAGGATATTTCTTACATATCTTCCGTTGCCGAAATCTTCTGTAAAAACTACTGATTCAAATATATTTTCCAACTTTTTCATAGCATCGTCTGATAATTTTACACCCTTGTCAGACGCTATGAGCCTTGCAATATCACAAAGCTCTTCTGAAGTATAATCTTCAAATGGTATGTGAAAAGCAATTCTTGAACGAAGTCCGGGATTTTTATTTAAAAAACCTTCCATTTTATCAGGGTAACCAGCAAAAATAACCACCATATCTTCTCTGTTATTCTCCATCTCTTGAACAATGGTGTTAATCGCCTCGTCACCATAAAGGCCATCTCTTTCATCAACAAGAGAATACGCTTCATCTATAAATAACACTCCGCCTTTTGCTTTTTTGAATGCCTTTTGCACGAGTGGTGCAGTTTGTCCGACATATTGCCCAACAATATCTGCTCTGCCAACTTCATATAAATCGCCTTTACTTAATAAACCATTTTCTTTCATTATCTGAGCAAAAAGACGAGCTACTGTTGTCTTGGCAGTTCCTGGGTTACCTGTAAAAATCATATGCATTGCAGGGTGGTCATCTGTAAAACCCCTGTCAGCAAATAATTTTTGTGCTTTATAGAAATTCAAAGCCTGATCCATCACTTTTTTCGCTTCACTCAAGCCAACAAGTGCCTGCAATCTTTCATAAGCACTACCTTTAGGCTTCTCATTTTTTACTTTTGCTTTAGCCGCTATTGCTTCTTTATATTCTGGGTAAACTGTGCTACGAAGCTTTTGGTTGTACCATTCATCAAATATCCTGTTTAATTCGGTAGCGGTGTAGCCTTTACCACTATCATCAGACAAACTGGTTAATTTTTTATCGCTTTTAATTTTAACTTGCTTTGCTTTAAACTTTAAATATTCTTGCGCCTGATCTTTAAATACAACGTCTTCATAAAGCTCAATAAAAGCGGTAGAGCCAAAATGCAATAAAAACTCCTCTTTTATTTTAGTACTTGCAACAGGAAGACATATAACAGTTAAAACGTTGTTTTTGTATTTATTTGCGACCTCGCAGATTTTTGAAATAACATCACATCCACGACTATTGTATTCACCTGTACAATCAACATCGGTCTCGTAACGGATTACAATAGCACCACCTACATTGATTTTATAATGTGTTTCAAGCGACTTTGTATTAACACGGCTATCGGAATCAAAATCTATAAAGCAATATCTTTTATTTTGTATTCTGTTATTGTTATAAAGTGCCGCTAATAAAGTTCTGTAAATTTCTTTTCTTGAATCGTTACTGTCATTTTTCACAATATAGTGCACAGGGTGACCTTTGAATTTTCTTGGTGAATTTTCAGAATAAATTCTATTGAGCTCTGGCGTTAACGTTCCACTGACAAGATTTTGCTCTGCAATTTTAAAAACGGCTTCTTTTGATAAAGCATCTTCAATTATATTTTCACCATAAACAATACTGCCATAGCCTGATATATCGTTAATTTCAAAATCATCAAGAATATGCTCATCATCAAATATGTAAGATGAATGACATGCATTTTTGAGCGTGGATAATATATTTCTGAACGTCACTTCTTCAAACTCAATATTTTTAAGTTTAAATGGTAATAACTTTTCGTATTTTTCAAACCAGTTTTTTTCATCTCCGTTTACACGCATCAACATTCCAAAGCTGACTTTATCATCGCGTATATTAGTCACAAAAGCAAAACAGCTTCCTTTGCTTTTTCTGTAAAATGTTTCACTTTTTTCTGCAAGCTCTTCCGCAAAATTCCTTTGAGCGCGTCTGTTTGATAACTCAAACTTTTCTTCAACATCTTCACTTACTGCATCAATCTTATAAAATACCATATCTTTACCTCCTGAATTTTTTACACTCATATAATACAAAATGTTATGTACTGTTTTTGGGATGTACTGCTATTGATTTTTAAAAAAAGTTATGTTAGAGTTATTACAAGTTAGTATTTGAGTAATGCACCCGATTTGGTACAAGAAATATATTATAATGTATTTATTCTAAAAAAAGGATGGTTGAAATTTATGGATATTTTTGAACTCAGCCATAAATGGCAAAACGAAGTAGATAACAGAAACCCTTATGTCTTTGGTGAAGAGCCAATAGATACAGTTAAATTCGCTGAACTATACAGGGAGACCTTTGAAGTAATCAAAAAACACAAAAATGATTTAATCAACGGGGTTTTACCTGAAGACAAGCTTGAAATTTTTGATTACACTCGATTATTGTGTGCTTTATCTCAATATACTATGTATGATTGTCTGGAAGATGAAAGTGAGCACAAATTATTTACCGTCACTTGCGAAATAGCGCAAGAACTTGTACATTATGCAAACTCATTTGAAATTTTCGAGTACACTGAAAATGGTCGTATTTGTTCTGACTACGAGGAAACACAAAAAGGAATTTTAAGATTCCCGCTTATTGAAGGAGTTAAAGACGATATTGACACTGAAGATGGCTTTATATATGATATTTACAAAGGTGATTTCAAAGATATTATTGAGTATGTATTTTTCAATAGCTGAAAGGTGGATGTATTAAATGAACGAGAAAAAAGTTGAAATAAAAGACGGTAAAGTAACGGAGAATTATAGCAATTCAGAAAACAAAATACTTTTTATTTTGAAGGAATCTAATATCAGTAATAGCGATAACAAACCTGTTTTCTGGTTTAAAAAAGTTTATAATGCTAAAAAAAGTGGCGAAAAATATTACAATCATAAAAATTGTAACCGCGTAGAAAAAGCTGCTCAAACAAAGTATTACAATTGTATTATGGGTATCGTAGAAAAACTTTATCCCAACAACCAAGATATCGGAATTGCATACATCAACATAAATAAAAACGGTGGCGGAAGCACATCCGATGGCAAAGGCATTGCGAAGTGGCTAAAAGAAAACTCTGATGAAAAAAAGTTTTTATTAGCTCAAATCAAAGAATTAAACCCTTCTAAAATTGTTATATTTTCTTGTAATAACACTAATAAACTGATTATGAAATTCGCAAAAGAATTAAAAAATAAATATGAATATGAATGCGTTTATGGTGCAGACTTCCACCCGAGCAGATATTCTAAAGATTACGAGCTCAATAAACTATAAACATACACCCCAACTATTTATTTCAATAGTCGGGGTTTTGTTTTACTCAAACTCTTCAAAAATATCCATTTTTTCTCTAATTTTTTCAATTTCTTCTTCACAGAGTCGTAATTTTTCAACATAAACATTGTTTTCAGTTTTTAAAAGTTCTTCAAGCTCGTCCTTTCTTTTTCTTGAACTACCGAGTTTTTCTTCAACCTCTGTCTGTACCCTGTTAAAACGCTTCAACAGATTTATCACTCGTTTAGCATTACCAATAGTTGATTCCCCCATCTCCACTAAAAATTGTTCTTTTTTACATTCAAGAAAAATATATGGTTTTTTCTCATTAACCACTTCGGGTAACACAATTTTAAATCCCAGAATAGTTACATTTTCTTCAAACGCAGTCTTTTTTATCACTACATCGTAAGTCAGAATATTTTCGATTTGGTGATAAGCATTTAAGAACTTTTCATTAGTAGTATTACGCAAAACTTTTACCAACTCTTTAACCTTAGCAAGACGATTTTCTGTTGAAATAATAGCTCCATCAAGCGAGTTAAACTCTTTTTCCATATCGTTTCTTACATCTTTTTCCTTTGCAATCAACACCCTTAAATTCTGTGCTTCATTTTCTTTTTCTGCAAGTTGCTTCATAAGAGGTTCTGACAATGCAAGTGCTTTTACTTCAGCATAGCTTAACACGCTATCTTCTAAATCAGATGCTGTACGCTGATAAAGGCTGTCTGTTAAGAATTGTGAAATAAATCTTTGCTTTGTTTCTAATAACTGCCACGAATATGAATCAAAGCTACCCTCGGACACATATCTGTAAATTAAAACATCTGTGTTTGTATTTCCCTTTCTTAAAATTCTACCTTCTCTCTGAACCATATCTGCAGGTCGCCACGGAACATCAAGATGGTGAATTGCCTTCAGCTTAACCTGAACATTAGCACCAACGCCAAGTTTAAATGTTGAGCCTAATAAAATACGAATTTCTCCATTATTGAATTTCTTGAACAACTCAACCTTACGACTTTCAGTTTTGTAATTATGTATAAATGCAATCTCTTTTTTGGGAATGCCTTTTTCAACCAATTTATCGCGAAGTTCTGCATAAACACTAAAATCTTCTCCCTTAGGTGTAGAATAATCGCAAAATATCAATTGGGTTTCGTCAGAACTTTCTTTATATAGATTGTAAACATTCTCAACACATCTGAAAATTTTTGAATACTGGTTGTAAGGTTGTTCTTCACCCACAAGTTTAAGGTCAAGTGCAGCTTTTCTTCCATCAGTACTGACTTTAAGCATATTGTCGTGTTTTTTGTCAATTATCCCTGAGCGTATCAGTTCTGACCTTTCGCAAAGATTTTTCATATACCCTGCCAATTCAGGATATTTTTCAATAACCTCATCCTTATAACCACTGAATTCGGGTAATCCTTCAATGTTTGTATTCGCATAAAATATCGCTATTTGCGAGAATAATTTTGACAACTCTGGCAAATTAAAGAACTTGGCAAAACGATAAACAAATCTGTATTGTGAAGCATTAACATCAATCTCACAAAATTGTTCAGGTAAAGCAAAGGTTTTAACCCAGTTATCAAACACATCTAACTTTCGTTCCTGTAATTGTTCATATTGTAAATACATCTGCATAGCATAAGCATCCGCAATTGAGTTACAAAGCGGTGTACCTGTGGCAAAAACAACTCCCCTGCCATCATTTGCCTGCTGAACACATCTTACCTTATGCAATAAATCAAGGCATTTGTTTGAGCCCTTTGTATTTATTCCCCTCAAATTTCTCATCGAGGTTCTAATAGGCAAATTTTTATAATTGTGTGCCTCATCAAGAAACAATGTATTTATCTCAAGTTCATCAAATGATACTTCCGTATTATCAGTATTCATACAATTGATAAAATCCTGTGTGAGTTTAACTATACGTTTTTTCTCCTGATTCAAAGGTGTATCCCAACCGTAAATATACCCCTGATGAGTTCGCATACTATTAAGTGTTGTTTCAATTCGCTTCAATTGAACATTCATATTGTCAAGAATAGAATCGACCGATAACGGAATCATCTCAAAACAACTGTAAGCTATAATTATTCCGTCATAATCGCCATCACGAATCTGAGTAAGCACCTTAGTGCGCATTTCAGGTTTAAACATTTTGGGTTCAATTGCAAGAATCTTTGATGTTGGATATAATTCAGAAAAAATTTTTTCCCACTGACCAACAATGTGGTTCGGAACCACAAACATATTTTTTCTTGAAATCCCCTCCTGGCGCATTTTCATAGCGGCTGCTATCATAATATAAGTTTTACCCGCACCTACATCAAATGCTAACAAAGTATTATTACCGCTAATTATTTTCTGCACCGCATCTTTTTGATAAGGATACAATGTAAATTTCTCTGACATATTTGGAAAAGATAATTTACTACCATCAAAGCTTGGTTTTTCAAGATTTGAAAACATTTTATTGTACGCTTCTTCTACCTCCCATATTCTGTCTTCATCTTGCCATATCCATTTTTTAAACTCATCTTTTATGAGTTTTTGTTTTTCTATAGCAGCAACAGTGTTTTTCTCATCATATTTATTGTTTTTATCGTGAAGCCTTATTTCTCTTAAATTCAATGTAGCTTCAATTATATAAAGAGCATTGTACTGTTTTATACCATATTTAACCTCTGCATTAGTATTATTATAACCCAGAGCTCTTTTACTTGGTATCGACCAACTACCTGTAATTTCTTCATATTCTACATAACACGGCTTAAAAAAACGATTATCATTAACAGTTGGAGTTCTATCTAAAATATGATAAATAAAATCATTGATTATATCTTTACTTACCCATGGAACGCCTAAAGAAACCTCAATATCTGTGTAAGGTATCTCATGCATTACTCGTTTTTCAACAGTTTTTTCAAATAGTTTGTTTTTATGTTCCTTTACTAACGTCGCTTTTTTATATATTTCTATCCATTTATCTAAAGTAAATTCAGAAAGGTCGTTTTCTGATAATACATCTACAATTTCCTCTGTTGGAAACTCATCTTCTTCACGGTTGTTTGAATAAATACTGTAATCCTTAGCATCGTACACTGAATAATCTCTATGCATAAGTTGGTTTGCAATTTGTTTTCCTAACAATTCACCATCAACTATTGCGGCCAATCTGTCAGCTATATAACCTTTTTCTTTTTGCGCGTATACTGGCATATTATTTTGTATCAATAGGTTTTTCAATTCAAGTTTCCAAAGAATAGACAATTGCCTTCTTCTTGATACACTTTTATTTATTATAGCTTTGCGTATAATTTCCACATCAGTTTCTTTAATACAAATTATTCCCCAACTTGATGGTATTTTGCCTGCCGCAGACTCAGAATGCTTTTCACCCACAACAATATAATTTTCATCAAAAAACAGATTATATGCCTTTACTTGCTCCTGTAACCTACTATAGTTATCTAAATCACTTTTTATCTCAAAGCCCATAAGCCTGTCCGTTACAGCCATAACATCACAAATAGATGAACCAATGCTTTTTTCCTGATATATTCTTACTTCAGAATAAGTCGCCTGTAAGTACGAAACAAGAATTGACTTTATATTTTTTGCATTCATAAAAACACCCCTATAGACTTTTTACATACAAATAATACAAAATGTTACGTACTGTTTTCAGGACATAAAAACGCCCCTTGCAAAATACAAGGGACAAAAAATTTATGCACCAGATTTATCGCGTACTTTAGGTTATGATAAAAAGCCATAAAAATATATAATACAGGAGATAGAAAAAATGAAATATTTATATCTGGCAGTAAAGAAATAAGCAAACTACCACGAGAAGCGACAAACAAAATAATAGAGATTTGTTAAAAAAAAGCACGATATACTCATAGGTGATTGCTATGGTATTGATACAACTGTTCAAGCTTTATTAAAACAGCTGAATTATAAAAAAAGTTACTATATTTACATCTTGTGAGAAAGAAAGAGTAAACCTTGGTAACTGGAAAGTGGTTAATATTAATAGTGATAAACACGGCATAGTACACACGCTGAAAAAGATAAAGCTATGATTAAAGCTTGTGATTATGGCATAGCAATATGGAATGGAAAATCAAAAGGAACTGGAAATAATATAACAGGCTTAAAAAAAGAAGATAAAGAAGTTTGCATATTTTATGTTGATAAACTTAAATAAAAGCACCCCTTATCGACAAAAAATCGGTAAGGGGTACTCAAATCACAAATCTATAAGCATTGGTTTTGCAACTAACTCATAATGAATTATGATTTAATTTCTTTCTTCGTAACATAAATACCAGCTAAAATTGGGCACTCTGATAGTGTTGTGTCGATTGCAAGAGGGTACATTTGCCATTCAGCATATTCCCCTTCACACTCTTCATAACTCCATAAAACACACCTCACAAAAATATTACACCATTCAAAATACTTTTTCCATTGACAAAGAACACAAATTTCTTTTAACGAAATTGTGATGATAAATACTGCCGCCTGATACAACTTTCAATCAAATACAGCTTTCTCTGCAAGCTCTTTGGCTTTAGTTCTGAACCAGGCGTTATCTGGTTCAATCTGCAAAACATAATTCACACGACCTATGAGCGAATCCTGATATTTCATACTGTCTGCAATTTCAACACCATTTTCAACGGTGATAAAATTTTTGTTATCACTTTTAATTATTGCATCTTCAAACCCAAATTTCAAAGCATAATAAATTTCCTGACGGAGTTTTCGTTTGTAATCCTTTGAAACATTTACCTTTTCATTAACTGTAAGACCTGTAACACTCTGTCTGTTACCACTTGAAACAAATACTGTTTTATTTTCATTCAGGTCAAAACCATTTTTATCTAACACATTCTTCACTTTTTTATATACATCTAAAAGTGGTCTGTCCCCTGAAAAAGTCATATCATCACAATAACGGGTGTAGGTTACGCCTCTTTTTTTACACCACTCACCAATGTAATCATCAAAGCTTTTCAATACAAGATTTGACAATGCCGGTGAGGTTGGTGCCCCTTGTGGCAAAAAACCATTTTTACAACAAAGTTTTGTAAGCATATATGAAATCTGTTTTGGATAATACTTAATGAACACAAAGCGATAAACAGTTAAAAAGTCAATACTGTTAAAAAAATCTGTGATATCTAATTTCAACAAATATTTTTTGTTTGTATGCGGTGAAGCATTACTGTAAAGTGTAGCACCTTTTTTATAAGCGGTTGCATACTCTGAAACGGGAATTTTATTAAGAATTCTTCTGAGAATTATTCGCTGAATTCGTTTCAGTTGCTTACCGGGAACAAGAAGCATTCTGTCGTTACCATTTTTCTTTTTTATTGTTACATAGCTATATGTTTTATCACAATTACGCACCGCTCTGTAAACCTGCTTATTGCTGATATCTAAAAATTGTGATAGCTGAAAAGTATCATAAATAAATGGTACAGAATTTTTCTTTTTATAATCCAGAATCATTTCTGTTGCCGCTATAAGACCGAACTTTTTCACAAAAGCCATATCAGAATTCTGGAATTTTATGCTTTGACCGTTGATAAACATATATAGTCACCTCACTAAGTCTCAGAAGAATAACGAACAACACGCCCGAATGGCAATTTTTCTTTACTGCTTACAAGCCAGAGTATAGGAATATTTATCGGAGCAGTTTCAGGACACGAGCCAAAGCCATCGGTAAAAATTATTATGCACGACGGAAGATTATCTTGCATTTTGTTTTTTACATACCTGAAAATACAGTGGAAATCCGTACCGCCACCCCCACTGGGCGTTATGTTATAAACATCCGAACACTCAGAAAGGGGTTCAACCTTTGAAACCTCTGTATCAAAAAAACCGATATAACCACTTATACAACCATTAAACATTTCTATTGCGCTACTAAGTTCAGAATAAACCCTTCCAAGTTCTCTGGCATCTACCGAGCCAGAAGTATCTATCATAAAAAGTACATTTTTGATTTCGGCTGAATTCTCATTAAAATCAGGCAAGAAAAAATCTGTATCTGAGTACCTTCTGTCTGGTGGTGAAAAAGAATAATCACTTATTGTCTCCTGCACAAAGTCGATTAAGAGCTTACGCCAATCAACTACTTTCTCGTCCGTTTTAAGTATTTCACATTCCAAATCTCCGGGCACACTGCCAATTCCACAACCATATTGTTTCATTATATTACCAATTATCTTTGCACGCTCTCCCCACATTTCTTTCAAAGATATATCACTTACAATTTGATTATCTTCGGAAGTTTTCTCATCACCATTTTCGCCACTACCAGCTTTATCATCACCTGCACCGTTTGAAGCGTTCACTTGCATTTTTATAAGTGGATTGTTTTTAGCTATATCTAAAATCAGTGTTCCACCTGATGTTTCAGGATCAGAACCCCAGTAAAAATTGCTATCGGGCAAATAATCTTTCTGAATCCGTTCATCAAAAACTTCCAGACTGAAACACATACTTCTAAAAAGTTCGTCTCTGCTCCACCCTGTCAGATTATCGGTTTTGACTAAAAACGGCTTTCTGAAATCGCCTAAATGTGCATATCTTTTTTTCAGGTAACCTGCTTGTCTTAATTCTTGATTTACAAATTCATCACAAGCAAGATGATAATCTTTGCTACCTGAAGCATTTAAATCCCAGATATCGCCAAAAACAATATGTAAAACCTGGTGACACAGAATATACTCTAATTCATCAGGATAAAGTTTTTCTAAAAAAGAAGGCGAAAAATAAATTGCAACGCCATCTGTTGATATACTTTTGATATCAGAAACAGCTACAAATTTAAGATACATAAGCATAATAGCGTAAAATGGATTAGTATTAAGCAGATTACTTCTTGCTTCTTCAATTCTGGTTTTTAGCTTATAAATTTTCTGTTTAGTCATAATCCTCCCAGAAGCGTCCGCTTCGCATAAACCAATCATTATAAATTTTATTACTTTCTAAAATCTTTCTGATATTTTTAATCTTTAAAAACTCTTCAAAAATATTAGTTCTAAATTCCAACGGCATTTTATCCACAAAGTCAATTGCATTATAAATTTCTTGCTCTGAACTATGTTTTTTTACATTTGAAGTAATCATTGTTGCAGTTGCCATCAAGGCTTCAGGTCTTCCTGGCACAATACATTTTCCTTTTACAAATACATCTTTAGCTGACGGAATTTTAGAATATATTTCACACCAATTTTTAAAATCATACGCCGCTTCTTCACCGACACAACCAGCTATTAAAGGAAAAACACTGTTAATATCAGATGAAACATCATTTAATATATTGCTTACCATTTCCCATGATCTCGGTGTAGGAAATGCAAGAGAGTTTTCCTCTGTATTAAAGGCATTCAGAACATCGGGAGTATTTTTTATATAACCACACACTTTTTCGTTTATGCCATTTTTTACCGCCCATTCATACCACGCAGTCGCATTACTCTTAATTTCAATATGACATAACCTGTTCGCCAACGCTTTCGGCATTGTGTAAGCCACTGATTTATCTGTAACTCTGTTACCTGCGGCAATAACAATGCAGTTTTCAGGTAATTTATGCTCACCGACTGTCCTGTCAAGCGTAATTTGATAAGCCGAAGCCTGTACAGATTGCGGTGCTGCTGAAATTTCATCTAAAAACAAAATATTTATAACATCTTCACTGTCATCCATCTGAAAAATCTGTGGCTTCAACCAGACCGCAAGTGTTTTATCTGCATTCGCAGTCGGAATACCTCTTAAATCAACCGGATTTAAAAGTAAGAGTCGTACATCTGTAATTACAACCTTTTTACCAGTTGCAACACTCATTTCTTCCGCAATTTGTTTTACCCCCTGAGACTTGCCGACACCGGGTTGTCCCCAGAGCATAACTGACGGAAAACGCTTTAAAGGAAGCTTATTTTTTATGAGTGTGGTATATGCAAATGATAATTGCCTTACCATTTGTGCTACTGTCATTGTTGTAGCAAATGATTGATTTTCAAGCATACACTTCCATCCTTTATGTGTTTCTTTTATGTAAAACACCCACTCTACAGTACAATCTCACCTGATAAAAGCGGAGGCGAATTGCGTGTCACGAAGTGACATTTTATTCGTTGGAGCGTTATCAGGAGAACCGGCGGAGGCCGAAATTTCCAAGTTTTTAGTTCATCAGAGAGCGACTTCGCTCACTGTAGGCACCAAGACTATTCTTTTAAACCTTACTTAAAGATAACTTTAAGTATTTTACACTACTGTAGAGTGGTGTTTACAATTACATTATAGCAGGCAATGAGTCCCAAAAAGTGTACATCCTCTTCAAACCCCACCATAAATTTGCTACAATTATATAATACAACACTTTATGCACTGTTTTCAGGCTCTATTCTATTTTAATATGGATGGGAATTTATGCAAAAAAGTGTATATTTTCAAGGCTTTTTGGTGATTTTAATTCATGTTATATGCCACAATTTATTAACTAATTTTTTATCCACACGAACAATAAAATTAAACACAAAAACTAAAGGCTATGCGAATAAAAAATCGCATAGCCTAATATTTTTTTGATTTTTACTTACGTTTTAGTTTTTAGCAGACCCATAACAATAGTAGAGAGGAAAGAATATACTCGTTATTTCTCTACTCCAGTGTATCTTGCATCTTTAGGATATGGTGCGTGTTTTGGTACAAACCATTTACCAGCTTTCTTTACTGCACCAGGAATTCTTTCTTCACGACACAACGCCTTAATTCTATTGTCGTTTTTGCCTTGGAGTTCAGCGTACTCGTGAAGAGTTATATATTCATCATCCACAAGATTTTGCATTAGTGATACAAAAGGATTTTCAATTAAACAAAGGTGGTTGTCATCTGTTACATAAGCTAAAGTATGAGCTTCATATTTTTCGATGTTATTAACTTCTGTATTCCATTGTCCATCATTGCCTTTGATTTTGTCTACAGTTTGCCAGCAAATAAACAATTGTTTCAAAACAACATCATCAGCAAGCTTTATGCTGCCATCAGGACAAAGTAATTTTATTTGACCATCTTTTTTTACTAAACGAGCTTTCATAATTTTCATTTCCTTTCAATTTTTATTGGGAGTTGTAATTTATGTATTATAACCAAGAGCTTGTTGAGTATATAAAAGCAGCTTATACTGCTATCTATCAAATTAACGTACAAAGTGTCATTGATGAAATTCAAAAACTAAGCCCATATTCTGAGAAAATAACACCATATATTCGTAATGTTGAAGAACTTCAAAAATATTTAGAATTAAACCTTAAAGAGGGATTTATAACACGACCAACTCTATTAATAGATATAGACATTAACTATCGTGTTAATGGAGGTCTTACCAATTTGGAAAAAATGTTAAAAGGCTCTCCACCATATGATTACAGAACAGGACAAGTTATTGAATTACATCATATAGGCCAACATTATGATTCACCATTTGCTGAATTACCACAGCTTATACATGGTGGAACAGGTATGTTTGGTATATTTCATAACTTGCAAATAGAAAGTTGGAGAGTAAACAAAGATTGTGTTATTAAAACTCAAAACGAGACTTCTCAATATTGGATAAAACGAGGTGAACAACTGTATGAAATATCAGCCAAACGAGATTAATTCCAGTAACCTTGCTGATGTTGTCACCGATATTTTCAAACAACTAAACTATGAAGATGCTAAAAAATGCAAGGAAAACATAGTTAGTTATTTTGATTGTTTAGAAATCGGAGCTCAATCCTTTGACGATTTGTATAATAATACTCTTTCAAATGAAAGTTTTCAAGAGGTTTATTGTCCTAATGATGATGAGCACTTAATTCAAAAGAATGGGAAAAGCACCGATGGAAAACAACGTTATCGCTGTAAAACCTGTGGAAAAACCTTTTTTGCTATTCAAAATTCCTTGGTTTCTAATGTTAATCAGGATGTTTCTGTTTGGATTAAATTTATAAGAGGAATGATTACTCAAAACACCATGGAAGAACTTAGTGATATATGTGGGATTAGCAAATCAACTGCGTGTAATTGGCGATTAAGAGTTTTTCAAGCTCTTGAATTACTTTCTAATGATGTAAAGTTATCCGGAACAATAGTAGCTGATGATACACGATTAAATTACAATTTCAACGGAAATCACGGTGATAGTTTTATATATCAGAGAAACCCAAAAAAGAGAGGAAATTCAAATACAATACATAATTTTCAAAAAAATCAAATTTGTGTTATGTGTGCAATTGATGAATACGGTAATTCATTCTCAAGGACTGCTGGATTTGGAACCCCAACTAGTGCTCGTGTTGTAAACGCATTTAAAGATAAAATTGAAATCAACGACAACAACATACTTGTAACAGATGGAGCCAATTATTATAAAAAGACATATGAAACATATAATTTTGCAGAACTTAAGCTCAAAAAAACACTAATTAAAGGAAACAAACGTGTTCCTGACACATCTGATAAATACCATATCCAAAGAATAAACGCTTATCATAGCAAATTAAAACGCTTTATGCGTAAATATAACGGCGTTTCTTCACGATATTTGCCAGGGTATTTATTGCTTTTTGATTACTTACAAAACACGGCTAATATGGATAACACCAGACGATGTCAAAATATATTAAGTGCTATGATTATAGCCCCTAAGAAAACAAATAAAGAATTAGAAAATCTTTATGTTTTACCTGTTTCAAATATTCCAGAATTGGAACCTTGGGAAATAAAGATATCTATGGAAGAGCAAAAGATTTATAGAGATTGGCAAAATCATATTCCAATAAAAGAAATAACACGAAAGTATAAAATCAACAGAAGAAAAATCTACTCAATTGCTGAAAAAGTAAAAAAGTACAATGTACATAATAAAATAATATCCAAAACCTCAGAAGAATTAAATAAAAAACCTTTAAAACCAATATCTGAACGTGATTGGGATGTATTTTTAAGGTGTTATCGCGATGGATATAAACAAGCTGATGTTGCTAAAGAGTTAAATTTATCTCCTGCAAGAATTGCTGTAATAATCAAAGAAATTAAAAATAGACCTGAAGCTATTGGCATAGAAAAATATAAACGCCCACAAAAGCTGCGAATTGAACGCACTGACACTAAAGAAAGAAACGAGAAGATTTACAAGGATTATTTATTTTTGAAAACTGCTTATAAAACCGATAAAGAAGTATATATACTTTTGTCACAAAAGTACAATTTATCTATAAGTCGGTGCAACAAAGCAATTTTTAAGTTGCGTAAAGAAAACAACAAACTCTTTAACGC
Source organism: Oscillospiraceae bacterium (assembly GCA_015066465.1). GTDB lineage: Bacteria > Bacillota > Clostridia > Oscillospirales > Acutalibacteraceae > DTU089. Next base: position 71,466 of record SVOI01000004.1, read on the forward strand.
TCGATGCTGGAAATTCGAAAAGCTAACATTATCAGAATATGAGTACTACGAATTTTTACAATCTCGCAACATTGCTCTCGTGGATGAAATCATTTTTTATAGAACCACTTATCCCAAAATGCGTAAGCAAGATATTTATAAAATAGTTGCTCCTAAATACAATGTTTCGGTTGACCACGCAGCCAAAATATTTACCCATCAAAAGAAGTATTTGAATATACATGATGATTTTGTTAAAAAGAAACTCAGGCTGCAGGAGCGAGTTCTGGTATAGGTGCAAATTCAGTTAAAGCACTACCGGAAATATACGAACCAACTTTAGTTAATTCTTCGTTTAAAATAGTTTCTTTATCGTAGTATTTGTTATTTTCAAGCCATAAAAACAATGCAAGGTAATTATGCAAATACTTTGTAGAAACACCATTGTATTTCTCTAAAAACTTTCTGAAACGATGATGTAAAGCATTAACATTGTTAATGTGATATACACCCTTTACAGTTGGCTTGTGGTTATTTGTAGGCAATACAATATGCTCAACATTCGTGGTTCTGAAATATTGATTGTAAGCCCAACAACCATCTGTTAAAATAACACTTTCTTCAGAAACCTTGTCTCCGAAAAGTTGCTCCAACAAAGGTTTATTAATAGCACCGCGGCAAGGAATTATACCAGAAAATGATTTATCTCTTTGAACAACACAAAGAACGCAAGCCTTCGAATTGCTACTTGTACAAACGTTATCGGTTCCTCTTTTAAATGGTTTTCGTGGCATTGAAAACTTCTTACTGTTCTTATGATTACCTTTATAGCTAATTCTCATAAATAACTCATCCATTTCAACTAAGCCTGTATAACTTGTTGAGAAAGAATGCTCAGTTAAAGCGTTAAGAATTTTATGTCTCCAAGTAAATGCTGTTTGTATAGCAATGCCACAGGCTTCTGCGGTCTTTGCAATAGAAAGACCTTGAAGCATACACTTTATATATTCCTGCCAGGTATCAGCGTCTTTACGGGTACGAGATACGACAGATGAACTTAATGTACCAAAAGTTTTGCCGCAATCTCTGCACAAATAACGAATATGTCTGTGAGAATCTTTACCATTTTTAACTACATGAACAGAACCACATTTATTGCAGACTGGCAAATCTTCTTTTACAAGACTGTACACAGAGTTATCATCATCTTTTATATTACTTGTTAACTTAGAATAAAGTTCGCCAACAATGGAATCTAATTCATTTTGGGGAAGCTTTTTAAGTAATTTTAAGATATCGTTTATCTGGGTATTTGTTTTCTCCATTAGTATCTCTCCTTTATCTATATTATATCGCAAACGACACAATATGTCAAGAAAAATCGTATTTTCTAAGGAAAAAAGCCGTCAAGATTTCTCTTGACGACCCGGTTTAAATTAACCTATTTTTGATTGTTTGCGAATCTCTGTTTCGCGCTGTACTCTTTTTTTCTTAATTCTTTCGCATTCTGCAGCAAAGCTCTTTATATTCGATTTCTTTTGAGAATTCATTAAACAAGCCATAAGATAATCAGAACGCTTAATACCAGAACTTTTAATCATATTGTTAATCATTTCACCTTCATCTGCATAAACAGTGAACCTGATAGTTGTTTTGTTGTAAGGAGAAGGGGTTCTGGTAATAGGTTGATAGTTTCTGTTTCTCTTTGTTTCAATTTCAATTACTGGTTCTGTTGGAGCATCATCTTCAACATCAGGATTGCTATTACTATTAGTTTTATCAATTACATAGAAATCTTCCTCTTTTATATCTTCGCCGTTATTAAGAAGAATATCAACCGTTTCAGCTTTTACAACATAAGTAATGTTGTCGTTATCAACTGGATGTAAATACGCTTTATCACGTCTTATTTCAGCAGATTTAAGGTCTAATACAAATCCTTTTCCAGCTATATTAAATATAGCTTTAATAGTTTTCACAAAATTTTTCATATCCATAATTGTTACCTCTTTTATATTTATTCGTTCTGTCTATCACGTAAAAAATTTGTGATAGTAAAAAGTTGCAAAAAAATAATCACCTCCGTATAGCAACGAAGATGATTATGCATATTTTTATGGACATTTCAAATAAAAAAAGTCATACACAAAGTGTGTGACTTTTAACTGTTTCAAATTTTTTGTCAATACTTGGGATTACGAATTCAGTAAATCGATAACAGCAGTATAAAATCAATATTAAAACTTAATTCCAAATAATTAACACAATAAAATAATAAAAAATGTATTGACTTTTTGAAAAAATCTGCATATAATATAATCACAGACAAAAATTTGAACACTAAGTTTCGAATACAAATTTTTATTTTACAGACAAGCATTGATAAAGAGCAGAGTGATTTTAATCTTCTGCTCTTTATTTTTTTATTCCATTAACCAATTAGATTCTGGTTTCATTAGTAATCTTGCTTTTTCGTATGCTATTTCTTTTGTAAAAATAGTATTTGCTCTATACTGTTCGGTATCAGTTTTTTCAACTGCCAACGCCATCGTCTCATAATTGCCATTGTTATCGGGTATTTTTATAGGAACTAAATACATAATTTCATCTCTATAGAACTGAGGAACCACTAGTCGAAGATTTCTACAAATTCGTAATTTAGCATCTTCAATAGCACCAAATAATAAAGATTTAACAACAATTTTATCAAAACTGATAACACTGCTTATACGCTCCCAGTTATCGTCTAAAATATGGTCAGTATTAACTATAATATTATAATTTGGATTAAAATATAATTCGCGATAATCATCAGTATATGTTGCTAATTTAGGAACATCATAAAAAACATCTAAAAAGTCTCTATGACATTTATCTTTGAATCCTTTTAGTATCCAAGGTTGAGCTTCTTCTAAGTCGTTTTTCTTAAATAAACCAACAATATCATTTCCGTTATTTGTTAATAATCCTGTATTAAAACAAGAGAAATTTCCATCGTTGGAAACTAATATTTTATCTTGCTTGTAGCATTGAGAAAAAGTTCCTATAATATATTTTTTCAATATGTTATTTGGAGTTTTTTCATCGAAAGTCCATTTTTCTTCCTCTGCCAGATTAGATAAATATAGTAACATTTTACTGAAACCTAATTCAGTACCGCAAAATGCATAATTAAAAATATAACTCATATCTTTTTCTTCCATAAAGTAACTCCTGTGCACATTTTTTCGTATTATATCATAAAATAATGGATTTATCAACAAAAAGCGACAAAAAACGAATATTATAAAAAACAAAAAGACCAACTTCGATATCAACTTCAATTGAAGCTGGTCTTTTTATTTATGTAGTTATATAAACTTGATTATTATTCCTCAAAATATGTAAACTTTTTATGCTTAAAAGATTTGTAAGTATGCTTTTTATAACCATCTGGTAAAAGTTCATAGTATACAATATCTGCACTACTCTTAAACTTATTAATTTTCGGTGTTTCAAGAATAATTTTATCGCACCATTTATCAAAGTTGTCTAAGAACCTTTTATCGTGTTGAACGTCTTTGATATTCTCTCTAATTGCCTTGCGCACAACATTTGAAACATCTCTGTAATATTCAATAACATTGTATAAAGCATAATAAACATCATCATTGCAATTTTTATTTTTAGCATATGTTTCAAGTCTGGTTTGTAGATTTTTAATTGTTCGTGTGGACTTTTCACAACAAGGATAGACATTTCGCTTTTTGCTATTTCTTTTCTTCACAATGTCTATACATTCTTCCGAACAAGATTTAGCATTTTGATTTTGAGGAATAAAAAATTTATTACAACCATCGCATTTCTTTATTATCGCTCCGTTTTTATACAGTTGAACTATCGCTGTAGCAAAAACCTCTGCTAACGAATGCACAGAAAAATTTTTACAATTATCTTTGTAAATGGAAGATAGTTTTTGATATTCTAAATACTCTTTCATTGAATATATATTTGCAGCATCAGGCACCATGTACTCTTTTGTAGAAAAAATAATATATGGAATTATTTTTTCGAGTAAATAATAGTGTTCCTCATTTTCAATGTGTGATTTAAGCCACTTTTTCAATTGGGAATATTCATATTTGAATGCGTTATGTTCTTCCCAAAAACGTTTCAAAAATTCTTCAGGATTGATTTTATAACAATACAAAATCGGATTACAAAGAGTCAGAATACGAGCATCGTTCATTGCTTCATCTTTATCCTGTAAATATTTATATTCAAAATAATTAATTACGTCTGATTCGTTTATGTCTTTATATTCAGTAATATCTTGTAAATTTTTATAAATAGTAGACAAAAGATTAAAGGTTTCATAAAGAGATGATAAACCTTGCGAACTTTCAATTTTTATAAATAAATTTAAAAGTTTTTTTGTATCACCACTTAAATTTGAATTGTTAATAGTTTCATAGGGGGTATGGCGAGAATGGGAACTATAGAATTTATTCCAGGATATGTTGGAGTTATATAGTTCAAGGATGATTTTCAATATATTAACCTTGATTTTTTTTACTTCACAACTATCTTCATACTTGGTTATAGAAATTTCAAATTGTAAATAAGTTTTTCTTTCATCAACAATTCTAACTAACATATCCTACACCTTTTTTTACGGAAACAAGAAATGGTAATAAAAATACCTTTTCTTGTTTTTCTTTATTACGCATTTTTCTTATGCTACAATCCTCTCGCAATACGGAAACAATGTGGAAAACATGCTGTTTCCGCAACGCATACACGATATTACCAAATAATTACAATTCTGTCAAGGAATTTCCACTTTTCAGGGTATTTTCGTGAAAGTGCAAAGTATTTTTTGAAAGGATGAAAAAAATGATTATTCCAACAGTACTCGAAAACACAGGTTATGGCGAAAGAGGTATGGACCTCTATTCACGACTTCTCGATGACAGAATTATATTCTTATCAGAAGAAGTAAACAATGCAACAGCTTCAATAATTGTTGCACAAATGCTTTACTTAGAAGCTCAAGACCCCGAAAAAGATATCAGCTTCTATATTAATAGTCCCGGTGGAAGTATCAGTGCCGGTATGGCTATTTACGATACTATGCAACACATTAAATGCGACGTTTCAACAATTGGTGTCGGCCTACAGGCTTCAATGGGTGCTTTTTTGCTCTCATCAGGAACTAAGGGTAAGCGCTTTATATTGCCAAATGCAGAAGTTATGATACATCAGCCTTTATCAGGCACACAAGGTCAGGCAAGCGATATTATAATTGCTGCAGAGCATATTCAACGATTAAAACAACGATTGAACAAAATTTTAGCAGAGCAAACCAGCAAATCTATTGAACAGATTGCTATAGATACAGACCGTGACAACTGGCTCACTGCTGAAGAATCACTTGAATACGGCTTGGTTGACAAAATACTTTAAAACAAATTATGAAAGGTATGGTCTTAATGAAGAAAACCAATATATTCAAAAAAATATACGCTTTAGCAGGTGTCAGTTTTGTGTTACTTGCTAAAAAGTGTGTGTTGACCTTTAAAATTAAAAGTCAGTATAAAAATCTCGGCAAGCTCGACAACGCTATTGCGAAATATCACGGTATGCTCTTTAACCCTTATCGTATTTCAAACGGATTAAGACCTACCTTTGGCATACAGAAAAGCAACGCTACAAGCATTTCTCGTGAGAACTTAGAGAGATGCCACGAAATCATAAGCCAGAAACGACAAAACGAATCAAAAGAATAATTAAAGAAAGAGGTTTTATAACTATGAACGAAATTAACTACTTATCAACAAATCAATTAATCGAAAAAGCAAGAGAAAAAATCGTAAACCTCCCTACTCAGTCCCGTGCTCAGGAGAAGTTGGCAACGCTTCTCTCATTACATTTGAACAATATAAAGGCAATTGAAAACGGAGTGTCAGCAGATGAGTTACCTTCACTTTCAAGCTTTATCATTGGTGGTACAGGTTCAGGTAAAAGTCACATTACTCAAAATTTAGCGAAAGTTTGTGGATTAAATTTCGAAAGAGTTGATTCAAGTAACCTTACTTCTGCTGGATACCGTGGAAGGAATGTCAATAATGTTATACTTGGAATTTTAGAGAAAAATCCTGAATGGTTCGATGAAGGCGGTGTTATCCTCTTTGATGAAGCCGATAAATTGCGTACAGTCGGATATTTCGCCTACGATGTTTATTCTCCACAGAAAGATTTATTGTGTCTTTTAGAAAAAGGCGATTATACCTTGCTTTCAGAGGATAAGAAAACTGTAACAGTAAACCTTGATAAAACCTTAATTTTGTTTGCGGGTGCCTGCGCTCAGATTACACCTCTTCTTGAGAAAAAATATGCTAAGAAAAAAACACTCGGTTTCTCTACAGAGCTAACTGATACTCAGGAAGAAGCTGTTGAATTGCTTTCAAAGGCAACTCTTGAAGATATAAAAAATTATGGTTTTATGCCTGAAATTGTCGGAAGATTAAAACAAGTTATCTATATTCCACCTATTGACATTGAAGGCTATAAAATACTCGTTAATGATTCAGCTCGTACAAGTGCACTCAATAAGTATAAGCATGTCTTTGGAGCACGAGGTGTTAAGTTTAAAATCACAAGCCAGGCTCGTGATATTATCGCAGAAAAAGCCTTAAAAGAAGGCTTAGGTGCTCGTAGCATTGAGGGTGTATTAAATAAGATTATTGTTGATGCACATAACCATGTTGACAGAAATCCTGAATGTAACAAAGTTGTTCTTACATCCAATAAAAATGGTGAATTCAAGCTCAACTACTACAATGGTGAGCGCATTAAGAAAAAGACGGCTTCAGAAAAAACGGTTACTGTAACGGATGCAGAGCTTGATATTAACATAAAAGAAGACCTTGAAAACAGGTTGTTGCTTCATATTTTCTGCCGTGATATATGTGACTTCGCAAGTCCCCCTAACAAATTCCACGAAGCAGTTCTCTTCAGTTTTCTTCATACAGTTTGCTATTATCTTGCAAAAGAAGTAAGACCAAGCGAACGCACTTATTTAAACATCATAAAACTTGCAAAGGCTACTGAACGTCAGGCGGGTGAAGGTTTGGATGCTATAACTCCGTTTGAGATTATCTGTAATGATTACCTCGCAAAACCACACGAAGGTAGAGAAAAGCTCGATTTAGAGGATGGTTTTCTTCCTTACTACCTACAATTTAAAAAGGTAAGCTGTGGTATGGATGTAACCGACATTATTGTTAAGTCTTTACACAAAGCGTTCGTGCCATATATGGAAACAAAAGCACTTAACAAAGAAACTGCATAAATCTCTGCAGCTTAACTGTTGCTTGAGAATAGAAGCCCCCGATTCTAATTCTGTGTCATAAATTACTATGACTGGGAGCTAAGGGGGCTTCGAACTAAAAGAGATTAATGCGAACAATTAACCTACAAAACCTTTGAACAACAAAATGTAGGTTAACTAAATAAAAAGCTAAGGAGTGTGTAACTATGAAAGTTATATTTCTTGACGTGGACGGTGTTCTCAATACAACTTCAACAACAGAAATGTTTGAAGAATACACATTTATTGAAGATGAAAAGGTTCAGTTATTAAAACAGCTTGTTACAAGAACAGGAGCTGAAATAGTTCTTTCATCATCTTGGCGTTACGGTTGGTGGGTGAAGCAAAAAGTTAATCCCACGCCATCCGATTTAAGCTCTATAAGGTTATTTGATGCTTTAGAGAAAAAACTGTCTGAATACGGTTTAGAGCTTTTAGACCACACAGATGAAACCAGTACTCGCGGACAAGAAATAGCTTGGTGGCTTGAAAGCTGGGATGGTGAACCCATAGAAAGTTTCGTCATACTAGATGATATGCATTTGTCATATCTCTTGCCACACACCAGCCATGTAGTTTCCACGTCGTTATCAAAAGGTTTAACCCAGTCTCTTGTTGAAAGAGCTGTGAGTATGTTGAAGGATAGTTCTCGTAAAATTAAATAAGGAAAATTTGCGTGAAATTTTCAATGTCATTTTCATTGAAAATTATATTTGAAAAGTGTTATGAAAGGTGGTAGTATGTCGCAGAACTTTGAATTCAATGAATTAAGTGAATTGGAGGCAACTGTAATGGATAGCGTAAAACAAGAAGCTTTAAACGATGTGTATAAAGAAATAGCTTCCGAATTGGGCATAGATGCTGCGCACGCTATTTACAGATTGTATAGAGGTACACAAATAAACTTTCCAAAACAGTTTTTGTCACCTGATTACATAAAAGGCAGAATTGTATATGAATACACTTACGAAAACGTTTCAGTTGAACGTTTAGCTGTTAAATACAATTATACGCAGCGAACAGTCAAACGAATTTTGCAGTCTCAAAATACTGTAAAATCAGGTAAATAAATTTAATATAAGGTTAGTGGTGAGAAATATGGGATTATTTAAGAAAAAAGATTGTGCCATTTGTGGTGGAGAGGCAAAGCTATTAGGACGCACAGAATTAGCCGATGGTAATTATTTGTGTAAGGAATGTGGTTCGTGCATTCCTAAACATATGTATAAAAGTGTTATAGAACGCTATACTCTTGATGATTTTAACGGATTTAAAAATTACTTACAAACTGAAAATAAAAGTTTGAAAAGTAGATTCAGAGAAACGGCGTCGTATTTTGAATTACATTTGGATAATGAAAACAAATTAATGTACATAGGTAAAAAGATTGATAATGAAACTGTATTTATTAAGCTTACGGATATTGAAGAGTTTGAAATTGAATTTAATCCGAGTGAATTAAAAGAAGGAGTTTTCAACGATAAGATTACTGGAAAAATTGTATGTGTTGTTAAATGTTCTTATCCTTATTTTTACTATGAATCTGTTTTAGACCCATATGCGACAACAACTTCAAAAAAATCTCTATTAGGAAAGAATATATCATATAGTAACCCCACAAACATGGATGATTTTTTATCAGCGTTTAATAGGTCTTGGGTACGAGCATTAGAAGATGAAAATGATAGAATTGACCAAGAAATCAGAGAGATATATGAGAATGCAGAAACTATTTCCGATGAATTGAGTCAGGCATTGGCTCTATTTATGTTTGATAGTTTAGAAGAAGTAACTTTAGAATCTCTGAAAAGTCAGCGAAATCGTTTGATGAAAACGTATCATCCAGATACCGGTTCTGTAACAGACAATAAATTTGCACAAAAAATTAATAGTGCATATGAAATAATAAAAAGCAATATTTAATAACTTAGTAGAAAAACCCATCAAGCATTCCTCTATGGGCAATTGTAGCCCGACAGACTGAATGAGATGGGTTTTTTATAAGAAAAGGATGAAAACAATATGAAGAAAAAGGCAATAGCAATAATAGCAGGTGTAGTAGTGGTTGCAATAGCAATAGGATTAATCTCGATGCTTGCTATCAATAATCAAGAAAATGAATTAAGTACCGAAGAAGTTGTTTTAGAGAAAAATGTAAGCGTTATTACAAGCAAAACAACAGAAAATGAACAACCATATAAAGTAGATGAAAATCATTTATATTATAAAAATAACCCTGATTTGAAAAAAGATGATGTTGTGGTTTCAGGTATTACAGAAGCAGCACCTACAGGGTTTATGCGAAAGATTGTAAGCATTGAAAAACTTAATGGTGAATATGTTGTAGAAACAATTCCTGCAAATTTCAACGAGGTTTTTAAAGCAGTTAATTTTGAAGATAGCATTGATTTAAACGAAACAACAGCTTCTTCGGAAATAAAAACACAAAGCAAATTGCTAAGTCCAACAGTTATGCCATTATCTTATGACTCAGAATCAGCAGTTTTTATAAAAATAAATGAAAAAACAATAGATGAAGATGGTATTTACGCACGAGTAAGTGGTAGCCTCGATTTAAAAATTCATCCAAAACTCCAAGTAGCAGATGATAACGTGATTTTTGATTTGTTATGGGAAAATGGAATTGAAAGCTGTATATATTTTTTCAACACTGAAGATATTAATGGAACCATAGAAAAAGAATTGCGTAAATATAAATTTATGCCAAGAGAATTTTATATCGGTGCAGTACCTGTTGTATTAACAAATGAGGTTAGTGCATATTTAAAGGTTGATGGCGAGATTACCGGTGAAATAAGTGCAGATTTAAAATTAAACGATGTAATTTCACAGGGGTTTCAATATGTTTCAAACGAGAAAGCTTATTATCAGAATGATAGTGCTGAGGCAATAGAAAATAATGTAGATTTAGTTGTTCACGGGCCAGTTGATAGTGATGCAACAATAGGTGTGTTTGTAAAAAGTGCAACTACACTTTACGATGGTATAAGTGTAGAAAACTACAGTGGGTTAAAGGCTGATATAACTGGTGATATAAGAATTGACGATACTTTAAAATCCACGAATGGCATTCGTTATGGTGTATTGGAAACCCTTGTTTCTGCAGATAATGTAGTTGAATTTATACCCGGAGAACCATTGTGTACCGACCTTTCAGAAGTGCCGATAACCTTCGACCGTGAAGATGAATTTCTTTGGGAAGATAAAAAGGCATTTAACGGCCCAGTGGCACCAGGAGAAGCGTGGATTGCCTCACACTTCTATAAAGCTTTGGATTTTTATGAGCATAGCCTTTATGGTAGAACTTATAGGGTGTCAGAACAAGAGCAACCAACACCACCTTTCGAAGATGCAATTATGTTTAACGGTGAATGGCTTGCTCCATATCCCCACAACGACTTTCCAACTTATGAGGATTTTGTTGCACAATGTGGTGAATATTTTGATGCCGAAATGACTGAAGCAATCAGACATTCAATTGCGGGTGAAGATTATAAAGGTGCTTTTTACTCCCGTTTTCATTGGGGTATTGGAGATTGGCGACTTAGTGATTACAACTTGAGTGTAAAGGAAATTCAACTTGATGAATATACATATTACTATGAAGTTTATGGTTCATTTGAAAATATCGGAGGCGAACAAGTAAACGTAGAAATGTCTTGCAACTACAAAAATGGTAAATGGCTTTTCGATAGATGTGCGTTTTACGGTGAAGATACATTTCAATAAAAAATTATATTTAAAGGCAGTCAGTTTATGGCTGCCTTTTTTGTATACTTAATTACATACTTTATTAATTTGAAAATTCATCAAAATTTTTCTGAAAAGCATTAGATTCGCTTTGCAATCGACATATAACATAAGTAGAAAAAGAAGATAAAAATTTATTTTATTGTATCTTGAACGATACAATACAAAAGATTTTCATGAATACTTTTTGCATGAATATACATCAAACCCCAATAATTTCAACGGTTTTACTAAAAATATCACTAAATCCACATTAAATTAGAATAGAGCCTGTTTTCAGGACATTAAAAACAGCCCTACAAAATGTAGGACTGTAAATTTTATTTGTATTTCTCCTGTGCCTTTTCTATATTTGTTTTTATTTTTTCTCTTAATTCAACAGGTTTTACCACTTCAACAAAATTCATATACTGCATAGCCCAGAATTCCATAGCGTTAGGGCTTGCGACTAATTCAACTTTTACATATTCTTCGTCAAGTGGTGTGATTTTAATATCTTTACCAAACCAATCGACAATCTGGTCAACTATTCTTTCCTGTGCTTTAAGCTCAATTTTTTCGTGTTTATCGGTAAACATATACGGTAAAGCAGAAGAAAATTGTTTGTAATCAATTCCTCTTTCAAAACCCTCTACTGTGCGGATATCAGTAAGAGCCGCAGCCTCATTCAATCGCATATTACTGATTCTGTCTAATCTGTAATAGCCCATATTGTGCCATTTTTCGTTAAGTGCCATTAAGTAATAGCGTTGGTTATGTAAAATCAACTGGTATGGACTTGCCTTATGGAAAGCAGATTTATGAAGCTTTTTATCAGTTCCAAATTTATTATAATCAAATTCAATCTGACATTTTCGTTCTATTGCTTCATCAATAAGCTCAATATTTAAAAACAACGCCTGGTTATCTGTTTTATTCCAGTCATTAACAGAATAAACATTTTTCACGTGTGAACGAAAATAAACATTTGACATATTGCAAAGCTTTTCTATAAGCTCTTTTGAATGCTTTGCGGTTATATGCTTACTTGAAAGCACACCGTCTATAAGCATACGAAGCTCACTGTCTTCAAAAGGTCTGTCGACTAAAAAACTGCCCTGTCTTGTAGATTCTATTTCATAACCTAATTCTTTTAAAAGTGAAATATTACGGCTTATAGATTTTCGTTCAACTATAATTCCATAGTCACGCTCTAAAATTTCAATAATATCATTCTGCTTTAATGGATGATTGAAATCACTGTATTTCTCAAATATCTGCAATATTCTTATAAGTGCAGATTTTTTTGGTTCAAGGTCTGACATTATATCACATCCTGTAAATATTGTAACAATACCATTGTACCATATTTGCACCATAAAACAAGATGCAATATGCGACAAAAAGAGTGCATTGTTATTGTGCGAAATATTAAAAAATTCCACTCAATAATTATTTTCCACTATATGCCTTTAAGCATATTTAATACTTCTCTGTCACTTCGTTCGCAATTCCAGTGCTTAATAAGCAGTTCGTAATTATCTGAAATTCATTTTTTTATTTCGAAGTCCACATTTTCAGATATACTTATTTTTATATAACCCACTATCTTCAGTAGTAACCTTTACAACGTTATATCCGTTAAATACCATTTTTCCTAATATAGCCCCATATCTTAACTTAATACAAATATACAAGAAAAGTTGGAATAAAAACGGTGCATTATTATAAAATCGTTTCTCCCTTTTCTTTGTTTTATGCGTATAAAAAAATTGCACCCTAAACAAATCAAATTTGATTCATTTAGGATGTTTAGATTAGAGTGAGTGTATTCGAACCAAATATGCCTTAAATGTCCGATTTCACGCACCTTTTGTATTTTTTTGCCTTGATATACACCAGTATAACTTCGTCAAAGAAAATCCAAAATGCACGTAAACTCGGACATTTCAGGTTCTGCGAAGTTTAATACTTGGCAATTTTTTCTGTAACAAGGCAAAACTCGCAGGAATACTGACGTATTTCAAGAGTTTTAACGATGTTACAGGGAAAAGTGACTGTATTAAACCATATCTGGTTCGAACACACTCACTCTAACCAAATTTTATCAATTTATAAAATTCAACTTAAAAACAACCCAATATTTTGACCACAATTTACTCCACATTTGGAACTGGAATATATGGAATTATCGGAATTTTTCTTGTGTTTTAGCATATATAATTAGAACAAAAACCACTATATGTAGTGGTTGGAATTATTGATAAATAAAAATCGGCGTTCGGGACCAGAAGGTCGGGTGTTCGCAAAGCGAACGCAAGGCAGAGCCTTGCGAATCACCTCACTCCGACCAAAATGCAGTTGAAAATCAAGCATTTTCGACTGCTTTTATTTTATCTTAAAGTAACTTTAATATAATGTTTTTTCAATCGCTTCAAATATTTTTAGGTTGTTATAAGTATTCTTTTGTGATAGAATGAATTCACAACTCAATTTTATCAATCAAAACTCTGACTATAAAGCGAGATATTTATTATGAAAGATAAAGCTTATTTTCTTACGAAAGCTCAGGAAAATTATCCTGAACTGAATTTTACAGTTCTCACTCCTGATATAACTGAATTCATCGCCACAAATGGTGACAGCGTACTTTTAGACCTGGGCGAGCACGCAGTAGGACATTTCTCTTTCACCTTTGATAGAGTTAATATCTTCGTAGATTCACCCGTTCGTTTAAATATAAAATTTGGTGAAGATATCAGAGAGATTAACGATGATTTTTCTCAATACAACGGTACACTTTCTAATACTTGGTTGCAAGAAGAAATAATTAACCTTGATTTTCCTCAAAATATAACTATGCCAAGAAGGTACGCTTGCAGATTCATTAAAATAACTGTAGAAAGAACCACAAGACCAATAAGACTTTCTGATTTTAGCTTCAAGGCTTCAACAAGCGCCGATATATCCGTGCTAAAACCTGCAAATACAACTGATGATTTATTAAAAAAAATTGACCGTGTTGCAACTAACACTCTTAAAGAATGTATGCAAACCTTCTTTGAAGATGGCCCTAAACGTGACCGCCGTCTTTGGATTGGTGACCTTCGTCTTGAGGCACTTACAAATTATTATACATTCAAAAACACAGATATTGTAAAAAGATGTTTATATCTTTTTGCTGCCGGTGAATGTAATAATATCGGTTTTCTTCCATCTTTCGTTTACGAAACACCTTACTATCATTCAGGAGCAACACACATTGAAGACTATGCACTTTTATATGTTGTTAGCGTATGCGATTATTATGAGCACACGGGCGATATTGATGTTTTAAATGACCTTTTAGAAATTTGCAAATCACAGCTTGAAAGCTTCAGCGCAACGCTGAATGAGAATTTGATTACAACAAAGCAGGATGGTTGGTTCGCTTTTATTGACTGGTGCCCCGGGCTCGAATGTCTTACTGCATTACAAGGTGTATATCTTTACACTCTTGAGCGTTTTTCAGATGTTTTAAAAACAATCGGTGATAAAGACTACCAAAAATACTCTGCTCTCATTTCAAAGATTCGCTCTGCTTGTAAAACGCTGTTTTATGATAAAAACGCCAATGCATTTATAAATGATTACGATAACAAACAGCTCAGCGTTCATTCTCAGGTCTGGATGATTTTGGGCGGTGTAATAGAGGGAGAAGAAGCTAAAAAACTTCTTCTTTATTGCCTCCACAACAAAAATTTTAAACAACCTGTTACACCTTATATGCGCCACTATGTTATTGAAGCTATGCTAAAGCTTCAAATGAAAGCAGAAGCAATACAATATTTAAAAACATTCTGGGGCGGAATGGTAGAAATCGGTGTTGATACTTTCTGGGAGGCATATATTCCCAATGACCTTGAATTTTCACCATATAATGACAGAATGATAAACAGCCTATGTCATGCATGGAGCTGTACACCATCATATTTCATCCGAAAATATGGGTTATAATGCCAAAAGCTTTTTAGTAACAAATCAAAACATAAACTGTTGAAAATATTTGATAAATATGATATAATTTTAACAATATGTATTTTTAGGGGTGCGAAAAATGGCAAAATGGATTGATAATAAAACCGTAATTCTTACAGGTGCTTCAAGTGGTATTGGTAAAATGCTTGCTGAACGCCTTATGAAAGAGCACAACTGCAAGGTTATAGGCATTGCAAGAAGCGAAAAGAAAATGCTTAACTTTGTTGAAGAGCTTGGCGATTATGCAAAGTTATTTTCTTACAAGCTTTTCGACGTTTCAAGCTACGACAACTGGCAAGATTTTCACTCTTGGCTTATTGAAAACAACGTAAAGCCAGACGTTCTTATAAATAACGCAGGTGTTCTCCCTCGTTTTGACAGACTTATGAACTACACAAAAGAAGAAATTGATGAGTCAATTAACATTGACTTTTATTCTGCGGCTTATTCTTCAAAAATTATGCTTCCACTTCTTATGGAAAGTGAAACTCCTGCAATTATAAACGTTGCATCTTCTGCGGCTCTTATGGCTCTTGGTGGTACTTCAATGTACTCTGCAAGTAAAGCGGCTGTTAAAGGTCTTACTGAAGCTATGAGAGAAGAGCTCCGTGGCGAAGCATATATTGGTCTTGTTTGCCCAGGCTTTACAAAAACAGATATTTTCAGAAATCAGGGTGAAACTAATGGTATGGACCTTATTAATATGGTTTCAACACCTTGCGACAAAGCAGTTAACAGAATTCTTAAAGGTATTCTTAAAAAGAAATCTTACATAGTTGTAGGCTTTGACGGTAACGCTATGGGCAGATTTAACAGACTTATGCCAGTTCAAGGCTCAAGACTTTTCAGTTCTGTTATTAAAATGTTTAAAATTGACCTTTTCGCTTCTACATTTGGATATGAAAAGAAGAGCGAGAAGAAGTAAGTATTAAATTGCTAACACTACTTATGAGGTACAATTATGGACTACTCGGAACTTTATGTAAACCGTATTTTAACTCTCTGTAAGCAAAGGGGAATTACTGTAAATAAACTTGCAACAATGAGTGGTATAAATCAATCTACTCTTGATAATATTGTAAGAGGTTTGACAAAAGACCCAAGAGCCAAAACACTTCATAAAATTGCAATAGCCTTTAATATGACATTAGCTGAATTTCTTGACTTCGATGAATTGAACAACTTCTCATTTGAAGATAATGATGACGAAGAATAAATAATATTACAAAACAAACCTTATCATTTCGCATTTTTTGAGTTTTACAGAATTTGCGAAATGAGTTTTTGTTTATCTTGACTCAATTAAATAATCTATGTATAATTAAAACTACACATCAAAAAGGACGGTGAGATTTTGGAAAAGAAAAATTTATTTTTCGGCAAGGATTTTTTAGAGCTTGACAATGCCGCAAAGGTATTCCCCGCTCAGAATACTAAACAATGGTCGAACGTTATTCGTTATTCCATAAATCTCACAGTAGAAATCGACCCCCAGATTTTAGAAAAGGCGTTAAAGGATATTTTGCCACGCTTCCCTTCTATGTGTGTAAAAATACGTCGTGGCGTTTTCTGGTATTACTTTGAGCACAATGACAAATTGCCTGTTATTCAGGAAGATGATTTTAAAAATCACTGTTTACCAATAAAATATTCTGAAAGCAACGACTTTTTATTTAAAATTTTCTATTTTAAAAATCGTCTTACTATCGAAGCCTTTCACGCTCTTACAGATGGTTTTGGTTGTGAGGTTTTTATTAATACTCTTGCTGCACAATATTTAAGACTTTTGGGGCACAAAATTTCTTCTGGCGGTTCTGTTTTTGATATTACAGAAAAGCCTAAGGATAGTGAATTAGAGGATTCATTTTTAAAAAATGCAACAAAAGGTGCAAAAGCTTCAAGAAGCAAACCTAATATTTATCACAGAAAAGGCGAAAAGCTCCCCGCTTTATGCTCTCACGTAACTTACGGATATATGCCGTTAGATAAAATTAAAGAACTCTGCAAAAAATATGAAGTAACCATTACGGAATTTTTTACAGCAATTCTTACAGAAATTTATATTGATTTTCAAAAAAGAGAAGAAAAAAAGCAAAAAGAAATAAGCATTCAGGTACCTGTTAATGCGAGAAATCAATTTAATTCAGAGACCTTGAGAAACTTTTCGCTTTGCTACAGTGTAAGAACCAACCCTACTTTAGGTGACTACACGTTCGAAGAAATTTTAAAACAAGTTGCACTTTATTTAAGATATATAAATAACAAAAAGACTCTTGGGGCTATGTTTGCTTCAAACATTAAGCTTGAGGCTTTACCTATAATGAGAATTATTCCTCTTGTTATTAAGGATTTAGCAATTGGCGTTTCTTACGCTCTCACAGCAGAAACAACTACAACAGCACTTTTTTCAAACGTTGGCAAGGTAGATTTGCCAGAAGAAATGCTCCCTTTTGTAGAAAGCTGTATTCTTATGCCGGCGGCTGGTCTTCTTAATGGTGGCAGACTCGGTGCTGTTTCAGTTAAAAACATTTTAACTGTTGGTGTTGCTAACTGTTATGATGACACAGATTTTGAAAGAGCATTTTTCACAAAGCTTCAGAAAATGGGAATTCCAATTCAGTTTGAAACTAACTACGCTACAAAAAACAGTGATGAGTTACTCGAACCACTCCCAGAACAAGAAATTATTGAATATCAGAAGAAAAAGCATTTAAAAACAATTTCTTCTTCAATACTTGCAGTTTTAAGTATTATTTCTGTCATTCTTAATATTTTACTCACTCCAGAAACGCCGTGGTCGAGTTACGTTGTTACCACCTGTGGTGTTTTGTGGCTTCTTTCAATACAACCATTCATTTTAAGAATGTATTTGACAAAATTCCACAGCGTTATGGCTACGTTTGGTAGCATAACCCTCTTTACACTTTTAGCAGAAATAATAATGCAATTTTTACCTCACAGCATAATTTTCGACTGCCTCAACACAACCATTGGCATTACGGCATTTATTTTATTCACAATGTCACTGGTGGCGAGTAAAAATAAAAGGTTCAGAGAATGGTGCAGGAAGAAATTTTATTTCTAAAGTGCTGAGTGCTGAGTGCAAAGTGCTGAGTTAATGGTCTGCGACGCTATTGTATTAAATATCAACACAAACAAATATATCCTATCATTTTTAGTTGATACCAAAACCAACTTTAAATGATAGGATAAACTATTTTTTATTCACCAATAATTATAATCAAGCCGTAAGGCTTCCGAAACTCAGCACTTTGCACTCAGCACTAAAAAATCCCCGACAGTCTTTCGACTATCGGGAAATTTTTATTATAACTTAACTTTATAGCACTTAATCTCAAATGGATTAATTGTGAAAGAAAGCTTGTTGCCGTTTGCAATAGAAACTGCAACGTCATTTCTTTCAAGTAAGTCACATTCTGCAACAGATTTAATTTCAGAGAAGAGCTCTGCAGTTACGTCAGTTCTTGAGCCTGCTTTTTCAACAAAACGGATAATGTAAGCATCTTCATCTTCACATTTTTTAACTGCTTCAAGAGTAACGTTTTTGCCGTCAACCTTAATGAATGAACCAGCTGTGTCGCCCTTAGCATCAGCCTTAATGTCAACTGCAACTGCAGGGTTATTCATTTCAAGACCACGAACTAATGTCTCTGCATTCTTCCAGTTACCACTATGTGGATAAATTGAATATGTGAAGTAGTGGTCACCACGGTCAGACATTGGGTCTGGATTCATAGGTGCTTTAAGAAGTGTGATAATCATTCTCTGCTTATCTACTTCGTAACCATACTTACAATCGTTAAGAATTGTGACACCGTAGTTGTCTTCTGACATATCAATAAAGTTATGAGCAGAAACCTCAAACTTAGCCTTGTCATAAGGGTTATGACGATAGTTAGAGCTTTCAATAGTTGCATAAGCAATATCTCTTGTAAACTTCTGTGCTTTAACGTCAACGTCGAAGCCAACCTTAAGAAGCTTTTCTTGCTCGTGCCAGCTAATGAATGTATCAAAGTCAATCTTGTCAAGCTCATTATAAAGAATGATATTCTGCTTAAGGAGTGACTTATTGATATTCTTTTCAATAGAAACTACTGTGAACACATCGCCTTCTGAAACTGCAACAACTTTACCCGCTTCTGTGTCAAATTCTCTGTCAACGTAAGAAGCAACAATATCCCAAGCGTCATACTTACCTGGAAGGTCTTCATAAAGGCGGAATACGTTACCTTTGCCACTGAGAACTTCACGATTGTTTTTCTTATCGAAAATAGATGTAAGCTCTGCTGAACTGTCAAGAACTACCTTGAAGTTATCATTTTGGACTGCACCGCTGAATGCAACTGTTTTTGCTTCTGCAACCTTTGCATCTTTTGTATAGAATACCTTGTAGCCTACTGCAGGAATATCCTTTGCAATAAATACAAGTACCTTTGTACCATCAAGCTTTGTGTAGCTTTGAGTTGGAACCTTGTTGCCGTCTGCATCATAAATTTCAACGTCTTTATATGGAAGCTCAATCTTGCTTGTTGCAGCTGTGCCGAGTGAATTGAAGAGTGCAAATGGCTTACCATATTTTTCGCTACCGTCAACGTTACCAGCTAATACGTCTAATGCTTCGCTTCTTACGCTTTCACCGATTTTAATAATATCTTCATAAATAGCGCAGAGGTCACCGAATACTTCTGTAATATGTGAGCCAGGAAGTGAATCGTGGAACTGATTTGTTAAAATCATCTGCCAGCCTTCGTTGAGCTTTTCGAGTGGATATTTGTAACCGTATTTCATAGCGATACTTGCGAACATCTCTGCTTGTCTGTAAAGGTTTTCGCAATATCTGTTATATTTTTTAAGAAGTGCTTTAGTTGTGTGAACACCACGGTGCTCTTCTAAGTAAAGCTCATCCTTCCATGTAGGAATGTTAGTTTCAGTAGCATTCGCTTTCATACGAGCTAAAGAATCTTCAATTTTACTTACTTGTGTCTTTGGAAGACCTGGGAAGTTTTTATAACGTTTTACGTATTCGAGCATTTCGGTATCAACACCGCCACCGCCGTCACCCCAGCCGTAGCAATACATTGATTCGCCGATTGTTTCTTTATCTGTATATTTTTTCCAGTTAACTTTGAGTGAGTCTGCTTCAACAGTACCAATAAAGTGTGTTGGTGGAACAATTGAGAATACCTTTGAGCCGTCTGGGCCTTCCCACCAGAATGTGTTGTACTGCCAAGGGTTTGTATCATTCCAGATACCCATTTTATGAGTAACGAAATATTCAACGCCAGCTTTTTTGAGAATCTGTGGCATAGCGTAGCCGTTACCAAATACGTCTGGTACCCAGCAGGTTTTTGGTGTGATGCCAAATTCTTTTTCAGCAAAGCGTACACCGTGAAGAAGCTGACGAACGAAAGATTCACCAGAAACCAAGTTACAGTCTGGTTCAACCCACATAGCGCCGATGTATTCCCATCTTCCCTCTTTAATTCTGTCTTGAACCTGTCTGTAAAGAGATGGGTATCTCTTTGCCATTTCAATATATGTAGGTGCTGTACTCTGTGAGAAAATGAAGTCAGGATATTGCTCCATAAGACGAAGCATTGTAGCGTGAGTTCTGCCTAACTTTCTTATATATTCTTTATAAGCCCACATAAATACAATATCAAGGTGAGAGTTACCAACTAAAGCTAAGTTACCCTCTGATTTGTAGTTAGGGTTATTATAAACCTTATCTTTAAGAACCTTTTGTGCTTTTAAAAGACCCGCCTTGAATTCTTCACCATCAAGGTCAAAGTTAACAAAAGTAAATGCTTCTTTTAATGCTGCTCTTATGAGCTCTTGTAAACCAGTATCGTGAACAGGCATAAAGAGTGCATTGAACACTGCTTTAAAATCCCAATAAATTTCTTCAATAACAGGGTCAACAACACCAATAAATGAGCAAGAAAGTGTTTTAACTGTTGATTCGTTTGAGTGCCATACATAGTAAGACTCAATATCAACATCGTAGTGCTCGTCACCCTTTGCGCAATCTGTAAGTAAAACAGAGTTTCTGAATGGGTCAAGACCCTGATAAGGCTCACCATTAAGAGTTAAAAGTGAGTCACCGCCGAAATATACATTAAGAGTAACCTTTTTACCCTTGAAACGAGCTGGCATATCAAATGAATTTTTAAAGAATGCGCTCCAACCGTTATTACCCCAACGGTCACCAACGTTTAATTCTTTCCATTCATCGTAAAGATATTCGTAATCATCAACGCCCTTGTAGATGCATTCTTTCATCTTCCAAGCAGGAATTGACTCGATATCAGTATAAATTCTCTTTTTAAGATTTTTAATTTTGAGTGCCGCAACATCATCAAATGAGAAAATACCTCTTTGCTTACCTTTTGTAGCGTCACGCCAATCATCAACGTGAGCATCCATAGCATCGAGTGCTGCAACAGCATCCATATTTTTGATTTCTGCCAAAAAAATCTTCCTTCCTTAAACTGCAAAACAGTTTTATTTCGTACATAGATTAGTATATCATTATTGGTATTTATTTTCAATATGAAAACATGTGTTTTTTGAAATATTTTATAGTTGATTTAATAGTGTAAGATACTGTATAATGAAAGTATAGATTTATAAAAGGTGGTGCGCTTATGAAATACGTTTCAAGAAAAGAACAAGTAAACTACTTGGCTGGTCTTTCGGGTCAGAATTTAGTTTACTCCCTTATTGGTGGCTCATTCTTTACATACTTTATGACAGATATTGCAATGTTTCCTGCGGCAATAGTTTCTGTTATTCTCATTTTAATGAAAGTCTGGGACGGCATAAATGACCCGATTGTCGGCTCCTTTGTTGACAGGCACAGTTTTAAAAACGGCGAAAAGCTAAGACCATTTTTACGCTACACTCCTCTGCCAGTTGGTGTGTTCACAGTTTTAATATTCCTTGTTTTTTCAACTGAAGAAAGTTTATTGTGGCTCAGGGTTTCATACTTTATAATTATGTATATCGCGTGGGACATAGCCTACACTTTACAAGATGTTTCTATTTGGGGAATTACCGCATCTGTTTCGCCTGACAGTAATGAACGTGATAATTTCATTAAATGGGCAAGAACAATAGGTTCATTAGTTTATGGCATTTTCAATATGTTAATACCTATGTTTATTGAAATGATTGCTTTAAGAACACAGAATAAAATGTCTCTCGTTACTCTTGTCTTTGCAGTTATATTTGGTCTTGGTGGCGGTATGCTCAGTTACCGTTCATATAAGGCACAGGAAAGAATTAAAACAAACCCACAAACTCAGCAAAGCTCTTTAAAGGAAAGCTTCTCGCTCCTCTTTAAAAACAAGATGATGCTTCTTGTGACACTTGCTAACCTCTTTGGTTCTTTAGGCTTCGGCACACAGCTTGTTACTTATTTCTTTAAGTACAAATTGCCCGTTGACTTCCCTGGTGCTGACGGATTTATAGGTGCTTTAGGTCTTACAACAATCTATTTTGCAATCACAAATGTGCCACAGTTTATAGGTATGATTTTCGCCGATAAATTAAAGAAGCTATTTAAAGGCTACGTTAACGTTCTTATATTCATCCAAGCTACAAATGCAGTTGTAAGAACGGTTGCTTTCTTAATAGGCTTTGAGGGAGCTAACTTCTGGATTGGTATGGCTCTTTTAGCAATAGGCTCAATTCCTATGGGTGCATTAAGCATTGCACAAACCTCTGTTTTCTGCGATAGTGTTGACTATATGGAATGGGAAACAGGCAAACGAACCGAGGGCGTTACCTTCTCAATGCAGACCTTCTTCACAAAGGTTTCAAGTGGTATAACTGGCGGTCTTGCTACACTTTCATTATCGCTCTTAGGCTACAAGGCTATTGACGACACTGCTACCTCTTTTATAGGTACACAAACTGCTGAATTTGACGCATGGATATGGCCACTTGTAATGCTCACCCCAGTTATTGCAAGCGTTCTTTATATAGTTCCTTTATTCTTTATAAGATACTCCCCTGAAAAGAGAGCACAGGTTGAAAAGGATTTAGAAGAAAGAAGAAAATTGCAAGAAGTTACTGAATAAAACAAAACAACACCCCAACGAATTATGAAATTCGTTGGGGTGTTGTTTTAACTACTATTTCGTTTCTCAGAAAACGTATCTTGTCTTTATGTAAACAAGCTTATTTGAAACTTTGTAATAACTCTTATATTCGCCCTTCTGAGCTTTTACGGCATATTTATAATTAGTATCGGTTTCTACTGTTTCGTCTACCCAATATTCTGTAGAAGCCTTTACAGTTTTAACCTTTTTCCACTTAGTCCATTTACCGTTATTTTCAACTGAACGATAAATAATATACTTCTCAGCACCATCAACCTTTGACCAATTAACTACCATACCGGTTTCGCCATTAACAATACTTGTGTCAGGTGAATTAAGATATAAAAGCTTATCTGAAGAAGCTCTTGCACCTAATGAACTACCATTAACAGCTTTAACTGAATATTTGTAAGTCACACCTGGTTTTACAGTGTTATCTACAAAAGTAGTATTAGCTGCTTCAACCTTAGTAAGAGTTGACCATGAACTCCATTTACCATTTTGAAGCTCTGAGCGATAGAGTTTGTACTGAGTTGCACCTGCTACCTTTGACCAACTGAGCTTAATACCATTTGCTCTTGCTGCAACTTTTAACGTAGTTGTTTTGAGACGAACAAGTGAATCTGTAGATTTGATAGAACTCTTAACCTTACCATTTATTGCTTTTACAGTGTATTTATATTTAACACCAGATTCTGCTTTTTTATCTGTGTATGAGGTTGCATCCTTTTTAGCTGTGGTTACCTTTTTCCACTTAGTCCACTTGCCATCAGTATATTGTGATCTGTAAACAGCATAGCTTGCAGCTGAATCTACTTTATTCCATTTAATTTTAATACCTGAGCTTGTGTTAGAAATTGTTGCTTTTGGTGTTGCAAGATATGTAACACTTACACCAGGCTTCTGACAACTACCTGTACCAGCAATATTTTTTGCTTTTACAGTGTATTCATATTTAACGCCACTCTTTGCTGTTTTATCTACATAAGAGTTAGTTTCAGAAGTACCGATTTTTTTGAAGCTCTTAGCACCACTTACTTTTCTGTAAATAATGTAAGTATCAGCAGTTTTCTGTGCTTCCCAGGTAACTTTAACGCCACTTACCGAGTTTACTGCTTTTGTTAATTTTACTTTACCAGGTGCTTTTTCAACAATAGTATTTGTTGTAATAACCTGACTCTCGTTTATGCAATCGTAATATGTTTCTGTGCCCTTTACGTTTAATTCTTTATAGGTATCTTTAGGATTATATATGAGTACTAATTTACCATATTTTGAATGCTCAACAATCTCATAAACTTCATAATATGGTTTATCTTCATCGTCATAATATTCTTCAAAAGCACATAACTTATCATTTTCATCTATGCAAGTATTCATATCCATTGGCTCTGGCCAGATATCTAAAATCACAGCCGGAACTGAGGTTGCGCCTGTTGCTGGTTTAAAGCCGTAATCATCCAATTTTATTTCATAAAATTCTTCTGAATAAACAATAACGTAATTTTCTAATTCTTCATCATAAACAACTTCATCTAAGTAATAAAGCTCGCCATCGTATGTATCACCAACGAATAATCTACCTTTAAACTCTTCTTTATCGCTTATATAATAGTCACTTGCGCCCCAATATTTGTCAACCCAATAGCCCTCAATCTGCTCATAAGTTGTAACTTCAAAAGGTTCAGCTTTAAGCTCTTTATCTGCTTTAAGCTCACCTTCAAGCATAATAACCTTAGATGGGTCTGCTTCTTTTGTACCATACACAGAAATTGTAGGAAGAGCTTCGCTTATTTCAGTATCAATATTTCCAAAAAACTTTGTTGCTACAGTTTTTTCTGTTTTAAAGAAACCATAACCAGTACCAGAAACATCCATTTCAACTGCTGATGGATAAGTTTTATTTTTGTTAACCACGAGCGCACCATTACCTGTAACAGTAATTGAGCAACCCCAACTCATAGTTGATGATATAATGCTACCAACTTCGTTATAACCTTTTACGTTAATTTTAAAATCGTCGCCCATAGACGTTATAGTGAGAATTTTTTCTGTTTTGAAATTATCGAGTGTAAGAGTGTTACTTTTTTCATCGTAACTCATACCTTTTTCCTGAACAGGCATAGCTTCTGCCATAAACTCAGGATAAACGTAACCCATATCAAAGGTATCATAATCAACAACACCTATTGCAGCAATATTAGTAATATCGCCTATGTCTTCTTCATCCGTATTTTCCCACCAATCCATAGGATACGGTCCATTTTCTGCGAATACACTTAATGGCATAAGTAATGTTAAAAACATCAAGGTTGCCATAAGCACTGATAAGATTTTTTTCATTTTAATTCCTCCAAAAATAATTTTGTTATTTTATATAACGTAACAAATTTTACTATATACGCAACATTTTGTCAATTACAATTCGTAATATAAAAATTAAGAAATAATTACAAAAAATACTTTTAAAAAATCAAAATTTAAGTTTACATATTAAAACAGTTGTGATACAATAAATTTATCTATGTTGAAAGGAAAATTTTGTTATGTTACTCGATAAAAAGCTTTACATTCCAGACCTTGGTGAAGTTGATGCAACAAGCGGTTTTCATCTTCTTGAAAAGACAGAAGATGGTAAATTCATAGCTGGTAAAAACGGCGTTGAATTTGTTGTTACAACTGGCGACCAGAAGGTTGAATTTGTGTCTTTCGGCACACACTCATTGGCTTGTGTAAAATCTGCTATTGCTTACCCTGTTTATTACCCTGTTTACCCTGTAAAAACAGAGTACCCATTAAATGCAGTTTTAATGGATTTAGACGGCACAACAGTAAGAAGTGAAGAATTCTGGATTTGGATTATTGAAATGACAACTGCGAGTATGTTAGGTAATCCTAAATTCCAGCTTGAAGAAAGTGATATTCCATTTGTTTCAGGTCACAGTGTATCTGAACACTTACAATATTGTATTGATAAATATTGCCCAGGTGAATCTTTAGAAAAAGCAAGAAGCTTCTATTTCGAACACACTCACAGAGAAATGGAAGAAATTATGGCTGGTCGTGGTAAAGACGGTGCATTCACACCAACAGAGGGCGTTAAAGATTTCTTACTCGAATTAAAAGATATGGGTATTAAAATCGGTCTTGTTACTTCTGGTCTTTACGAAAAAGCTTGGCCAGAAATTCTTTCTGCATTTAAAACTCTTGGTATGGGCGACCCTAAAGATTTTTACGATGCAATTATCTCTGCTGGCTTCCCTTTGAGAAAAGGCTCTGTTGGTACATTAGGTGAGCTTTCCCCTAAACCACACCCTTGGCTTTATTCAGAAACCTCTATTGTAGGTCTTGGGGAAGCATTCGCTGACAGAAGCAAAGTAATCGGTATTGAAGATAGCGGTGCTGGTGCTTGCTCTGTAAGACTTGCCGGTTACACAACAATCGGTATTGCTGGTGGTAACATTGAATCAAGTGGTACTAAAGCAGTTTGCACTCACTTCTGTGATACATTCGCTGATATTATGAAAATTATTAAAGGATAAGGAGATAGTTATGGATAACAAAAAGAACGACCAAGTACAGTGCCATTTTATATCTAACACCCACTGGGACAGAGAATGGCGCTTCAGTGCAAGAAGAACACAGTATATGCTCGGCTATATGCTCGATATGCTTCTTGATATTTTAGACAAAAACCCTGACTACAAGCATTTCCACTTAGACTCACAGACAATGCCTGTTCAGGATTACCTTGAAGTGTACCCAGAAAAGAAAGAAAAACTTCAGAAATACATAAAAGAAGGCAGAATTGCAGTTGGTCCTTGGTTCTGTCTTCCTGATGAATTTACAGTTGGTAGCGAAGCACTTATCAGAAACCTTCTTTTAGGTCACAAAATCGGTAAAGAAATGGGCGGTATCAGTAAAACTGGTTACTCACCATTCGGTTGGGGTCAGATTTCTCAGCTTCCACAGATTTACTCAGGCTTCGGTATTAACTTTGCATCATTCTACCGTGGTATAAACGAATACAAAGCTCCTAAATCAGAGTTCTTCTGGGAAAGCCCTGACGGAACTCGTATTTACGCTTCTCGTCTTGCAAAAAGACCAAGATATAACATCTGGTACGTTGTTCAGAGACCTGTTTACTTTAATCAGACAGATGAAAACAACAGAGATATGGTCTGGAACGACAACAACGGTGTATTCAAATTCATTGATGGTGACTGGAAGTTAGACTATCAATACGCTCACCCATTCTATGAATACCACAAGGAAAATGTAAAAGCTCGTGCAGAACAGGCTATGAAAGAACAAGACAACGACTGGACAACAAATCATCGTTTCTGGTCAATCGGCCACGACTCCTCTTGCCCAGACGAAAGAGAAGTTCAACTTGTTAAAGACCTTAATGATGCACTTCCAGAAGCAAATGTATTCCACAGCACATTAAAAGAAATGGAACAAGGCATTATTGATAACTTCAAAGAAGACTGCCCTGTATTAAAAGGCGAAATGCGTGACCCATACACAAAGGGTAGCGTTAGTGAGCTTTGCGGTTGGATTCTTTCTGCAAGAACATACATCAAACAAGAAAACTTCGACACAGAAAGAAGACTTATAAACTACGCTGAACCACTCGCAGTATTCTCTGCTCTTTGTGGTGCACCTTACCAACAGAACTTTATTGACCTTTCATATAACTATCTTCTTCAGAACCACGGTCACGATAGTATCGGCGCTTGTGGACGTGACGTTGTTTACGAAGACGTTATGTCACGTTACAGACAGTCTCGTGAGCTTTCAATGTGCGTTTACGAAAGAGCATTTATGGACGTTGCTGGTGACATTGACCTTTCAAAATGGGATAGGAACGACGTTGCAGTTGTTCTCTTTAACCCTGCACCATTCAAACGTAACGAAACAATTAATTTAAGAGTTGAAATTCCTGCTGAATGGAAAGCAGACTCTTTCCAGATTCTTGATGATGAAAACAATGTTCTCAAATATCAGGTTATTTCTACAAACAAAGCAAATGCACAAATCATTCAGAATCCTAACGATACTGCTAACGTTCTTCACACAGAACAATATTATATTGCTGTTGAAGTTAAAAATGTTCCGGGTATGGGTTACACAACACTTAAAATCCGCCCACTTTACAATGTTCGTGCTACAACTCCTGTAACACTTGTTAAAACAACAAATGTTATGGAAAATGAATTCTTAAAGGTTTCATTTAACCACAATGGTACTTACAATGTAATTGACAAAGAAACAGGTAAAGAATACAAGAATTTAGGCTACTTCAAAGACAGCGGTGAAATCGGTAACCCTTGGCAACACATTGCTCCTGAAATTGATGAAGTATTCACAACTCTCGGCGAACAAGCAACTGTTTCTCGTATTTATGAAGGCGAATTTGAAACAAGCTACAGAATTAAAATGCGTTGGCTTCTTCCTGAAAAGAAAGCAGACGATGAAAAAACAAGAAGCGAACACAAGCTTCCTGTTGATATTGAATCAATTGTTACATTAAGAAAAGGTTCAAGATATTTAGAAATTGAAACAACAATCAACAACCGTTGCGAAGACCACTACTTACAGGTTGCATTCCCAACAGGAATTAAAGCAACTCACGCAGATTCACAAGGTCAGTTTGATGTTGTTAGTAGACCAATTGCTGCTCCTGACTACTCACTTTATGACGAGCCACCAATGACAGAGCATCCAATGAATTCATTTGTAAGCATTACAGATGGCAAAAACGGTGTTGCACTTCTTAACACCGGTCTTAAAGCTTATGAAGCAGCAGACGATGAAGAAAACACAGTATTCCTTTCACTTCTTCGTGCTTACCCACTTCGTATCTGCGTTACTAAAGATATGCAGAACTACAACGATTGGGATAAAGGCTCACAATGCATTGGTAAAAACACATTCCGTTATGCATTTATGCCACATAAGGGCAACTGGGAAGAAGGCAATGTATGGCAAGAAAGCGAACGTTTCAACCTCTACCTTGCAGCAGGTCAGATTGCTCCTACTGCTCACGGTAAAAATGCTACAACTCACTCATTCATTGAATTAAAAACAGAAAACCTTAACATTTCTGCAGTTAAGAAGAGTGAAGATGGCGAAGGTTACATTGTTCGTCTTTTCAACCCATCTGATAAAACAGTTAAAAATGCTATTCGTCTTAACGGTGGTATTGCACCAATTACTGATGTTCAGTCACCAGTAGAAAGACAAAAAGCAGAGTTTGAATTACCACAGTATTCAGGCAAAAAGTGGTCACAGGTTAAGCTTGTTACACTCGAAGAGCTTGATGAAAAAGAACTCACAATGTCAAACGATGGCTTTGTTGATTTTGAAATCACGGGCAAGAAAATTCTTACATTAAAGTTTATAGGCTAAGTAAGTTGCCCCCACAACATTTCAGAAATGTTGTGGGGACACTTGTTTTATTTTATAACTGCATATTTAAAAATCTCTTGTGCTTCTTCTTTTGTGAAGCCGTAAACACTTATCGTAGGGCTTTTTCTTAAATCCTTCTTTGATTGAAATTCCAACTGATAAGTATTAAAATCCTCGGTAAATCTCGTCCAACCCCACGCAGAAAACTCATCATTTTCAGCTAAAAGATAATATTCTGAATTAGTTGCATAAGGCATAATGAGATTGAAGCAACCATAGTAAGCACAAGCTGTTGCGTAAGAATCATAAGAGTAGAAAAACTTTACTTCCGGTGGTGCTGTTTTTATTAAAGTTTTGCATACGTTTCTGTCGTAACCTAAAGCAACCTCGGTATTTACACCTAAATTCTCCAGACCTCGTTTTATAACCGACGGCAACATATGGTATGACTCATACATATCCTTTAACACATTTTCATCTTCATCCCACGAAGGAATACTTTCAAGTCCTGTATAATACACAATAATTTTCTTGCCATCTTCATACTTAAACACTAAACTCTGTCCGTTATCACTCACTTCGTATTTACCAAAGTTTTCGTTAATATACATATCAACCGCCTTGTGTGAGAAATTCTTTTTTTCTTTACTACCAATTTCCCAGGTTTCATAATTTTCGGGATAACTAATACCTGAATCTTGAAACGCCTCTTTTGCTACGTAAAGTGGCACTTTAAAAAACGCAACTACCCCAGCAACAATAATTATCGCAAGAATAATCGAAATAGTTTTTATTATTGCTTTCTTTTTATCCTTACCGAACTTTTTATTCACCTTTTTTATTAACTCTTGCGAATTATCCTGTTGTGGTTTTACTTTTGGTTCGGTTTTAAGTGTTTCATATTCTTTGTTACAATCCTCACAGATTTCAAGGTGGTTACCTACAATTTCTGTTGTTTCCTTACTGCAAAGGTCATCAATATAAAGTGGTAATAAATCTTTTATTAAAGAACAATTTATTTTACTCATCACTACTCATCCTTTCTTCTATTTGTTTTTTTGCTCTGAAGTAAGTAACTCTCGCCCAGTTTTCACTTTTGGCAAAAACGTCTGCAATAGTGCTGTATGGCATATCACCCAAAGACTTCATATAAAAAACTTCTTTGTAGGGTGTGTCTAATTTCACGGCTTCGGTTAAAATTCTTTTAACGTTTTCGTCTTTAATGACGTTTTCTTCTATGTCACTGTCTGCTATTAAATTGGGGTAGTCTAAAATATTTTCTGTAGTCTTTTTCCGTTTTAAATTTAAGAAAATATTTTTTGCAATACTACAAAGCCACGTTTCAATTTTGCAGTCGTTTTTAAATGTGTCTATCTTCTTAATTGCATTATAAAATGTTTCTTGAGTAATATCTTCTGCCAGCGTTTCATTTAAGCACAAAGACAATGCGTAGCTTTTTACATATTTATAATGCAGATTACACATTTTTTCCAAGTCATCCAAAGCCGTCACCCCTTTCAAAATTTATTCTATATTTCACATTCTCCCGCCCCCTTTTTGTGTTTTCAACTATTAGACACACAAAAAAGGGATTTATTACAAGTTTTTTAAAAATAAAATATCAACCTTTCAGAGCAATTCTACTCTACACGGTTGACTTTTTAAGAGTTTGTGTTATAATAAAGATGAAATAAGGCAAACCTAATGATAAACGGCTTGTCTTTAAAAAGTTTGATTAAAGAAATAACCGCACAGTTTGCAGACGGGCGGTTATTTCTTTTTTGTTAATTGAATTATTACATCAACTACAAGTGCTATAATCGCAACAATAAGATTGAGAAGTAAAAACAACTCACTATATGTAACCATTGCACCGCCCCCTTTCTCAAGAGGACGAAAGAGCCCTCTTATAAGAGGACAAACCGCCTACCGCTGTAGATTCACCTTATTTCTTCTACATATTACCACAAACTTAAATAAATTTCAACAAAATTCAATATTTACTTGCTTTTTCCTATTGTATTTTTATAAAAAAAAGAGTATATTTATAAGGTATATAATATTTTTTGTAAATTGGTGGTGACGAAATGACTAAAAGGCAGAAAGCAGAAGAAATTTGTAAGCTTTTAAAGGTAGATTACCCCGAAGCAATTTGTCAGTTAAATGCCGAAACGCCTTTTCAGTTACTCGTTGCAACACGTCTTTCTGCACAGTGTACTGACGCAAGAGTAAACCTTGTAACTCCTGCACTTTTCAAGAAATACCCAACAGAAAACGAACTGTCTGAAGCAGACATTAAAGATGTTGAAGGTT
>SVOI01000088.1 GCA_015066465.1 Oscillospiraceae bacterium
CTTAACCAATCTAAATCTGAAGTTCTGTCTTTAATTCCTAAAGAAGAAATTTTGTTTAACGCTCCACCCATAATAGCGTTACGTGTTCTTGTGCCTATTTTGGCAGTTAACTCTCTTAATGAACCGATAGCAAATTCGAGCCCTGCCGGAGCCTGACCTGTGCCACAGATAATAAGACCAGATAAATCTTCAGAGAAAGTACCAGCATATACCCTTGCACAGAATGAACCCATACTGTGACCGAAAAGATAATATTTAAGCTCTGGGTAACGCTTATGCATAATGTTATAAAGAATGTGCATATCATCAACAAAACGACGGAAGCCATCTTCTTCTGCAGTGAAGCCTAAATCTTCAGGAGTGTTTACAGATTTACCGTGACCGATATGGTCATTACCGCAAACTATGTAACCACGCTCTGCTAAAAATCTTGCAAAATGGTCGTAACGCTCAATATGTTCACTTACACCGTGAGCAATCTGAAAAACGCCAACGTGCTCTACTTCATCATCAAGCCAGATTAACGCTCTGATTTTGTTAACACCTGTTGAAGAATTGTAGTAAGCTTCCTTTTTAATAATTGCCATAACCATTACCTCTTTTCTGAAAATAGAACTGATTTTCAACTAAAAAATCAAACAAAAGGGCACAATAACACTATTTAATAAATAATACCATATTAGCGAAAAAAATGCAATATATAAACGCTATATATTTGTGTATTTTTTTGGTTTTTTTGTAGTTTCGCCACAAGATATAGACCAAAATGTAATTTACTATTGCAGAAACTAAAAAAATGTGGTAATATGAGTTAAATATATGTTTATTTTTATGTGGAGGTAATTTAATGTCTACCGAATTTAACACAAACTCAAAGGCAGTTATAGTAGGTCTTACAGACACTGGTGAGCAACTCCCTGCTGCTTCTGGCAGAATCTCAACACAACCAGGTACTGCTCTTGAAATTTTAGAGGCTTCTAAAGATGCCCAGAAAAATGCAAATCTTATTTCAAAGGTAACACGCTCTGGTCACACTTCTACTATTGAACACACTGTGTTCAACTTAGCATTCCAGAACGTTTCTGTTCTTGTTGAGCAGTTTGTTATTGAATTCAGACTTGCTTCTTTCACAGTTAAATCAAGAAGATACGTTGACTTTGGCGAACTCGGTTACTTCATTCCTAAGTTTGAGTCAACTGCTATTCACGATAAATACATAGAGCATATGAATTACCTTTATTCAGAATACCGTGATTTTATTGATAAAGGTATCCCAAAGGAAGATGCCCGTTTCATTCTTCCGTATTCACTTTACAGCAACTTCTACTGCACACTTAATGCACGTGAACTTGTTAATATGCTTTATGCTATGATTTACGGCAGAGGTGCTTCATTCCCTGAAATTAAAAACCTTGGTATTTCTCTTTACGAGCAAGCAAAGAAAATGACTCCTGGTATTTTTACAGATTTTGAAACACGTCGTCCGTCAATTCAGGACGTTCCTCATTTTTCATATAAGAGAGATGACAATCTTATTGAGTCACAAGAAAACGTTGAGCTTCTCAACTACACTCCAGATGCTTCAAAATGTGTTGCAAGAGCTGCTCTTATAGAGTCTTTAGGCTTACCAACAAGTCAGATTGAAAGTATTATTTCTGACGAAAAAGAATGTGCAAAAATCATTAAAGAAGTTATAAATTCAAAGAGACAAAGACCTCTTGAAGCAGTTACATTCACATTCAGAATCAACAACGTTTCACTTTCTTGTCTTACTCACTTTGCACGTCACAGAATGCAGTCAATAGGCATTCCTTCACTTGCTCTTACAAACAGAAAAAGATACATTTTACCAAAAACAATAGTTGAACAACCAGAACTTTTAGAGCGTTATAAAAAGGCATTCGAAAAAACTGCTGAACTTTACGATTATTTCCAGGAAAAAGGCATCGAAGAAGGTCTTTCTGCTTACATTCAATTAAGCGGTAACACTGTTGATATTGTTACAACTATTAACGGCAGAGAATTACTTTTATTTATGAAGCTCCGTTCTTGCACCCGTGCTCAATGGGAAATAAGAGATTTTTCGATTGATATGCTCAAAAAGTTACGTAAAGCAGACCCTACAATTTTCAACTTCTATGGCCCGAGTTGCTACGTTAACAAGTGCACAGAGGGTGCTATGACTTGCGGTAAATCTGCTGAAATCATTAAAACATTTAAAGAACTTTAAAACAGAAGCATCTCTTAATATTTCTTTCGAGAAATATTAAGAGATGCTAAATTTTTGATATTTTAAGAAAAATTTCCATTTTTTTCTTAAAATATCGTTATAATGTATTGCAAGAAAATACAATAAGAGTTATAATATAATTTAGATTTAGTTATTTTTAGATAAGAGGTTCATTTCATGTTAGGCAAATTAATAAGACTCAGTATAACTGAGCCCGTAGGCACTCCTTTGGGTGACACCGGCAGAGTTTACAAGCTCAACCAAGGTCAGCCAATTGGTAAATTCAAGCCCTACTCACCCATTAGCGGCGTTCTTGTAATGGGTATTGACAATCCCGTAAAACACTTTGACGGCAGAGTTATTGCATCAATTCGTTTTCTTGATACTGGCGAAGTAAAATTAATTGCTGCACCAAAATCAAAAAGATTTATTGACTGTGAAATCAAGAATGCTATAAGCTTTTTAACAGAAGGCAGAAAGTACAATTTAGAATGCAGATATGAGCGTTCTTGCGGTGCGGTTATTTATAGAAATATAAACGGTCAAATCCGTTATCTTCTCATAAAAAACAACCGCAGTTCAAACTGGGGCTTCCCTAAAGGTCATATGGAAGACGGCGAAACCGCAGAAGAAACCGCAAAGCGTGAGGTTCTTGAAGAAACAGGAATTCATATTGATATTATTCCTGATTTCGTTTCTAAATCTGAATACACCATTCAGAACAGAATTCACAAATCTGTTTACGTTTTTGTTGCTAAAACAGATGATACTCAGACAATTATTCAAAAAGAAGAAATTGAAGATTACATCTGGCTTACATACGAAAATGCTTATAAAAATCTTAAATTTGAAAATGATAAAACTATTCTTCACGATGCAAGAGAGCACCTTATAAAAAAAGGTTTAATAACACCGGAAGAGGTATAAAATGGTTGATAGTATTGTTAATGCAGTTGTTGATTTTTTCAAGAATGATATACCAGCTGAACTCATAGCATTTGTTATATCGCTTTTCCCTGTTTTAGAATTAAGGGGCGGTATGATTGCCGCAAGACTTTTGGAAATTGATTTTATAAAAGCTTTTTTAATATGTTATATTGGAAACATGCTCCCGATTCCTTTCATTCTTCTCTTTATTAAAAAGATTTTTGCTATTATGAGAAAAAACAAGCACTTAGCAAAAATTGTTGAGAAAATGGAAGCTCGTTCAGACAAGAAAAAAGGCACTATGGAAAAATATAAGGAATGGGGACTTTTGCTTTTTGTTGCAATACCACTCCCCGGTACTGGCGGTTGGACAGGCGCTCTTATTTCTGCTCTTATGGATTTAAGAATAAAAAAGAGTTTACCAATTATAACACTTGGCGTTTTTATAGCAGGACTTATAATGTCGCTTATTACTTACGGAATATTTTAATTTTGCTTTGCAAAATCAAAATTAGTGCTGAGTGCTGAGTGCAAAGTGCTGAGTTAAGGAAGGCTTCGCCTTGATTATAATTATTATTGAATAAAAACAACAAAATTCTATCATTTTTAGTTTGCGATAACTTTAAATGATAGAATTTTTATTATTGGGTATTTATATTGAAGTTTTACTTCTTTTAAGTAATAAAAATAAAAATACAAATTAATTACTATAATCAACTATTACAATGCTGACCGCAGGTCCCGAAACTCAGCACTCAGCATTCAGCACTCAGCACTTTTCAAAG
>SVOI01000040.1 GCA_015066465.1 Oscillospiraceae bacterium
TCTTATTGCAAGAAAAATTATTTCAGAAAATCTTGAGCCGGAAACTGAAATTAAGGTTGATTTTGACGGTACAAGTCTTATAATAGTATAAGTAAAATATTTAAACCAAGGAGCATTTTAAAATGAGGAAAAAGCAATTTAAAGCAGAAAGTAAAAAACTTATGGATATGATGATTAACTCAATCTATACCCATAAAGAAGTATTTATTCGTGAAATTATTTCAAATGCGAGTGATGCACTTGACAAATTGTATTTTAAGTCACTTACAGATTCATCTGTTGGTCTTAATAAGGATGATTTCTGTATTCGTTTATCAGTAAATAAAAATGACAGAACACTTACTATCGCAGATAATGGTTGCGGTATGACTGAGGATGAATTAGAAAACAACTTAGGTACTATTGCAAAAAGTGGTTCATTAGCTTTTAAAACAGAGAATGAACAAAGTGAAGATGTTGATATTATCGGTCAATTTGGTGTTGGCTTTTATTCAGCATTTATGGTTAGTGACTCTGTTACAGTTGAAAGTAAGGCTTTTGGTAGCGATAAGGCTTACCGCTGGGTTTCAACTGGTGCAGATGGCTATACAATAGAAGAATGCGAAAAAGATTCCTTTGGAACAGTAATTACATTAAAACTTAAGGCTGATACTGAAGATGATAATTACAGTCAGTACCTTGAAACATATAAAATTGAATCACTCGTTAAAAAGTATTCAGACTACATCCGTCACCCAATTAAAATGTATGTTGAAAGTAAAGAATTAAAAGAGGGTACTGAAAACGAATTTGAAACTGTAATTACAGATAAAACTCTCAATAGCCGTGTGCCAATCTGGAAGAAGAATAAAAACGAAGTAACTGACGAAGATTATAATAACTTCTATACAGAAAAATTCTATGATTTTGAAGCACCAGCAAAAGTAATTCACTCAAAAACAGAAGGTAACGCTACATATAGCGCACTTATGTTTATTCCAAAGAGAGCACCATTTGACTATTACTCAAAAGATTTTGAAAAGGGCTTACAGCTTTATTCAAAAGGCGTTTTGATTATGGATAAATGCAAGGACTTGCTCCCTGACTATTTCAGCTTCGTAAAAGGTCTTGTGGATTCAGAAGATTTATCTTTAAATATTTCACGTGAGATGCTTCAGCACGATGCGCAGCTTAAGCTTATTGCAAAAACTATTGAAAAGAAAATTAAATCTGAGCTTGAAAAAATGCTCAATAATGAAAGAGAAGCTTATGAAGAATTCTTCAAAACCTTCGGTATGCAGATTAAGTTTGGCATTTATAACAGCTACGGAATGAATAAAGATAATCTTAAAGATTTAGTTTTATTCTATTCTTCAAAAGATAAGTCTTTGGTTACTCTTAAGGAATATGTTGGTAGACTTAAGGACGGTCAAGAAAAAATTTACTACGCTTGTGGTGAAACTATTGAAAAGATTGAAATGCTCCCACAGACAGAAGCAGTTAAAGATAAGGGCTTTGAAATTCTTTATTTAACTGAATACGTTGACGAATTCACAGTTAAAATGCTTCACGAGTACGATGGCAAAGAATTCCAGAACATCTGTGATGAAAAATTAGACCTTAATACAGAGGACGAAAAGAATGCTTTAAAAGAAAAGAATGAAGCAGATAAAGAAATGCTCACATTCATTAAAGATGCATTAAATGGCGACGTTTCTGAGGTTCGTTACACTAATAACCTTAAGAATTACGCTTCTTGTCTTACAAGTGAAGGTAATTTGTCACTCGAAATGGAAAAGGTTTTAAATGCAATGCCTTCTAATGAGCAAAAGGTAAAGGCAGAAATTGCACTTGAAATTAATGCTAATCACGAATTGGCAAATAAACTCAAAGAGCTTTATGAGAGTGATAAAGATACTCTCAAGAGTTATGCAAAGCTTCTTTATGCTCAAGGTTGCCTTATAAGCGGAGTTTCAGTAAAAGACCCTGCAGAATTAAGTAATCTTATAGTTGATTTAATGATAAAATAATAAGGAAAAACGATTTTTTAACAAATTTTTAGCACTGTTAACAATTTGTTCACATTTTTATTAAGATTGCAACAAATTGATTTGGTATATAAAAGATAGACAAAAAAGATTGCTAAACAAAACATTTTCTCTTTCCAAGAAAATTCCCCGTCATAGTGACGGGGTTTTTCTTTTGCAAAAATAAAAATAGTCTGTAAGTTTGAAGCTTACAGACTATTTTTGGTTTTTTATTTTTTCTTCGACTCAAGAAGATTGAATTTTGAAAGAGCAAATACACCTAAAATACTTACGATAATTGTAACGAAGAGAAGTGTACCAGCGCCGAGTGTTGGAACAAACACAAGAACAATGCAACCTACTAATAATGGAAGAATTGAAATTCTCCAGTATTTACGGAGATATGAAGCTAAAAGAGCACCAAAAAGAGCAGGTGTAACTCTGTCAAAAGCAGGAGCTAAAATTGACTCAGGGTCAGTGAGTTTTCCAAGGAATGGAGCAAAAGCTAAAACGCCAACTGCAATAATAACTGTTGTAACAATAGCAGAAACACCAATTGCGATAGTAGAAATTACTTCGCCCTCTTCTGAGTTAGCTTTAACGTTAGCAGATTTCATTGCGTTAACACCGCAAGGAAGCTTGAGGTTTGTAATGTTACCTGTAACAAAGCTTAAATATGTTCCGCCAGCACCAAGCATTGGTGTGTAAGTAATAACTTCAACAACTGCAGAAATCCAGAAAATAGGTAAAACCTTTAAGAGAGCAGAAAATAAACTGTTCATTTCTGGCCATGCGTTGTAATAAACTGAAATTGCAAGAGGAACTGAGAAAAGAACCAAGAGAGCTGTAATACTCCAGATTCTACCCCAGGTATGAACTTTATCGTAATAAGTCTTTTTCATTTTACAGCACTCCTTTCTTAGTTAAACCAGCTGTGTGTTACAAGCTCTGCTGGTAACACTGATGTGAGTAATACAGCAGCGCCCATAGCACCGAACATTGCAAGTGGCATAACAAATGGTTCAAATTTCTTTAAATTGAATTTTGTTGCAATGGTTTCAAGGAGTAAGTAAAGAAGAACAGCAACAATAAGTACTGCGATTGAAAGAAAACCACCGTCTGTTTTGCCATCGCTTGATTTACCATTTATAGATGTAGCAACAAAAGCAGTAATAATACCAATGAAAGCACCAGCTGATATATAGTCGCCTAATTTACCGACTTTACTGTCACCGCTTAAAGCACCACCTATTTTACTGTGAAGCTTTTTGCAGAGAATTGGCATAAGCACAAGTGGAAGACAGCTACCAATAGTCATAACCCATGCAACAGTAGAAAAATCGCCTTTGTCAGTAATAGCCTGATTAAGATTACCCAAAACTGCACTTGCGGCAGTAGATTCGTAAGCTAAGTTACCGATAACTGAAAGTCTTATCCAGGGGAGAACAAGCCCTAAAGCCTTCGAAAGAACAATAACAGTTGCAAGAATTGCAATTGCAGGTGCTACTGTAAACACTGCACTTGAAGTAACAGTTGTTTTAAGAACACTACTTTCGATGCCCAATTCTTTAGCACGTTTCCACGCTTTTCTTATAAAGAATGCTGATTGTACGATTACGAATGCAACGACAATAAAGCCTAAAGCATACATAAATCCGTTTTGACGAAAATCCATATAAACGCTCCTTTAATAATATAAAAAATAATACTAAAATATTTTAACACTTACAAATTCTATTGTCAACAAAATAACAATATTATTTGAAGCATTATTATTTGAAGCATAGTTCGAGTAAGTTTTTATGAAAACACATTATTCCATTTTCGGTTACGTCAATTACACCGTAATAACCATCTTTAATACTACCAGGGTTAAAAAGGTGAAGTCCGTCTTCGTAGCTGTAATATTTTTCGTGGGTATGCCCGAAAAGTGCAATATTGCAATTATTTTCTCTTGCGGCTCTTTTGATTCCCACGTAAGAAAGCTTAACGTTTTCTTCTGCTCCGTGAGAAGCGTAAATTTTAGCATAGTCAACGTTTCTTATATCAGAAAAAGGAACGTTTCCACCAAAGTCGCAATTACCACGGACTAAAACAAAAAATTTTTTATCTTTAAAAACAGAAACCGCTTCTTCTGCTTCGTGTAACCCATCACCTAAAAAATATACTATTTCAGCATCTGGTTCATTCTCAATAGCTGCAAAAAGATTACTTATGTGTCTGTGGGAGTCTGAAAGCACAAGTATTCTCATTCATAATTCACCTGTCTTTTTCATAAAAATTACTACTATATTATAACGATTATAGTTAGTCGAAACAGTGTAATATTACACTGTTTCGATACCAAATCATATATTTGGTATCGAATTTTCTTTGAAAATTCGACTATAATCCTTTCAATGACTGTAATGCAAAATTGTGTTTATGAAAAACAATTTTGCTAAAAGCCGATAAAATCGGCTTTTACGAAACGCAACTGCGTTTCGACTAATTACAATCATTATATTAAATTATAAGGGTGATTTCAATGTCAGATAACGAAAAAAATAAATTGAATATTGAGAATATAAAAACAAACGATTCTTTAAAGGATTTTATAAACGAAAACTTAACAGAAAGCCAGACCGAAAAGTTAAAAGAAGTGCTATCAGATGAAAATAAAACAAAAGAGCTTTTAAACAGCGATTTGGCAAAGCAACTCTTCAAAAAATTGACTGGTGGTGATTTTAATGGCAGACCTTGATATAGGTAGTATTTTGTCATCACTTTCGAGTGAAGATATAAATAATTTAAAAAATGTGGCAAATTCAATCTTAGGGGGAGAAAATCCACAAGAGCCAGAGAGAAAAGAACCCAAAAAAAATAATGATAACGGCGATTTTAAAATGCCCGATTTAAGCTCTTTAGGGCTTCCGGATATGTCACAGTTTTCAAACCTTCTGCCACTACTTTCTGCACTCAATTCACGAGATGAGCGAGAAGATTTTATTTGTGCTTTAAAGCCACTTCTTTCAGATGAACGAAGAAAAAAAGCAGATGAAGCAATGAAATTTGTAAAGCTCCTTTCAATAATACCATTACTAAAAGAAAAAGGAATAATGTAATATGGCTGAGTATTCTTATAATGATATTATGAAAATGCAGAATGATGCAATTAAGCGTGTAAATGAAATGCAGAAAAGAGCTAAAACAGTAGTAGAAGAAATAAACGAAGAAAAAACGCAAGCGAGAGAAATACAAACGCCACAAAATTCACAGAATGTAAAAAGAGTTAAAATGCCAAATGATTATCTCGATGAATTAAAAAGCTTTGCTTCAACTTCTTCATACTTTGAAGAAAATAAAAGTGAACCGATAAAGCGTGAATATGTAAAAGAAAAAGAAGAAAACCACCCACCACTGAAGCCGCAGAATGATATGTTAAAAAATATATTGGGCGACTTTAATATGGATAGCGACAAAGCATTGATTTTATCATTAATTCTTTTGTTGACAGAAGAAAAGGCAGATGAAATGCTGATTTTGGCATTACTCTATATTTTGAGTTGAGGATTAGGTGTTAAGAATAAGTTGTTAGATATTAGTAATATAAAACTACATTCTCGCATCAGATAAAATTCTGAATAAAAGAATGTAGTTGTTTTTATAATATTAAAATAGCGTCGCAGACCCACAATTCTGCATTTTGCATTCTGAATTCTGCATTTTGTAAAAATTTAGTTTGTTAAACTAAATTTTTACAATTCCAAGTGCATCAAGTACTGATGAAATGAGAATTAAAACGATGCAAATAGGTGCAAAATATTTTATAACAATTAAGAAAAGTTTTTTTCTTTTGAATTTGCCTGTGAGCTCAATTTCTTCTATAAACATATCAGATTTTACAATATAACCAACAAAAATACATGTTAAGAATGCTACAACAGGCATTAAAACGCTGTTGCTTATGAAGTCAAAGAAATCAAGGAATGCCATTCCTATGATTTTAATATCAGCTAAAGTACCATATCCGAGTGCAGAAAGAGTACCTAAAATTGTTGAGCCGATTAAAACTATAAGAAGAGTTTTGTTTCTTGAAAGACCAGTTTTATCTTTTACAATTGAAACAACTGTTTCCATAAGTGAAATTGAAGATGTGAGAGCGGCGAATAAAACTAACACAAAGAACAATGTGCCGACTATTGTGCCACCAGCCATACTTTCAAATACCTTAGGGAGTGTAACAAACATAAGTCCGGGACCTTTACCTAAAGCACTCTCATCACCGCCTGAAAAGGCGAAAACTGCAGGGATAATCATAAGACCTGCCAAGAAAGCAATACCAGTGTCAAAAACTTCAATCTGTTTTACAGAACCCTCAAGACTTACATCTTTTTTCATATATGAGCCGTAAGTAATCATAATACCCATAGCAAGTGACATTGAGTAGAAAAGCTGACCCATTGCCGCAAGAACTGTTGTTGCAGAGAACTTTGAAAAATCAGGCATAAGATAAAACTTAACACCCTCTAAAGCACCAGGCATAAACATTGAGTAACCAGCAATGAATATTGTGAGAATAACAAGCACAGGCATCATAATTTTGCTTACCTTTTCAATACCTTTTTCAACACCGAAAAGCACAACCAACGCTGTAAGGCCTATATAAATAGCAAACCATAAAAGTGGTTCAGCGGGTGCTGAAATAAATGAATCGAAAAATCCGTCAGTTGCGGCTGAAGAAATATTACCTGTTATAAACACTGTGCAATATTTAATAATCCATCCACCAATTACTGAGTAGTAGGGGAGAATTATAATAGGAACTATTGAACAAAGTAAACCAACAAATTTGAATTTTTTATTGAGCTTACCAAATGCTTCAATTGCACTTACACCTGTTTTTCTGCCAATAGCAATCTCGGCACACATTAAAGCAAAGCCGAAGGTGAGTGCTAAAATAATGTAAACAAGTAAAAATATACCGCCACCATATTTAGCTGCGAGATATGGGAAACGCCATATATTACCGAGTCCGACAGCCGAACCCGCAGTTGCAAGAACGAAACCTAATTTACCTGAAAAAGTGCTTCTTTTTTCTGCCATTTTTTACCAATCCTTAAATTTTTTAACTACACTATTATACATAAAATTTTAGAATATACAAGAGAATTTTCGAAAAATGCAGAATTCACTTTATAAATGCACAATTCACAATTCACAATTCATAATGCACAATTTCGGAATGTTAAAACTACATTCTCTCATTATTATACACAACTATGTTAAAATATTGACAATCTTTTTGGCGTGGAGTATAATGATTACAGGGAGGGATTATATATGGCAAAAAGTAAAGATAGTAACCGAGAAACCATTTCTGCAAAGAAAATTATAAAC
Source organism: Oscillospiraceae bacterium (assembly GCA_015066465.1). GTDB lineage: Bacteria > Bacillota > Clostridia > Oscillospirales > Acutalibacteraceae > DTU089. The sequence continues at coordinate 7,386 of SVOI01000040.1, forward strand.
TATAACAGAATATTTATGTTTATGCAGTTTTTGTTTATAATGTTGAGTTTATTATTTAATTTTGTTTTAGATGATTCAGCAGTTGCTTTTACACTCTTCTTCCATACCGCTCTTTTTATACTTTATAATATTTATACAGGTAATAAAGTACAAAAATATTTTGATGCTATTGATAAATACCATAGTGTTTTTGAAATACATCGGAGCAGACATTTAAAACGAACATCAAAATTGTATGAATTAGCTAAAGATAATAACGATAATGTTATGGTTGAATTGATAACTCAAAAGGCAATTAAATTGGCCGTTTTCTTTATTCATCTTATAACTACGCTGATGTTAGTACCTGTTGAGTAGTAATTTTAGTGATTATAATTCAATATAAAACGAAACTACATTCTCTCATTTACTCTAAATGAAAGAATGTAGTTGCTTTTTTATAATATTATAATTGCGTCGCAGACCCTTCATTCTGCATTTTGCATTCTGAATTCTGCATTTGGTTTTTATAGATACTGTTTTAACTACGAATTACTTTATCAACCACCGCTTGCTCTTTAACTGCCTTTGCAACTTCGTAAGCTATTGATTTATCGAGTGCAGATGGAATTATATTTTCTTCGCTTAATTCGTTTTCTTTAATATGTTCAGCGAGTGCTTTTGCAGCGGCAAGCTTCATATTTTCTGTAATTTCAGTGGCATTTGCATCAAGTGCACCACGGAATATACCAGGGAAAACGAGAACGTTGTTAATCTGATTAGGGAAATCTGAACGACCTGTGCCAACAATCCTTGCACCAGCTTTTTTTGCAATATCCGGCATAATTTCAGGTGTCGGGTTAGCCATAGCAAAAACTATTGAGTCGTTATTCATAGTTTCAACCATTTCTTCGCTTAAGACACCTGGTGCAGAAACGCCTATGAAAACGTCAGCATTTTTTATTGCAACAGAAAGGTCGCCTTTAAGTTTTTCTTTGTTAGTGATTTTAGCAAGGTTTTGTCTTTCATCACCTAAAGAAGTGTCATTTTCATCAATAATGCCATATCTGTCAACAAGCACCATATTTTTTGCACCTGCTGTTATAAGCATTTTTGAAATTGCAGTACCTGCGGCACCTAAACCGTTTACAACTATTTTTGCTGTTACAATATCTTTTTTTACAACCTTAAGAGCATTAAGAAGTGCCGCTAAAACTACGACTGCGGTGCCGTGCTGGTCATCGTGAAAGATTGGAATATCTGTGCATTCTTTTAACTTCTTTTCTATTTCAAAGCATCTTGGTGCAGAAATATCTTCTAAATTAATACCACCAAAGCTACCAGAAATTAAGCCAATAGTTTTAACAATTTCATCTGGGTCCTTTGATTTTATACAGAGTGGGAAAGCATCAACATCAGCAAATGCTTTAAAGAGTGCACATTTACCCTCCATAACTGGCATACCTGCTTCTGGACCTATGTCACCTAAGCCTAAAACTGCAGTACCATCTGTAATAACTGCAACAAGATTGTTTCTTCTTGTTAATTGAAATGACTTGTTAACGTCTTTTTCTATTTCAAGACACGCTTCAGCAACACCAGGGGTGTAGGCTAAAGACATATCTTCCCTTGTTTCAATAGGGCAACGTGTAACAACCTGGATTTTACCGTTCCACTCGTAATGCTTTTTTAATGATTCTTTTCTTATATCCATTTAAAATTAGCCTTCTTTGTTAGCCTGTAACTTTAAGTATGCATTAATGAAGCCGTCAATATCGCCATCCATAACAGCGTTTATATTACCATTTTCAAAGTTTGTTCTGTGGTCTTTTGCAAGGGTGTATGGCATAAATACGTAAGAACGAATCTGGCTACCCCAAGCAATTTCTTTCTGAACGCCTTTGATATCACTGATTTTATCGAGATGCTCTCTTTCTTTGATTTCAATAAGCTTTGATTTAAGCATACGCATAGCAACTTCTCTGTTCTGATGCTGGCTTCTTTCAACCTGACAAGAGCAGACAATACCTGTTGGAATATGAGTAAGACGAACAGCAGAAGAAGTTTTGTTAACTTTCTGACCACCTGCGCCGGATGAACGGTAAACGTCCATTTTAATATCTTCTGGAGCAATATCAACTTCAATAGTGTCGTCAATTTCAGGCATAACCTCTAATGATGCAAAAGAAGTGTGACGTCTGCCAGAAGCATCAAAAGGTGAAACACGAACAAGACGGTGAATACCGCTTTCACTCTTCATATAACCATAAGCATTTTCACCTTCAATAAGAATAACTGCAGATTTAAGACCAGCTTCATCACCATCAAGATAGTCGAGTGTAGAAACCTTGAAGCCGTGTCTTTCACCCCAGCGGTTATACATTCTGAAAAGCATCTGTGCCCAGTCCTGAGCTTCAGTACCACCAGCACCAGCGTGGAATGTAAGAATAGCATTGTTAGAGTCGTATTCACCTGTAAGAAGTGTTGAAAGTGTCATAGCATCAAGCTGTGAAATAAATGAATCAACGCTACCACGACATTCGTCAAAGAGTGATTCATCCTCTTCTTCGTTTGCTAATTCAATTAATGTTAAAGTATCTTCATAAACTGCTTTAAGGTCATCATAAGCCTTGATTTTATTTTTTAATGTAGCAGTTCTCTGAACAATTTTTTGTGAGTTCTGAACGTCATCCCAGAAACCATCCTGAGCACTTTGTTCTTCTAATTCTTTTACTTCTTCAGCCATTGCCTTAAGACCTAAAGCTTCAGCTAAGTCCTTGAGCTTGTCTTCATAAGATGATAATTCCAAGTTTAATTCTTCAAATTGAAGCATATAAAAAATTCCTTTCAAGAAAATAATTTATTTCATAATTTACCAAATACATATTATATCCAATTTTAGTCAATATGTAAAGAAGAAGTTTTAAAAATTTGAAAAATAAGAAAAAATTGACCATTGGTTACCAATATATCAATTTTTTGAATTTTAATTATAATAAAACACTTGCAAAACAACCGTTTTCGTGATAATATATTTTCTGTATGACGCTATGTAAAATGGCGGTTTTTATGGAGGTAGCAGAATGTATGATCCAATTTCGCCAAATGTGAATTTTGTTGAACAGGAAAAACAAATTGAAAAATTCTGGCGTGAACAAAAAATCTTTGAAAAAAGTATTGAAGACAGAAAGAACGGAACACCTTACGTTTTCTATGATGGCCCACCAACAGCGAATGGTAAGCCACATATCGGTCACGTTTTAACACGTGTTATTAAAGATATGATTCCACGTTACCGCACAATGAAAGGCTGTATGGTTCCAAGAAAGGCTGGTTGGGATACCCACGGTCTTCCTGTTGAGCTTGAGGTTGAAAAGCTTTTAGGTCTTGACGGTAAAGAACAGATTGAAGAATATGGTCTTGAACCATTTATTGGTCACTGTAAAGAAAGCGTATGGAAATACAAGGGTATGTGGGAGGATTTCTCACGTACAGTTGGCTTCTGGGCAGATATGGAAGACCCTTATGTAACTTATCACAATGATTTTATTGAGTCAGAGTGGTGGGCACTTAAAAAGATTTATGAGAAAAATCTTCTTTACAAAGGTTTTAAAATTGTTCCTTATTGCCCACGTTGTGGTACTCCGCTTTCTTCTCACGAGGTTGCACAAGGCTATAAAACAGTAAAAGAACGTTCTGCAGTAGTTCGTTTTAAGGTAGCAGATGAGGATGCATATTTCCTTGCATGGACTACTACACCTTGGACTCTTCCATCAAACGTTGCACTTTGCGTAAACCCTGCTGATACTTACTGCAAGGTTAAGGCTGCAGACGGTTACACTTATTATATGGCTGAAGCACTTCTTGATAAGGTTCTTGGTAAACTTAAAACAGAAGAAACAGAAGCTTATGAAGTAATTGAAACAATGAAGGGTGCAGACCTTGAGTACAAGGAATATGTTCCACTTTTCGATTATGTAAAACCACTTTGCGACAAACAGAATAAAAAAGGTTTCTTTATTACAACTGACAGTTATGTTACTATGTCAGATGGTACTGGTATTGTTCACATTGCACCAGCATTCGGTGAAGATGACGCAAAGGTCGGCAGAAAATACGATTTACCATTCATTCAATTAGTTGACGGTGCAGGCTTAATGGCTGAACCAACTCCTTACGTTGGTACATTCGTTAAGGATGCAGATAAATTAGTATTAGTTGACCTTGAAAAAGCAGGACTTCTCTTCGATGCACCAAAATTCGAGCACGAATATCCACACTGCTGGAGATGTTCAACTCCTCTTATTTATTATGCAAGAGAATCTTGGTTTATCAAGATGACAGACGTAAGAGAAGACTTAATTAAAAATAACAATACAATCAACTGGATTCCTGAAAGCATTGGTAAAGGTCGTTTCGGTGACTGGTTAGAGAATGTTCAGGACTGGGGTATTTCACGTAACAGATATTGGGGTACACCACTTAACATCTGGGAATGTGAATGCGGTTGCCGTCATTCAATCGGTTCTATTGAAGAATTAAAATCAATGAGTAGTAACTGCCCAGAAGATATTGAGCTTCACAGACCATTTATTGATGCAGTTACAATCAAATGCCCTGATTGCGGTAAAGAAATGCACCGTGTACCAGAGGTTATTGACTGCTGGTTTGACAGTGGTGCAATGCCATTTGCACAACATCACTATCCATTTGAAAATAAAGAGTTGTTTGAAGCACAGTTCCCAGCAGACTTCATTTCAGAAGCAGTTGACCAGACTCGTGGTTGGTTCTATTCACTTCTTGCTATTTCAACCCTTATCTTTAACAAAGCACCTTATAAAAACGTTATCGTTTTAGGTCACGTTCAGGATGAAAATGGTCAGAAGATGAGTAAATCAAAGGGTAATGCAGTTGACCCGTTTGATGCACTTGAAAGCTACGGCGCAGATGCTATTCGTTGGTATTTCTACACTAACTCAGCACCTTGGCTCCCTAACCGCTTCTATGGCAAAACAGTTGTTGAAGGTCAGAGAAAGTTTATGGGTACGCTTTGGAATACTTATGCTTTCTATGTTCTTTATGCAAATATTGATAAGTTTGACCCAACTAAATATAACTTAGAAGATTGCAAGCTTACTGTAATGGATAAATGGCTTCTTTCAAAGCTTTATTCAATGGTTAAAGCGGTTGACGATAACCTTGCAAATTACAAGATTCCAGAAGCAGCAAAGGCGCTTCAGGAATTTACAGACGAAATGAGTAACTGGTATGTTCGTCGTGGTAGAGAAAGATATTGGGTACAGGGTGAAACAGACGATAAGACTGCTGCATATATGACACTTTATACAGCACTTACTGTTACTGCTAAAACTGCTGCTCCTATGATTCCATTTATGGCAGAAGCAATTTATAGAAACCTTGTTTGCAATGTAGATAAGTCTGCTCCTGAAAGCGTTCATCTTTGTGACTTCCCTGAAGTACGTGAAGACCTTATTGATAAAGAACTCGAAAAGAATATGGATGAAGTAGTTGATATTGTTGTTCTTGGTCGTGCTGCAAGAAATGGCTCTAACTTAAAGAACAGACAACCACTTAACACAATGTACGTTAATTGTGACAAAAAGGTTGAAGGCTACTTTATTGATATCATCCGTGAAGAGCTTAATGTTAAAAATGTTGATTTTGATGCTGATGCTGAATCATTCGTATCATATACGTTCAAACCACAATTAAAGACGTTAGGTCCGAAGTATGGTAAACAATTAGGCGAAATCAGAAACGCATTAGCAGAATTACCAAGTGACGCTAAAAAGACACTTGATACTGACGGTAAACTCGTGCTTGAACTTGCAAGTGGTTCAGTAGAATTAGCAGTTGAAGACGTTCTTATTGATACAGTTCAGAAAGAAGGCGTGTTCACAGTTTCAGATAAAGGTGTTACTGTTGCACTTGATACTGAACTTACAGATGAGCTTATTGAAGAAGGCTTTGTAAAAGAGCTTATCAGTAAGATTCAGACAATGAGAAAAGATTCTGACTTCAACGTTACTGACCATATTAACGTTACACTTTCTGGTAACGATAAAATTGCAGATATTGCACTTAAAAATAAAGATGCAATTTCAACAATAGTTCTTGCAGATTCAATCACAGTTAGCGAAACAGCTAATGCAAAAGAATGGGATATCAACGGCGAGAATGTAAAGATTGCGGTTGAGAGAGTATAAAACAAATAAAACCTTACAAAGTGAGAACTTTGTAAGGTTTTTTTATACTACTTTTTTACACCTTTATATATGTAGTAGGGTTTTGTGAAAATATATTCACCGTTTTTATCAGCTTCTATCAGATTTTCAATGAATTTCTTGTATTCTCTTTTGCTGAGTTTTCTTGTTTTGTCATCTACAAGCCATTTAACATACTGACTGTAATTGTAACCCATTTTACCTTCTTTGTATTCGGTTTCAATTACGCTATGAATAGAAACACTGCTTATAAATAAATTTGTATTGTTAAAAATACTATAAGTTCTTCTGCCCATCCAACTGTCAAGGTCATCCATCCAAGGCTGTTTAGTAATAGCATAAGTGTGTATTACATTTTTGATTAACTCTTTATCTTTACCATTAAGGGTAATGCTATCAAAATCTGCATTTGCACAGATTATAACTCCGTTGGGTTTTAAAATTCTGTGAATTTCTTTTATGAACTTTAATTTATCAGTAATGCACTCAAGCACATCTTTTGCAATGATTAAATCGAATTTATTATCTTCAAAAGCTAAACCATCAGCACAGTTCATAACTGAAAGTTCAATGGGGGATTTATAATCGACTTCGTCAAAGTGTTTGTCAGTTATGTCTATACCAATAGCTTTTTCTACTTTATCTGGGAATTTTTCTAAAATATCTTTTAAATAACCAGCATTTCTGCAACCAATATCTAATATGGTTGCATTGTCAGGTAATTCTATAAGATTATAAATAGCTTCGTTTATTGAATATATATTGTATTCCATTTGTTTTTACTCCTTTAATTATGTTTATAATAAAAATACTGTTGAAAGCTTATGAGCCATCAACAGTATAATAAAAAGTTAAATATCTCTTTTCATCATTCTTTCAGGCACATAAGCGAATAAGCCTGTACCTAAAACGATACAAGCTATTGTCGTCTGCGTCGAATGATGAGTGAAAACATAAACTTTACCTCCAAAATTTTTCTTGATTGTAACATATATTTCAGGGAAATGCAATACTTAATAAAATAACCTCGGATAGATGCGTGAAAACTATCGGGAGTTTTATTTTAGTGATGTTGTGTGAATTGTTATAAATTTACACAATCTCTTGATATTTGGGATAATGTGTGATATAATGCTCTACGGAACATAAGTTCCCGAGGAGCTGTCTCACACGGTAGGCGGTTAAATCTCGCTCCCAAGCCTTATATAAGGTGAAAGGAGTGATATATTATGGAATACATAATTGGTGCAGTATTATTTTTAATAGTTGCTACGGGTTATATAATAGCCATAAAAAGAGAAAGATAATCGCCTGACTTCCACATAAGGCGATTATCTTTAATTTGCCCATAGGGAGCTAACCGTCTACGAGATAGCTCCTTGTTTAATTCTATTATAACAGATTATAGAAAAATGTCAACCTTGTTGTAGAAATACACAAAGGTTTTATTTTTTTATACCCTTATAAATATAGTAAGGCTTTGTAAAAGAGCTTATCAGTAGCGTTAGCTATTGGCTGATTTTGTTTTTGTGGAATTTGTTATTTTTGTGGTGTAAAAGGGTTTTTTCCAAAAAGAAAAATAGTAGAAAGAAATTCATCGGCTGTTGGGTGAGCTTTGCCTTGGAATTCTTCGAACCACAATGTTTTTATTTTGTCGTCGCAGGAATTATCAACATCTTCTTTCAATTCTACTATATATTCTTCAACAATTTTTTGGGCTCCTGAAAAATCAGTGTTGTATTTGTGTGCGATTGCCGTGTAATACGTTTCTAAAAAATTTATACATATAATTCCTTTTTAAAGTGTGTATATAAAAAGCTTGTTTTAATAGTTATAACACATTATTTTATTCAAGTCAACTCAAAAGAGGTAACATTTACAACTCAAAATGGTTAACATAATAGTGAGCTTTTTTAGTTGGAGGTGTTATTTCTGAATATTGGCGAAGCAGTAAAGTTGCGGATTATTGAACTTTGTGATGAAAATGGCATTACGGTAAATAAACTTGCAACTTTAAGTGGTGTAACTCAATCTACATTAAGTAATATTACTGGTGGTAGAAATAACAGTACGACAATATCTACTATAAAAAAGTTGTGTGATGGTTTAAATATATCAATAGAGGATTTCTTTAACTCAGATTATTTTAAAAATTTAGAGCAAGAAATAAAATAACCTCGGATAGATGAGTGAATTCAACTATCCGAGGTTTTTGTTTTAATGGTAACTGTGAAAAAATTAATTTTCGTTCATGCCACAGCACTTTTTATATTTCTTACCACTACCACATGGGCAAGGGTCGTTTCTGCCGACTTTTTGAGCTTTCTTTACAGGTTGCTTTTTAACTGTCTGGTCGTCAGCAGAGGTAGCAGTAATTTTAACTGTCTGCTTTCTTTCAACTGGTTCTTCTTTTCTTATTCTTACTTTAAGAACGAAGTCAACAGTACCTTCTCTGATTTCGTTTGTCATTTCGTCAAACATATCAAAGCTTTCTTCTCTGAATGCTATAACAGGGTCTTTCTGTGCATAAGCACGAAGAGAAATACCACGTTTTAATTGGTCCATAGCGTCGATGTGGTCCATCCAGCGCATATCAACGTTACGAAGAAGAGCACTTCTTTCAATTTCTTTAATTAACTCTTCACCGAACTCAGCTTTTCTTTCGTCATAGAGCTTCTGAGCTTTATCGAGAAGAACTTCTGCAACGTCTTCTGTTTTTGTGAGGTTTTTAATTTCATCCTCTGTAATAAGCCAGTTGTATTTTGTAGCAAGACCTTTAAAGTTCCAGTCGCTTACACTATTTGAAGCAGGGCAGTAGAAGTCTGCTGATTCAGAAATTGTGTCAACAATCATCTTTTGAATTGTTGCGCTTATATCCTGACCGTCGAGAACCTTGTTTCTCTGACCATAAATAACTTCTCTCTGCTTATTCATAACATCGTCATATTTAAGAACGTTACGACGAACTGCGAAGTTGTTGCTTTCAACCTTCTTCTGAGCATTTTCAATTGTGCTTGTGAAAAGTCTTGCTTCAACAGGCATATCGCCAATTGATTTGAAAGCGTCAAGCGTATTATAGAATCTGTCACCAGCGAAAAGTCTTAATAAATCGTCTTCTGCAGAAAGGAAGAAACGGCTTTCACCAGGGTCACCCTGACGACCAGCACGACCACGGAGCTGGTTATCAATACGTCTTGATTCGTGGCGTTCTGTACCAATAATATAAAGACCGCCAGCCTTTCTTACTTTTTCGGCTTCTTCTTTTGTTTCTTCTTTGAATTTTGCTTCTAATTCACGGAAAGTTTTACGTGCTTCTAAAATTTCTTCATTAGTTGTTTCTGCAAAGCCTGTTGCTTCAGCAATAAGCTCATCTGGGTAACCTTTTTTGCGCATTTCAAGCTTTGCCATAAATTCAGGGTTACCACCCAAGATAATATCAGTACCACGACCAGCCATATTTGTTGCAATTGTAACTGCGCCGAATTTACCAGCCTGAGCTACAATTTCAGCTTCTTTTTCGTGGAATTTAGCGTTGAGAACCTCGTGCTTAATACCACGTTTTTTAAGAAGTCTTGAGAGCTTTTCGCTCTTTTCAATATTAACAGTACCAACAAGAACTGGCTGACCCTTTGCGTGAGCTTCTACAATAACATCAATAATAGCGTTGAATTTTGCTTCTTCTGTTTTATAAAGAACGTCATCATTATCCTGACGTGCAAGTGGTTTGTTTGTTGGAATTTCTACAACGTCAAGTGAATAGATTTCTTTGAACTCATCACTTTCAGTCATAGCAGTACCAGTCATACCAGAAAGTTTTTTGTAAAGACGGAAGTAGTTCTGGAATGTAATAGTAGCAAGAGTTTTGCTTTCGTGCTCAACCTTAACGTTTTCTTTTGCTTCAATAGCCTGGTGGAGACCTTCGCTGTAACGTCTGCCGAGCATAATTCTACCTGTAAACTCGTCAACAATAAGAACCTGACCATCTTTAACAACGTAGTCAACGTCACGGTGCATTGTGCCGTGAGCTTTGAGAGCCTGATTAATGTGGTGCTGAATTGTGAGGTTATCAGCATCCATAAGGTTTTCGAGTCCAAAGGCTTTTTCTGCTTTAGCAATACCTTGCTTTGTAAGCGTAGCAGTTTTTGCTTTTTCGTCAACTAAATAATCGCCGTTTTCTTCTTCTGTGATTTCTTCAGCGTTAGTTTTTGCATCAAGCTCTTTAACCTTAACCATTTTAAGTCTTTTAACAAAGTCGTTTGCAACTTTGTAAAGGTCTGTTGAAGCATCACCAATACCAGAAATAATAAGCGGAGTTCTTGCTTCGTCAATAAGAATTGAGTCAACCTCATCGACAATTGCGAATGCATGACCACGCTGAACTCGTTGGTCTTTATACATAACCATATTATCACGAAGATAGTCAAAGCCCATTTCGTTATTTGTACCGAAAGTAATGTCTGCATTATATGCTTCTTGTCTTTCAGTGTTGTCTTTCTCGTGAATAATAAGACCAACTGTAAGCCCCATAAAGCGATATAACTTACCCATCCACTCAGAGTCACGTTTTGCAAGGTAATCGTTTACAGTAACAATGTGAACACCTTCACCAGAAAGTGCATTTAAGTATGCTGGTAAAGTAGCAACAAGAGTTTTACCTTCACCAGTTTTCATTTCTGCAATTCTACCTTGGTGAAGAATGATACCACCTAAAATCTGAACAGGGTAGTGCTTCATATTAAGCACACGCCATGCAGCCTCTCTACAAGCGGCGAATGCTTCTGGTAAAATATCATCAAGTGTTTCACCATTAGCTAAACGCTCTTTAAATGCAGGAGTTTTAGCCTGAAGCTCAGCATCAGTAAGCTTAGAGTATTCTTCTTCTAAACCGAGAACTTTATCTTTAAGACCAGAAATTCTCTTGATTTCTTTTGTTGAGTAATCCCCAAAAAGTTTTTTGAAAAAAGACATTTTTATTTGACCTTTCATTTTGAAATTTAAAAATAATCGCTAAACATTATAACACAATACATATTATATTGCAAATAGTTTGTTGGAATTTATTATTTGTTTACAATTAGTGGGAGATTTGATATATTAAAGGAAATAGGAATTACGAAAATTTTTGGAATTTCTTGCAACAATTTTGAATTTACAACACTCTAATAAGTAGAGAGTAAAAGAGGGTGAGAAAAAATGGATATATCCTTTTTAGTAAAAAAAGCAAAAGACCGTGATATAACTGCGTTTTCAGAACTTTATTCTATTTATAGTGAAGATATGTACCGCTTTGCGCTATATATGCTGAACTCAAAAGAAGATGCTGAAGATGCGGTGCAAGAAACAGTTATAACTGCATTTAAGTCAATAGGCAATTTAAGGGACGACACTCTTTTTAAATCGTGGCTTTTTAAAATACTCTCTAATCAATGTAAAAGCCAGCTTAAAAAGAATAAGAAAAATCCCGATTTATTACCAGAAGATGACTACATATTTTTAATTGAAGATGAAAGTGTTCAGTCTTCATTTAATAGTATTGAATTAATTGAAGCGTTAAAATCATTAACGCCACCAGATGCACAAATAATTTTACTCTCTATAATCGGCGGATTTAAAAGCGAAGAGCTTTCAAAAATTTATAATCTCTCTCCGTCAACAATACGTTCAAAACAAAAACGTGCTTTAGAAAAATTAAGAAAGGTATTAGGGTGAGTTTTATGCGAAGCGATGAAATCAATAAAAATGAAATCAGCACTGAAGAAGTTTTTACAGAACAAGAACTTTCAAAGTTAAACGAAACTCTTAAAAATAATGAAAATATAGAAATGCCTGAAAATTTAAGCAAAGAAAATATTAAAAATTCGCTTAAAAAAGAAGTTAACAAATTAGAAGTTTTAGAAAAAGAAACTGAAAACTTAAAGAAAGAAAATAAATCGCTCTTTAAAAAGATGATTGCTGTAGCTGCAGTTTTTGCGATTGTTGCTACAAGCGTGTTTATAGCAAAGCCCTGGAGATATATAAATGTAAAAGAAGAGCAGATTTCTGATAATGACAACAAGCAAAATATTGTGGTTGAAGATTATTCTGAAATTGAGAATATGTTTTTAGACTATCAGAAGAATTATCAAAGAATGGAAAAATTGCAATATGCTACAGATATTTTTGATAATTTCGGCAGTGTAGATCTTCAGGCAAGTGAAGATATGGCAGTTGTAGGCGATAGTGCTAAGCCAGAGAGTGGTGCACCAGAGGGAACTGTAAATGGCACAGTTGCAGGAACAGGTTCGCAGTATCTTAAAGGTGACGATGTTCTGTATGAAAGTGTAACAGAAAAATACACTTCATCTGAAAACAGGGGTGAGCACGGCGAAACCAACGAGCAGGTAGCTGGTGTTAACGAAGCAGATATTATTAAAAATGATGGCAGATTCCTTTACGTTGTACCAGCACAAAAAACTTATTGGGAATACCAGAGTTTTTTACAATACGGCAATAAACTTGAAGCAACTACAAGTAGTAGTGACGATATAGAAATTGGTGGTACGTATATTTCGTCTGGCTATAATCCTAATGAAAAGCTTTATGAAGATATGACCGAAGAAGATTTTATAAATAAAATTTTCATTGTAGAAACAGGCAAAAATGGTGCTTTAACAAAGAAAAGTGCAATTCAGGTTGGTAAGCACGAAAATGAAAAAATAAAATATTCAGAAGTAAAAGAGATTTTTGTAGATAACAACAGACTTATTGCAATTCTTGATTGTTATTCTTTCTATGGTGAAGAAAAAAGCGAAGAAAAAACTAACAATGGCAGATATTTTTATTATGATTATAAAATGATAACCTGTGCTGTTTCTTATGATATAAGCGACAGAGAAAATCCAAAAGAAGAGTGGCGTGTTTATCAGGATGGTGACTACCTTTCTGCAAGAAAAATCGGTAATAAAATAGTCCTTATTTCAAACTACAACGTTCCACTTTATATGGATGGCATAAAAATTACTGATTATTGTGTTCCAGAGGTTTATGCAGGTGAAAATTCTTGCAGAATTTCTGCAAAGGATATCTGTGTTATGAGCGAAGTGCAAGATAGTTCTTATGTGGTGGTATCTACACTTGATGCTACTAATCACAAAGAAACCTTTAACTCAACTGCAGTTTTAGGCGGTGGCGAAAACGTTTATTGTACTGCTAATAATCTTTATATAACAAGTGGCAGATATGAAGAAACAATTTCTTCGGGTGGAGATGCAGTAGCAGAAATATTTATGATTGATGACTCTGCAATTTACACTACTGAAATTTTGAAATTTGATATTTCGGGTGAAAAAATTCAGTATAAAACAAAGGGTAAAGTAAATGGTACTGCACTTAATCAGTTCAGTGTTGATGAATATAACGGATATTTGAGGATTGCTACAACTACGGGCAACTTCCAGAACGCTAAAAACAATCTTTATGTTTTAGATGAGGATATGGTAATTGTTGGTATGATTGAAGGTCTTGCAAAGGGCGAAACAATCAAATCTGTTCGCTTTATGGGTGACACTGGTTATGTTGTGACTTTTGAGCAGACTGACCCTCTCTTTGTAATTGATTTAAAAGACCCTCAGAATCCTGAGGTTTTAGGTGAACTTAAAATACCTGGTTTCTCAAATTATCTTCACCCAGTAACAGAAAATTATCTTTTAGGTATTGGCGTTAATGGTGATGATAGTGGTGCCGGTGACGGAATGAAGGTTTCTCTTTTTGATGTGAGTGATAAAAAGAATCCTAAAGAAGTTTCAAAGTTTGAGGTTTTACCTCAAGAAAATACTGGTAATCTCTGGGGTTATTTAGAAAGTGTTGCATTTTATGACCATAAGGCAGTTTGTTGGGATTCTAAGAATCTTACTATGTATATTCCTTACAGAATGACTACTGAATATATGCACACAGAAGATAACAGCTATCGTTCAGAATTTAACTCAACTGATAATGTAATTGCATTACAGGTAGATGTAAAAGAAGGTAAGCTTAAAAGAATTAATAACTATACTGTAAGAAGTGAAGATGGTTACAAAAGCTATAAACCAGTAAACAGAGCGACTTACACAGGTGACGTAGTTTATAGTTACTCACAGAATGGCAGTGAAATTTCTTCGTTCAATAAGACTACGGCTGAAAAATTAAACAGCTTATGTTTGGAGTGATTTTGTGAAAAAGAAAATCCTTTTAGCCATAGCTTTGGTGGTATTGGTTTTAATCGGCTACGTAGCAGGTGTTACCAAAAAAGGAGCAGAAGATTTAGTTGACGTTGCAACAGATGTTTCAGATATGCAATCTGTAGTTGACTCGGTTAATTGCATTTTTGTCGGAGTAGTCAAGGATAGCAATACTTTGATTTTTGACTATGATGGTAAAAGTGAATTCAAAGTACAGGTTGCAAAAAATATAAAAGGCGAATTACCAACTGAAACAACAATCTATAAACATGGAGGACATTTTATTAATGGTAACGAGGTTGTAGTAAAAGCTGATGATGAGAGTTATACACCTATGCCAGAGGTTGGAAAGCAATATCTGTTTTTAGCTTTCGAACAAGAAAGCGGAGAGGTCATTATAGCTGATTATTACGGTAACATAGATTACACAAATAACGAAAAAGTGTCGGAAATCTTACAATATACAAACAGTTAGTAAAATAAAAGAACGGATGTTGCAAGTAGCAACATCCGTTTTTTGTTTATTATGCTTATTGTCTATTTGTATTTTAAGTGATATAATATGATTTGTGGTAGTATGTACGAATAAGTATATTTATTAAAATAATGTTAAAGGAGA
>SVOI01000041.1 GCA_015066465.1 Oscillospiraceae bacterium
TGACTCCGTTAGAAAAACGAAATCAGTTTGTTGCTTAAATTTAATATTTAACACCATAGGGGGTGTTTTTTGTACTGTCCGCACAAATTGGGGCAGTGCATTCTTGAAGGAGTTCTTCTTTTATCTCTTTTATTACTCCTTTTGTTCCAATAGCACATGCGATAGGGAGTAACACTGCCAAAGTTGCCTGATGATTTATTGAATTTAAAGTATCTGCAATATATTTTACAAAATATAAGCCTTTTGAGGGATCCTCTTTTTTGTCCTTAGCCCAGGTGTCTGTGAACGATTTTGGCAGATGTATTCGTTGACCATTGTATGGTGGGTTCATAAGAATCACATTTGGCTTTGCTTCTTTAATCCAATCAGCCAACGAAAAACAACTGCCTTGACGAATATTAGAGTTTCCGTCAGAATGAATCAGCATATTGGTTGTAGCCAAGCCATATACATTTTCATCAAATTCAATGCCGAAGATTTGATGCTTCTTAACTTTTTCCTGTTCTGCGGCAGTAGCGCAATCATCAAGTGCCTGTGTCATTGCACGAACAAGGAACGAGCCACTACCACAACAGGGATCAAGCACAACGGACCGCTTGTTGATTCCAGTGATTTTCGACATAAAGTCTGTAATATGGTCGGGAGTAAATGCTTGATTCTTATCTGATTTACCTACATACTTATTAAACGTAACAAAAAACAGATTCAACAGATCTTGACCGGAAGTACTCTTGTCATTGATAAACGGTAAAATATTACCCTCAATAAATGTGAGAATTTCTCTAAAAGCTGCAATACTTAGCTGGCGAACATACTGATCCCCCAAAACATTTCGATTTAATAACGCAAGTTTTTCAGCTTTGTTAATATCAGAGTTCAGCAAATCTTCTAAGACTTCTTTTATGCGGGTGCGAATTTGAGCAGCAGTTAATGATGGGGTAGAATAATCAAGTCCATTTTTCAATGCTAACAAGCAAGTACCAACAAATTGACTGCGCAATTTTTCGGGGATGCTATGGCGATGCAACATCTCATTAAGTTTATAAGTATTTTGCATCACTTTTTCTTTGTCGTTGATTTTAGAAGTGTAAAAATCGACGTATTCGTCCATTGTGCGAAGCGCGGTTTCTTTTTGCATAAAATCGCCATCAGAAACAACACCACGCCAAACCTTTACATTGTCATTTGTGGTGTTAGCTAATATAGCAATAGTTTTATTGCCTGTAAGTGCTTTTTCGTACTCAACATAAGCGGATAACTGTTCTTCATCTGCTTTTGTAAAATTCTGCTTTGTTTCAACAAGTACAGTTATGCCGTCTTTTACAAAACGGATATCAAGTTTTTCAAATTTTCTTCCGTTTGCATTTGTAATGGGAACAAACGGTAAAGATGCAACAGAAAAAGCTTTGGGATAACTATATTCATCGTTTTCGATATTGCTGGTTAAATACTCTCGACCAACAACGGAGATTATATCTGCTCTAATCATTTCTTTTTACCCTCCAAATCTTTTGTCAGTATATCAGTCAAATACTGATTGACGCTATATCCACGTTCGTCTTTTTTCTTCTTTTGTACCTCATCCATCATTCGGTTGTAAATTTCCGGTGGCAGGCGCAGAGGGATCATTATTTTCTCCTGTGTCGGGGTCGTCGTTTTGTTCACAATCCCACCTCCATTTTGATATCATAATATATTGATATTATGATATCAAAATTCAGAAAGAAAGTCAAACGTTTTTTAAAAGAAAAAGTAGCATAGTTTGTTCTATGCTCCTTAAATATGGCGATGTTGTGAGAGTTTGAGTCTGTGTTGAGAAAAATATCTTTTTTGTACGCACAAACTGAAAACTAAAATTTCGCCTATAAAAACAGAAAAAAACCTGATAAAATCAGAGTTTTTCTGTGGCTATATCTTTTTTGTAGCCCTTTGATGGTGCGGGTAGCAGGGGTCGACGGCGCTCGCTACGCTTTGCCGTCAACGGCAACGATTGTGTTCACCTTCGGTGAGGACAGGTTCAAGTCCTTGGGTATGTTTCTAAGTAAGATAATAAAAAACAACCTTAGTATTTCTACTAAGGTTGTTGGTGCGGGTAGCAGGACTTGAACCTGTACACCTTTCGGCACAAGAACCTAAATCTTGCGTGTCTGCCAATTCCACCATACCCGCGCATATTGAATGCAGAATGCAAAATGCATAATGCAGAATTGAGGGGCGAAGCCGATTTTAATTGCTTCGCTTTAAGTGAAGTAATTGAATAAATTTAAGTCTGATTGAAACAGAATTTTTAAAATTCTGTTTCAATCATTTCTTTTTTATTATCTTACACTATAGAGCATTTCGGTGTAGCTCGGATATGGCCAGTCTTCACGTGCTACTATAGTTTCTAATTCGTCAACAATTTCTCTTAAATTATTCATAGCAGGAATCATTTTATCATTGTAATAATCTGCCTCTGCCTGATTAGTTGAGAAATCGTCGCTCTTTTCTGTGAGTTGTTCAAGTGTTTTGAGCGCTCTGCCTAATTTCATAGATAACTTTGAAATTTTTGCTAAGAGAGTTTTTTCAACTGAACAATCCATTTCAGGACCGATAGCTGCGAGTGAATTAATTTCACTTGCAACCTTGCCTTTGAATTTTATAACTGCTGGGAGAATATCTCTTCTTGTCATTTCGAGCATTGTGAGCGCTTCAATTTTCAATGTTTTTGAGTAAGTGTTGAGTTTTACGTCACGTCTTGAAATAAGCTCACTTTCAGTAAATACCTTGTGAGTTGTGAAAAGCTCAATAGCCTTTTTATCTGTGATATATGGTAAAGCCTCAGCAGTTGAGTTAAGAGCAAGTAAACCACGTTTTTTAGCTTCCTTGTGCCACTCGTCAGAATAGTTGTTACCATTAAATATAATTCTTGAGTGCTTTTTAATTGTCTTTTTAATAAGCTCAAGAACATCAGTATCAAAGTCTTTTGAATTTTCAAGCTCATCTGCAAACACTCTCAATGATTCTGCAATAGCGGTATTAAGTATTGTGTTTGTATCTGCAATAGAAGCAGAAGAACCGAGCATTCTGAATTCGAACTTATTACCAGTGAATGCAAAAGGAGAAGTACGGTTTCTGTCTGTTGTATCCTGTGGTAATTTAGGCAATACTCTTGCACCGATTTCAAGGTCAGATGGCTTTCTTTCTTTATAAAGCTCGCCTTTTTCAAGTGCTTCA
This sequence comes from Oscillospiraceae bacterium, assembly GCA_015066465.1. Taxonomy (GTDB): domain Bacteria; phylum Bacillota; class Clostridia; order Oscillospirales; family Acutalibacteraceae; genus DTU089. The sequence continues at coordinate 3,217 of SVOI01000041.1, forward strand.
AAAATTGCTGTTAATTCATCACCTAAGAATATTGAAATAACTGCTGGTGGAGCTTCGCCAGCGCCAAGACGTCTGTCATTACCAGCGGTAGCAACAGAAGCACGTAAGAGCTCCTGATAATCATCAACTGCTTTAATAACTGCAGTAATGAAAAGTAAAAATCTTGTATTTTGTGAAGGTGAATCACCAGGATTTAAAAGGTTTATTTTATTATCTTCACAAATAGCCCAGTTGTTGTGCTTACCGCTACCATTAATACCCTCGAATGGCTTTTCGTGAAGAATACAAACCATACCGTGTCTGTCAGCAACGGTTTTCATCATTTCCATTATAAGCTGGTTGTGGTCTGTTGCAACGTTAGCAGAAGTGAAAATTGGTGCTAACTCGTGTTGTGCAGGAGCTGTTTCGTTATGCTTTGTTTTTGAAAGGATGCCTAACTTCCAGAGCTCTTCGTCAAGCTCTTTCATATAAGCAGAAACACGTGGCTTGATTTTACCAAAATAGTGGTCATCAAGCTCCTGACCTTTTGCAGAACGGCAACCGAAAAGTGTACGATTGCAAAGCTTTAAGTCAGGGCGTTTGTTATAAACTTCTTTATCAATTAAGAAATATTCCTGCTCTGCACCAACAGTTGTTGTAACTCTTGTAACATTATTTTCACCAAAGAGCCTTAAAACTCTTAATGCTTGCTTGTCAACAGCTTCCATAGAGCGAAGAAGCGGGGTTTTCTTGTCAAGAGATTCACCACCGTAAGAACAGAAAGCGGTAGGAATACACAATGTATCATCTTTAATAAATGCAAATGATGTAGGGTCCCAAGCAGTGTAACCTCTTGCCTCAAACGTAGAACGAAGTCCACCGTTAGGGAGAGATGAAGCATCAGGCTCACCACGAACGAGAGTTTTACCTGAGAACTCAAGCATAACCTTACCACCAGAAACAGGGGTGATGAAGCTGTCGTGCTTTTCAGCGGTAACATCTGTCATAGGTTGGAACCAGTGTGTAAAATGAGTTGCTCCTTTTTCAATTGCCCAATCCTTCATAGCGTTTGCTATGACGTTAGCTGTATCAATATCAAGAGTTTTACCGTCTTTTATTGTTTTAATAAGTGAACGATAAGTATCTTTTGGTAAACGGCTCTGCATAACAGTTTCGTTAAAAACCTGACAGCCGAATATTTCCTGAATATTTGTCATTCCACACACTCCATTTTTTAAAATAAGTATACAATTTAATATACCATTTTTTGTATAAAATGTCAATCACCAATTATCGATATGACTACGTTTTATTGCACCAATAATTTTTTGTGGTACATCTTCATATTGTTCGTTTAATTGTTTTATAAGATTTTTAACGTCTTCACGAAGTGTATTTTCATCGGCAGGGCATTTGCTTTTAACTACTGGCAAATTAAGACGCTTTATAGCCAATTCAACATCGTTTTCTGTTAAATGGATAAGCGGTCTTATCATAGTGATATCTTTCCTTGAGAGATATGTAACAGGCTGAAAACAACCAATTCTTGCTTCACTTAAAAGATTCATTAAAAAAGTTTCTGCGGCATCGTCAAGGTGATGACCTAATGCAATTTTGTTACAACCTAATTCTTTTGCGGTGTCGTGAAGAATTCCACGGCGCATTCTCGCACAAAGACTACAAGGGTTACTTTCTTTTCGTACATTGAAAATTATATCGAAAAGCTCGGTTCGTCTTACTTCGTAGTGAACGTTATATTCATCGCAAATCTTCTGAATTTCAGAAAAGTCACCGTCAACATTATTAAAGCGCATATCAAGAGTAATTGCGACGATTTCAAAATTTACAGGATAAAACGCTTTTAAACCGCAAAGAGCCTTTAACAATAAAACGGAATCTTTACCACCAGAAACACCAACTGCGATTTTGTCGCCGTTTTCAATCATATTATAAGTGTCAACTGCATTTCTGACACAACCTAAAATTCTTTGCACCTTCGTCACCACGCTTTGTTTTGATATGTTAGTATTTTAGAGTTTAGTAATGGATTTGTCAATAGTCTGTTGTTAGGTGTTGGGTGTTAGGTGTTGGTGATGATGCATCGATAAAAGAAAAATAATGAAAAACCCAAAATGTATTGCTATTTGTTATACAAATGTGTATAATATCATTGAAAGGTGGTATGAATTATGGCTGCAAAAACTGCGAATGTATTAGCACGTGTAGAACCAGAAGTAAAAGAACAAGCTGAAGAAATAATGTCGCAACTCGGTATTCCGGTGTCGGTTGTGATTAATATGCTTTATAAACAAATTATTATGAAAAAGGCAATACCATTTTCATTGTCAGTATCTTCTATCCCGATAACTCTTGATGAAATGGATGCTACAACGTTTAACTCTGTGATGGAAAATGGTTTGAAGCAAGCGAAGAATGGTAATTCTAAGGATATGGATGATGTTTTTTCTGCACTTCATAAGGAGCTTTTGAATGGATAATTATAAAGTTAAAATTACTGAACAGGCAGAAGTGCAGTTACGAGAAATTCTTTTGTATATAAGCAATACATTAAAAGAACCTGATATAGCGAAAAAACTTTTTAACGAACTTCAAAAAAATATATCTTCTCTTGAAGTTATGCCCAAAAGAATTGCACTTATCGATGAAGAACCTTGGCGAAGCTATGGCATACATAGAATGATAGTGAAAAATTTTCTGGTTTATTTCTGGGTTAATGAAGATTTAAAAGAAGTCCATGTTACTGCGGTGATTTATGGTAAACGAGAACAACTTAAGCAATTAGAAAAAATGAAACTATAATAAATTTATAATATTGACAAGAAAGAAATATGTTGCTACAATAATGGAAGATTATTGAAAGGTAGGTGGACGAAATGACAATGAATACTATGTTACGAAACAGAGATGCCATTTTGTCCATTTGCGATTGATGTAATATATCTTTCTGTGAGTATAAAAGGCATCTCCGTTTCGGAGGTGCCTTGATTTTTTTGAGGAGTGATTATAATGAGCAACCAAAACATTTATGATAACGAAACATTTTTTGTGGGTTACAGCGAATTAAGAAGCAGAGAAATCAATGCTAATAATATGTTGGAACAGCCAGCTATGAAAGAAATGTTACCAGAATTGACTAACAAAGCAGTTTTAGATTTAGGCTGCGGTTGTGGTACTAATTGCATTGAGTTTATAAAAAGTGGAGCAAGTAGTGTTACTGGTGTTGATATCTCTGAAAAGATGCTTTCTGTTGCAAAAGAAGAAGCACAGCACGAAAATATTGAGTACATAAATATGAGTATGACTGATATATCCACACTTAATAAAAAATTTGATTTGGTTTATAGTTCGTTAGCATTTCACTATATTAAAGATTTTGAAAAACTTTGCAAAGATATATATGATTTGCTTAATGAAAATGGTATTCTTTTATTTTCACAAGAACACCCACTTATTACTGCAACTATTGATGGCAACGGACATTACAATAAAGATGAAAATGGCAGAAAAGTTTCATATACATTTTCAAATTATAATGAATCTGGTGAAAGATATGTTCATTGGTATGTTGATGGTGTAAGAAAGTATCACAGAACTTTTGGTGATACAATAAACGCATTAGCAAAAGCAGGTTTCAGAATAGAAGAAGTTTGCGAACCACAACCAAAAGATTGGGCTATGGAGAAATGGCCTGCATTATATGATGAGTTTATTAAACCATCATTTTTGATTGTAAAAGCGAGAAAGGTATAAAATGATTACACTAACTGAATATTTAAATAATCCTTGTGGGACTCTTTCTATTCCATATTGGAAAGCAAAAAACATAGCAATTCCACCTAATATAAAGATTCTGCACGATAAGGACTTCAGAGAGAATATTTTATCAGATTATACTGATGAAAAATATTTTCGGTTGTATCATAATCTCAAAGAAATACCGAATATTATAAATGATGATTTTGAAATTACGACTGCAACGGATAGCGATATAAAAACAATAGTGCAGATAATCAACGATTCATATACGGACATATCTGTTAACAAAGAACTTATTAAAAGTTATACCAAAACACCAGTTTATAATTCTGATTTGTGGATAATGGTAAAAGAAAAACCAACGGATAAATATGTTGGTTGCGGTATTGCGGATTTTGATAAAGAAGCAAAAGAACTTGTACTTGAATGGATTCAGGTTTTACCAGAATATCGTGGCAAGAAAATTGGTCAGTTGATAGTAACAGAATTGCTGTTGAGAATGAAAAACGTTGCAGATTTTGCAACTGTTTCAGGCAAAGTTGATAATGAAACAAAACCCGAAGAACTATATAGAAAATGCGGATTTACCGGCAATGATGTGTGGCATATTTTGCATAAGAGACGAGGTGTAAAATGAACAGAGAGTATGCAGAGATAATTATCTCAGAAGCTCAACAACTTAATAATGGTGGTTGGATTGAACATTCATACAATGTAGCACGATTAGCAGAAAAGATTGCTGAAAAATCTGGTATGGATAGTGAAAAAGCATATATACTTGGATTGCTCCACGATATTGGCAGACGAAATGGTGATATGCAGGCTCGTCACGCTTTGGATGGCTATAATTATTTAACAAGTATCGGTTTTGAAGATGGTGCAAGAATCTGCTTAACACACACTTTTCAATATAAAAATATTGATGCAATTTATGATAATTGGGATTGTACTGAAGAAGAAAAGAAATTTATTGAAAATTATCTCAACACTATTACATACGATGACTATGATAAATTGATTCAATTGTGTGATGCTCTATCGTTAGCCAATGGTTATTGTTGTGCCGAAAAGAAAATGGTGAACAGTGTTTTGAAATTCGGTTTTAAAGATACAACCATAGACAAATGGAAAGCAATATTGCAATTGAAAGAGTATTTTGATAATAAAATTGATGGGGATATATATTTGTTGTTTTTAGAAAAGAGGGATGAAGAATGATTAAACCTAAATTGTTGAAAAAAGGCGATAAAATTGCAATAGTGAGTTTATCGTGGGGTGGCTTAGGTGACAAGGAGTTAATACACAAATATTATATAGCAAAAGAAAGACTTGAAAATGATTTTGGTCTTGAAGTTGTTGCTATGACTAATGCATTAAAAGGTAGCGAGTTCGTTTATAACCATCCCGAATTAAGAGCCAAAGATTTAATGGAGGCGTTTAAAGACGAAACAATTAAAGGGGTGTTTTGTGCAATAGGTGGCGATGATTCAATAAGATTGTTGCCATATATTGATTATGATGTTATTAAAAATAATCCGAAAATTTTTATGGGCTATTCTGATACAACAATCAGCCATTTTATGCTAAATAAAGCGGGTGTGGTTTCATACTATGGACCATCTGTTATGTGTGAATTTGGCGAATATGTTAAAATGTTTGATTACACAAAAGAAGCTGTTGAGAACATTTTATTTGAAAATACAGAAAACTATTATGTTAAATCAAGTGAATACTGGTCAAATGGTCACGTGTCTTGGAATGAAGATAATATCAATATTCAGAAGGAATTGACAAGAGAAGAGCACGGTTATGAAGTTTTATCTGGAACAGGTAAAGCTACGGGTCAATTACTTGGTGGATGTATAGATGTATTCCCTATGATGTTAGAAACTGAAATTTGGCCAAAGGTGGATGAATGGAAAAATAAAATATTGCTGATAGAAACAAGCGAAGAAAAAATGCCACCGAACTATTTGTTGTATTATCTTAGAAATTTAGGTGTTCAAGGGATATTAAATAATATAAATGGAATTATTGTTGGTAAACCTATAGGCGAAACTTATTATGAAGAGTATAAAGAAATATATTTGAAAGTATTAAAAGAATTTGACTGTGAAGAATTACCTATAATTTATAATGTTAATATAGGTCATGCTTTCGGAACGGGATTGCTACCATTGGGTATAAATTATGAAATGGATTTGGATGCTAAAACAATCAGATTTTTAGAATCAGCTACTTTAGATTAATATGTAGAATAATGCAACTTTAAAATATGCTATTCAGGGATGGTGAAGTTAATGTCAATAAGCAGTTTAAACTGGACATTTGATACAGTTGCTAATACTTATGAAAAACTACGACCCGGATATGTTGATGAATTGTATCAGAATATTTTTGAATACAAACCAATTAACAATACAAGTAATGTTGTAGAAGTAGGCATCGGTGGTGGTCAGGCAACTTTACCATTCTTGCAAACTGGTTGCAATCTTACTGCAGTTGATTATGGTGAAAACTTTTGTGAGATATGTCGTGAGAAATTCAAAGATTATCCGAATTTTTCAGCCCTTTCAGGAAAGTTTGAAGATATTGATTTTAATGGTAAGTATGATTTAATCTATTCTGCTTCTGCATTTCATTGGATACCCGAAGAAATCGGATATAAAAAAGTTTATAATATGCTGAAAAATGGTGGTGTGTTTGTAAGATTTGCAAATCATCCGTATCGTGACAAAGGAAAATCTGAACTGTCGGCAGAAATGGACGGAATTTATGCAGAATATTATTATAAATACCACAACAAAGAACCTAAACCGCCTGTTGAATATACTGAGCAACAAGCACACGACAGAGCTTTGATTGCAGAGAAATACGGTTTTACGGATATTAAATATAAATTGTTTCATCGTACACGCACATTCTCGGCAAAAGAATATATAATGCTTCTCGGCACATATTCAGACCATATCGCTATTGAAGAAACTATCCGAAATGAATTCTTCTCAAAAATTGAAGAATCAATCAACCGTCATGGTGAAGAAATTACTATTTACGATACAATAGATTTACAATTAGCAAGGAAATGAATTTTTGTTGCGGGCGACCGGAGCTTAAACCCCTATAAATTCACTATTGACTATTGAACAGTAGTGTGTTATTATGTAGATGCAAGGTACTGATTATTGCACAGTACCCACAAAATAAAGGGGTTGGTTTTATGAAGAATAAATTTATGCTTGAACTTACTTACAGATTATTGCCATTAGTGAGTTTTAGTGAAATGAAAGAGATTTTAGATGATTATTCTGGATTTATGGTAGATAGTCAGACAACTGAAAAACCAAAAGAAGTTATGAAATCGCTTGAAATTCCAAAGAGAAATGGTTTTATTATGAGCGTTTTGTTTGTTGGTTTCTGGTTGTTTTTTGTTTATTTTAATATGTGGTCAACAACGGCTTATAATTTCCCGTTTTATATGTTAGCGGCACTTACTATAATATTGGGTGGTGCTGGTTTATTCCTTGTATATTCACAATTGTCTAAGAAATTGATGTTCGTTTCAAAATTTTCTAATAACAGAAAAACTTCCCAAACGGTAAACGCTATTTTCAGCACAATAGTAATTATAGGTATGCTCTCATTTATTGGTTGGATTATATCAAGTTTTATATATACTTATGAATATGAAAATCTTGTAAATGTCGGTTTATTTATTGAATTGTTATATACTGTGTTTTCTGTTTTCCCTATTGTCGCTCTTGTTTTGTTCTTTATTAAAGGTTCAGATTATTTCTTCTCTTTTTGCAGTTCATTGGCTTCTGTAACCGCCTTTACAGCAATAAAACTGTTTTTGTCGTCAATCAGCTCAATGGAATGGTATATTTTCCCATATTTATTTACACTTCTTGCTATATTTGTTGCAGAAATAGTGATTATAGCTGTACTAAATAAAAAATTGAAAAAGGTGACAGAATAATGAATGCACAAATAAAAAAAGGAATACTCGAAATGTGTATTCTTTGGATAGTAAGAAGCGAAAAATCTGTTTATGGATATGACCTTATAAAGAAAATGAACGAGTTTTTCCCAGAAGTAAATGAAAGTACTTTTTACTCGATTTTAAGACGACTTGAACAAAAAGATTGTTTAAAGTGTACTTCAGAAAAAAGCACAGAAGGTCCACCGAGAAAATATTTTTTTGTTACTCAATCGGGTGAAGCAGAATTGCAAGAACTTATTAATGAGTGGAACGAATTAAAACGGATAATGGAAGGTTTGGGAATAAATTAAAAAAATCCCACAAAGAATCAAATTTCTTTGTGGGTGATGTTTCAACCTGGAGGTTGAAGTGATGTTGTAATAAATTACAGTGATGTTTTTGATTTGGTATCAAAAGTGATGTTAAGTTTGCTACTTTTATTTGCGAAGCAAACATCACTACGAAGTAACATCACTGCCATAGGCAAATTCATTTGCTGAAAGCAAACTTAGTTTCGGTGTAGCATAGTTGCTACACCGAAATTTTAATAACCAAAAGGATTAAACGGGAACTGTTCAAAGTAATCTTCAGCAGATTGTTGCTGTTGTTGCTCTGTTACAGGTTCCTGGTAAACTGTGTTGCCTTTATCTTCAACTAAAGTGATTTCTGCATCAAAGGTAGAAGCCACTGTACCAGCGTTATTAAGACGAACAACTGTAAGATTTAATTTGTCGCCAACCTTTGCATTTTCAATTGCTTCTAAAAGAATTGCAGTGTCATCAAGTGGCTTGCCGTTAACTGCAGTAACAATATCGCCAACCTTGATATTTGTTTCATTAAGGCTACTGTTTGTTGCAATACTTGCAATAACTATTGAGCCATAAGGAAGATTGTTTTTCCAAGCAAGAGCTGAATAAGTTGAATCGTTTGAAACTGCATAGTACTGAATACCAAGCATTGGTCTGTTTGTAACGTAACCGTGTTCAATAATCTCGTTGTAGACTTCAAGCACCTTTTCAGATGGAACTGCAAAGCCCATACCTTCATAGTCAGTATCAGCAATTTTTGAAGAGTTGATACCTATAACCTGACCGAACTCGTTAACTAAAGCACCGCCAGAGTTACCAGGGTTAATAGCAGCTGTGTGCTGAATGCAAGGTAAATCGTAGAAGCCGTTAGAAGAAGTAGCAATTGGTCTGTCAAGAGATGAAACAATACCATTTGTGAATGAGCCAAAGAACTCTGTACCACCTGGGTTACCAATAGCGTAAACGGCTGTACCAACTTTAAGCGATTCAGAATCACCAAAGGTAGCAGCTTTAAAGCCTGTTTTTTTAACTCTTACTACGCCTATATCTGTTTTAGAGTCGACACCAACAATGTCGGCATCTAATTCAGTTGAATCGTGGAACTGAACCTGAACGTCAACGCCCTTGTCAGCAATAACGTGAGCACAAGTTATAATATATGTGTAACCACCTTTTTCACCAACAATAACGCCTGAGCCTTCACCAGCTTGCTGATTCTGGTAGTAAACAAGAATACCAACATTGGTTTCTTTTACGGCATCATAAATCTGCGTAGGTGTCATAGAACCTTTGCCAGAGTATTCTTCTGCCTCATAAGGTGATTTTTCTACGTCAGGTGTAGCTCCCTCGATTTTTTGGCTGTTTTGTGAAGATGAACTACCGTTACCAAATTGTGCATCGTCACCTGAAATAGAAATACCAATAAGAATTGAAGCAACTGCAATACAAAGAACTATAAGAATTGCAAAAACACTTTTACCTGTTTTTGATTGTTTCTTTTTTACAGGGTTTTCATAAGGTGAAGTATTAAAAGTTTGTGGCTGATACTGTGAATCCTGAGCAGTACCAAATTGTGGTTGTGGGTTGTATTGCTGATTAGTGTTATAACCAGCAGGTGAGGTAGGGTAAGTCATATTACCCTGATAGTTAGCGTTCTGTTGAGAAAATCCCTGATTCTGATAATAAGGGTTTTGTTGTGGTGGCGGAGTAGTAGGGTTAGTGCTACCGCCATTTGTGTTTTCAGGTTGTTGTGTGTTGTTCTGATTTACAAATTCGTCCATTAAAAAGCTGCCTCCAATCTGCCATTAAAAAATAACAGAAGAATATTGAAATTATATTGAATAAAAAATTATTTCGGCAATTTAACTGTAAATTCAGTGAATTTATTTTCTTCACTTTTCACAGTGATTCTGCCACCGTGAAGCTCTACGATTTTTTTGACTAAATGAAGTCCGAGACCCGTGCTTTTTGTGTCAGCACTTCTTGAACCATCTACCTTGTAGAAACGGTCAAATATATTCTTTATATGTTCAGGTGGTATTCCTGAGCCTGTATTACGTATAGAGAAATAACAGCTCTGAGAATCCTGTTTTGTTTCGATTTTAATTGTACCATTATTATCTGTAAATTTAACCGCATTATCAACTAAGTTATAAATAACCTGGTCGAGCATCGACTGGTCTGCTGGAACAATTAACGCTTCTAACTCTTCAAGACCTTCGACTGTTATATTTTTTTCAGTTATAAGCTGTTCAAAGGTTAAGAATGTGTTTAAAAGATTATTTGAAACGTTGAAGCGTTCAATGTTAAGTGTAAGATTGCCTGTTTCAATTCTCGAAATATTGAGCATTGCATTAACCATTTTAGAAAGCCTTTTTACTTCAGAGGAAACTATCTCTAAATAATAGTTTTGCTTTTCTGGGGGGATTGTGCCATCTAAAATGCCGTTTATAAATCCACCGATTGTTGTCATTGGAGTTTTAAACTCGTGTGAAACGCTCGAAACAAAGTTTCGTCTTGAGTTTTCAAGAGCTTCAAGAGAGTCTGCCATTGCATTGAATTCAATAATAAGCTCGGTCATTTCGTTTTGCTCAGTAGGTTCAGGAACCTTATATGAAAAGTCACCCGAAGAATAGCATCTTGCAGCATTAGCAAGTTCTCTTACAGGCTTTGTCATTTTATCTGCCAAGAAGAAAAGTGCTAACGTGAGTATAACAAGAGCGATAACCGCTGCAGATAAAAATGAAGTCAAAAGTTTTATAAAATAAGTTGTAATTTCACCTGAAACAGGACTCGTGCAGACTGTGAAGCCTACTAACTGATTTTCAACCATTATAGGCGAAATTGCAACGGCGTGAGTTTCTGTGAAAACGCCACTTAAAGTGGTGTAATCTGCATAGCCAATTGCTTCGGCTTTAACAATGTAGCCTTTTGGTATGTGAAAGTTTTTGTGTTCTTCACAAACTGCCTCGGTAACTGTTTCGTAAGGCTTTTTCATTGTGTCAGCACAAGCAATAACGTCACCCACGTCATTACACATAAAAATTGTTGTGTTACTTGCATCTGACGAGAGCTTTATGTTGTTATAAAACAAAAGTGCTGTAGCTTCAGGGTTGTGTAACGCTAAATCTGAACATAATATCTCTTGTGCAATATTAGAAATATTTACAGAGTTTCTTGAAAGATTCTGAAGAGTTTCCTGCTTTGAAAAATTATAAACAAAGACCATAAGGGCAGAGCCAGTAATAATGAATCCGGCGACAATCATTGCCGCTAATATTACAAAATATTTAAGAAAAAAAGCACTACGCTTATTGCCTTTGAATTTAGCTATAAGATTTGACATAATTATGATTTAGTGTCGAATTTATAGCCGACGCCCCAAATAGTTCTTAATTCCCACTGGTCAGAAACGCCTTCTAATTTTTCTCTTAAACGTTTTACGTGTACGTCAACAGTTCTTGAGTTTCCGTAATATTCAAATCCCCATACTTCATCTAAAAGCTGGTCACGTGTATAAACTCTGTTAGGGTTACTTGCAAGGTGGTAAATAAGCTCTAATTCCTTTGGTGGAGCATCAACGTATTCACCGTTTATTTTTAACTCGTAGTTAGTAAGGTTAATAGAAAGCTTGTCGTAGGTAACAACCTTGTTTGAAGAATCTTCTGATGGAACAGCAGGAGTAATTCTTCTTAAAACTGCTTTTATTCTTGCAATAACCTCTTTTGGTTCAAATGGTTTTACAACGTAGTCATCTGCTCCGAGCTCAAGACCTAAAACCTTGTCAAACACTTCGCCTTTTGCAGTGAGCATTATAATAGGTGTCTGAGAAGTTTTTCTTATTTCTCGGCAAATCTGCCAACCGTCAAGACCAGGAAGCATAATATCTAAAAGAACCATATCTGGATTGAAGCTATTAAATGCATCTAACGCTTTAGCGCCATCATTTACAACCTCGGTAACATAGCCCTCTTTTTCAAGATATAATCTTAAAAGTTCGCAAATGTTAATTTCATCATCAACTATAAGGATTTTTTCTGTTGCCATAAAAACACCCCTTTTTCATTAATAATTTGATGGTTAACTGCCATTATAATCCATATTTTACAAAAATTTATGAACAAAATTTTAAAAAATATATATTTTTAGTATTTACAGTTGACCATAAATTATATTATTTTTTCTTTTCTTTTTTCTTCTTATCTTTATCTGTTTTCTTAACAGACTTAGTTCTTCTTCTCTTAACAGTCATTCTGTAGTAAGCGTAGCCACCTATCATAGCAGCAACAACTAAAAATGCTGAGAAGTATATTACAATTGTTTTAATCTGTTCCGTGTCAATTCCTGGTTGTGTTGAAGAATCGGCAGTTGTTGTGATATCATCAAGTTTGCCTATTGTAACAATGCCATCTGCACCGAGTATGTAGCCGAAACCTGCTGGGAGACTTTCTTTAACAGAATCGCTTATAACATTGCCCTGACTGTCAACCAACTGACCCTGTTCGTTGATATGTAAAATCTGAGCAGGTGGTGTGTTTACTGCATTCTGTAAGGTGAGAGTCGGGTCTAAATAATCGTAGCTTGGTGTAACTGTGTTATTAAGATTCGGAATAATATCCTGACCTACGTTAGAAATAATACCTGTAACGTCTTTATCATCTGATGGTGTAGTACCCTGATAAACGTTGAGTCTGTAAGTTGTACTTTCTTTATTTTCACCTTTATACTGAACGTTAATAAGAATAAGCTGTGTTGGGTCACTGTTTAATGGAATTTTTGCATATTGATTAAGATTAACCTTCTGGTCATTGATTTTAACCGTCATATAAGCATTATCAATAGGTGTAGGATTTATGTAAAGTAATTCTCTGAAATGGTCGAGGTGAACGTCATATTCATAAATATCTGAATAGAATTCCTTTTCTAAATCAAAACGATTTGTTTTTTTGAGAACTATATCAAAAGCTTGTTCATAAGTGTATTTTGAGGATGAAATTGCTAATTTTTTGTCTTCATAAGCCATTCGCTGAATGATGTAGTAATGTAACGTTTTGGCTCTGTTTGCTTTGAAGGTTGAGTCGGGGTCTAACGTTACATTGTATTGAGTACCAAGCATAGCAGCCATATATTTTATTTGTATTTCTTCATCAGTTGCAGTGTTAACGTCAACTGAAATACCCGCATTTGAAATTGACATAACTGCAAGTCGGCGGAAAGCCTCGTTTCTTGGTATTGTTACAATTTCACGGGAACTTACGTAACCATTTGTATATAAAGCGAAAAGACAGGTGTAATAAACATAGTCTTCAAGGCTGATAATTTCGGTTATATTAAAATACTTATTAACAAACGCTAAAAGTGAACGGTCATCATCACCCAATGCCACCATATACATCATAAGAGCAGCTTCAAGCTTTGTTCCTGGTGGAATAGTTATTCTTTCGCCCTCTATAACGTAGAAAAAGTCATTTTTCCAAAGAGCGTAAAGGGCACTTATCATAAATATTGAATCAGGGTCTTCTTCTTGCTCTGGAGTGATTATAATACCTTGCTCTCTTAACCACTCAGCTTTTGTCTGGTCAGTAGCCTCTGGGTCAGCAATAATAGACATTGCACCTAATTGCTGAAAAACGTAAATATAAGCGGCTCTTTGAGATTCTTCATCAAGAGTATAATATTTTGCATATTCAGCAACCTCTTCTTTAAAAGATGGTGCATCTGTTACATAAGGGTATTTTGAAACAGGGTATAAAGCTTTTTCAGTTACAATACCATCAACAGAAAGCATATTTTCTTTAACGATAAGCTGACGAAGCCATGAAGGGTTGTTCGCTTCATATTCATATTGAGTTTTAACACCTAAATTGGTGTTGATTTTTTTTGCAAATTTTTTAGCAGAAGCGGTAACGGTAAAAAGAGAAAAACAAGTTGCTAATGCTAAAACTGCCGCTAAAATGCGGTGAGTTAATTTCATCATTATCCTCATTTCTTAAGAAAATCCAATTGATTGATTATTATACCAAATAAAAGTATTATAGTCAATGAATGGGAATTTAATTAACAAAAAGTTAAATGTTAGTATTATAAAGAAAATTTAAAAACAGTTGTTGAAGAATATTCTTCATTTGCATCATAAACACATTTGCACCAATCCTGATGGTTTGGTGAATCAGGGAACACCTGAGTTTCTAAACAGAATGAGCATCTCTTTGTGAGTGGCTTTTCTGCTTTACCGATTATTGTGCCATCTAAGAAGTTACCTGTGTAGAACTGTACACCAGGAAGTGTTGTTTTAACTTCCATTGTAATGCCTGATTTGTCACCCTTTGCAATAGCACAGGTTTTTAATGTACCATCGAAGTCGTTAATAATAAAGTTGTGGTCATAGCCATTACCATTTTTTATCTGAATACATGAGGTGTTGTTTATATCTCTACCGATTGTTTTTGGCTTTCTGAAATCAAAAGGTGTGTTTGTAACATCTTGTGACATAGCAACAGGAATGCTTGTTTCATCAATTGGTGTGAAATAGTCAGCCTTAATTTCTAATTCGTGATTTAAAATATCACCACTATCAAAACCATTAAGGTTGAAATAAGCGTGGTTTGTAAGATTGATTACAGTTTTCTTGTCTGATACTGCATTGTAAGTGAGAATTAACTCATCATTGTCAGTAAGCTCATAAGTAACACTTACATTAACGTTACCAGGGAAACCATCGTTGCCGTCTTTACTGAAAAGTGTAAAGGTCACAGCCTTGTCAGAAGCTTCTTTGCCACTCCATATACTTGAAGAATACTCGCCACCGCCGTGAAGACAGGTGATGCCATTATCATTCTTTGTGAGGTTGTATTCAACTCCATCAATAGAGAATTTACCGCCCTTTATTCTGTTAGCGTACTGACCCACAACAACGCCCTGATAGTCGCTTCTTTCTACGTGACCTTTTAATGTGTCGTGACCAGATAGAATATCAATAATAGAGCCATTTTTATCTTTTACAAAAAGCTTTTCTAATGTAGCGCCTTTTTCTATTATTTCGGCTTTCATACCATTTTTGTTTGTTATTGTAAAGAGATTTACCTTTACACCGTTTAATTCGCCATATAATGATTTTGAAACTGCCATAACTGCCTCCAAAAATATAAATATATATTAATTCTACAATATATAAGAATAGGTTGTCAAGAAAGATTGATTATTTTTGATTAATATAGTATAATAAAGTATATTTTAGAAAGGACGTGGAAAAATGGAAGGCTTTTTTGATTTCTTTACAACTGTTTCAAGATATGCACTTCTTGTTATTGCTCTTTACGTTGTTATAAGAGTAGTTATTTCTATGTTCTTTAAAAAAGCAAGTGACCCTATAAGAGGCAGACTTGTGAACGAAATAACAGGTGAGGTTATTACACTTCGTGACAGGGAATGCTCAGTGGGTAGAAATAAAGCTTGTGATATAGTTCTCGGCTTTGATACAATTTCACGTCTTCACGCCGTTATAGCTTTCAGAAATAAAGGGTTTATGATTTTTGACACCAACTCTAAAGCTGGTGTAACAGTAAATGGTGAAATGATAAAGAAAAAAGCTAATATTTACGATGGTGACAGAGTAGGCTTTGGTGGCCTTGAATATACACTTTCTGTGAATAAGTTTAAATATATAAAAGATAAAAGTAAGAAAATTGCAAGACCAGGTTACTTTTTGATTTTAACTCTCATTTCGTTTTATAATCTCATAGAGTTGCTATTAACTTCATTCCCGAATGGTAAGTTTGAGTTTTTAGTAGCAAGTGCTTTTCTTGGTATGATTATTCTTATGTGGGGTTATTACTTTTTTGCATCAATATTCATGAGAATTACAACCTTTGAGCTTGAATCGGTTGCATTTTTATTTGCTTCAACAGGTCTTGGTATTGTTGCGAGTATTTACCCGGATGGCGCTTTAAAGCAGTTTTTTGCTATTGTTATAGGTGTGCTTGGTTTTTGTGTTTTACTGACACTTTTAAGATTTATAGATGCAATTAAAATAATCAGATACATTGTAGCAGTTGGAGCTATTGGTCTTTTAGCTGTTACTCTCTTAATAGCAGAGCCTACAAATGGTGCGCTCAGTTGGATTAATATCGGCGGTGTATCGCTTCAGCCATCAGAGCTTGTAAAGGTTGCATTTATTTTTGTAGGTGCGGTAACACTCGAAAGACTTCAGTCTGTAAGGCATCTTACACTTTATATGATTTTTGCGGCGATTTGTGTTGTGGAATTATTTTTTATGTACGATTTCGGTGCGGCACTCATATTCTTCTTTACGTTTATTGTTATAGCCTTTATGCGTTCTGGTGATATCAGAACAATTATGCTTATATGTATCGGTGCTGCTTTGGGTGCTGTGCTTATTATACTTTTTAAGCCTTATGTTGCATCAAGATTTTCGGGGTATCTTCATATATGGGAAAATATGGATACAACAGGCTACCAGCAGACAAGAACGCTTATTTATTCGGCAAGTGGTGGTCTTTTTGGTTTAGGTCTTGGTAACGGAAAACTGAGAACTATATTCGCCGCAGCAGAAGATTTGGTTTTCGGTGTTGTTTGTGAAGAGTTTGGTATGATAATGGGCTTTTTAATTCCTGTGACTTATATTCTTATTGCAGTTGCAACAGTAATAAATTCACAGAAATCAAAATCGACCTTTTATGCAATAAGTGGTGTTGCGGCAATTTCACTACTTGTTTTCCAGAGTATGCTAAATATTTTTGGTGTTACTGATTTATTACCACTTACGGGTGTTACGTTGCCATTTATCAGTAAGGGTGGTTCAAGTATTATTTGTTGCTTCTGCCTTTTAGCGTTTATTAAGTCTGTTGACGTGAGAACGTTCTCAAACTTTAAGCCTGATTTAGCAAGACCAATACCTAAGCAGAAAAGGAGGGCGACAAATGAAATCGACGACTAAAAGAGCATTTGTTGTGTTCCTTCTTGTAGCATTTTTTAGTGCAGGACTTGTTTATCTTGCTATAAATTTAGGTACAAATGCAGAAAAATGGGCAACCTTAAGAGCTAATACTCACCTCGTGAATGACGGTAGTTTTATTGGTGCGGGTAATATTCTCGACAGAAATGGTGTAGTACTTGCTGAAACAGTAGATGGTGAAAGAGTTTATAATAATTCTGAAAGAATAAGGCGTTCTGTTCTTCATATTGTTGGTGACAGTGAGGGTTTTATAGCTTCTGGTGTACAGACGGCGTATAAAAGAGAACTTATAGGCTACAACCTTGTAACAGGTATTTATTCACTCAAAAAATATGAGCGTGGTAATGACGTTACGTTAACGTTAGATGCTTCTGTTTCTGCTGTTGCACTCGATGCACTTGGTAGCAGAAAAGGTGTGGTGGCGCTTTATAATTATGAAACAGGTGAAATGCTTTGTTCTGTTTCGAGTCCTAATTTTGATATAAGAAACAAGCCGTCGACGGAAGATATAGAGAAAAATGAAAATGGTAAATATGACGGGCTTTATATTAACAGATTACTGGATGGTCTTTATACACCAGGTTCTGTTTTCAAAATAATCACAACTGCTTGTGTGCTCCAGAATGTCAGTGATATTTCTTCGTGGGAATATGAGTGTGAAGAAGAGATGTTTATAAATGGTGTAAGAGTCAGTTGCCCGAAGGAACACGGTGAACTTAATCTCGAGACGGCACTTGTTAATTCTTGTAACTGTGCATTTGCAGAGCTTTCAAAAAAAATTACTCCAGCACAGTTAGAGGCGACAGCGAAGCAATTTGGTTTCGGCAGAAAATTTAGCTTTGGTAACAGCACTACTACTGAGAGTATTCTCAATATTAAAGATGCAAGTGCATCTGATTTGGCGTGGTGTTCAGTTGGTCAATATACTACACTCGCAAATCCATATCATATGCTTACAATAGCGGGGGCTATTGCGAATGATGGAACTGTGAAACTACCATTTGTTGTTAAAAGTATTGCTTCGCCATCTGGTAGGAAAATAAGCGAAACAGTTGCAGAAGAGGTAGTTTACATTACACCTGAAACTGCAAAAGAACTAAAAAAGATGATGCGAAAAACAGTTAAAGAAAATTACGGCGACTGGAATTTTGGCGAAATAAAAATGTGTGGCAAAACAGGTACTGCAGAGGTTTCTGAAACAGAAAAACCACACTCCTGGTTTTTAGGCTTTTGTGAAGATAAGAAAACTCCGTTTGCAGTAGTTGTAATTGTAGAAAATGGTGGCTGGGGCTCCAGCACGGCGTTACCTGTTGCTTCAAAAGTTATTAATGAAGCAGTGAAAACAATTTCATAAGGTGACGGGAGCCGAACACCGCATGGTTTTGGAAGACAAAAATTCCCACTAACATCGTCAAAACTCTTGAAATACGTCAGTATTCCTGCGAGTTTTTCCTTGTTACTGAAAATTTTTTTGTCTTACAAAACTGCAAGCACCTAAAATTGTAAAGATTTTGGTGCAGTAAGGTGTTTCTTTGGCGCAGTCATACTGACGTAT
>SVOI01000089.1 GCA_015066465.1 Oscillospiraceae bacterium
CGGGTTGTGCGAATTCGTGCGGAACATTCTGCTCGATGGCAGAAAGTAATTCATCTACACCTATAATTTCGATATTATCATCTAATTGACTTATAAAATATTGTAAATCATCAGTGCCGATTGTCCAAGGGTGAATGTTTATTACCGTGTATCCGTTTATTGATGATAAATCAGCTTTTTTTGCATTGATTATTTGGGCTTGTTCCTTGAGCCATTCGTTAGTTACTTCGTCCGCATTCCCGCTTGGATACCACAAACTGAAACCAACAGTAACAAAAGGTTTATCGTTCGAGAAGAACACCTTTCCTTCACCTGCTGAATATCTGTCAGGGTCAAGCTGAATAATACCACCTTCAATATTATCATATCTTGAAAAATATGAAAGACGCTTTTCGAGATTTTTATCAAAATTCATTCCCTTGTACTCATCAAGGAAAGTTATGATATTAAGACCTGATTCAAGCATAAGTGAAGCACTGTAATCTGAAAAGACTTCAAGCTCTTCGGAATTCATTTTAGAAATACGTGCATATCCGCCGCCTGACGGACCTGTAATAAACGCAACGTCTTTACCTGTAGTAAGGGTGCGCTTTATGTCAACTGAAGATAATTCTTTGGCAATAGGGGAGAAGGTCCAACTGACAGGCACAGGGGAATTGTAACTCTGCCACGTGTGGAATTCACTAAAACCGTTCTGAATCCATTGAAGGTTGTCTCCGTCACTGTAAACTAATGAAACGTAATGCTTATTTTCAGCAAGTTTAATTTCAGATGATAATTTAGTATTGAATTTTGTTTCTTCAACCTCAAATGATGAAAGCATACTAAGATTATAAGAATGGTCAGACGGAATTACTGAATGACCGTAACGTGAAGCAGATTCTGTAAATTTAACCTCGTACTGGCACCAACCAAAAATAATAGAGGCTGGTTTAAGATTTTTCATAATCTTATCACGGAAAAGTCTGCCTGTAAAATCGCTGTCTTCAATATACATAACAAAAATTTTCTGCTGAATTGCAAAATCTCTCATTCCGTGTGCATAGTAATAAAGATGAACAAGCGAATCATTACGAAAATGCTCTTTGTTTTCTTTGTAAAAGTTTTTAAGATATTTTAAGTTTATGTTATCTTTACTGATATCGGCAGATTTTTTTAATCCGAGTTTTGTTACCGCTTCTTCGTTATCACAAGCAACGGGAAGCCAACCATTTATTGTCGCAAGATTTGTTGCAGTATTCAGTTGACCATGGTCTTCGTAGGTTTTAAAAAGAATATACCCGCCATCAGTTATGTATGATGAGAATTTTTTAATTACAGAAGAAAAATTCCAAGGGTTACCGTCTGCATCTGTTTCAGAAAGTGTGTAGCCTGCTTTTTTCATTTCTTCAAGAGCATATCGGTTTGATTCTGAACCGTAATCAATAAATATTGCGGGTTCCTTTCTTGCAACAAGTCCTTGTAAAGCAATAATTGTATGAAGTTGTGACATGGAGAGTTCTGATATCTTAATAACCGTAATTTCATTACTTAATTCAGGTTCATCAAATTTACTCTGCATCTCGATGAGTTGCGCCTCACTTTTCGGTTCGGGTGCATCTTTTAGAAATGTCGCATCTATAGTATTAAAAAGAATAGAAAACATCATAACTGCAAAAGATAGCCATTTGATTATAAAATTCATAAAAATTCTCCTGTCATAATAATATTTGTTTTTTACTTTTATAACATACAATTTGTAAAATTTATGTCTGTTAAATGAATTATAGCATAAAATAACAGTTACTACAATAAATTTATTTTGTTTTCGATTTGGCTTCGTCTTAATTTATTTTCTTTTCGGTTGGATTTTTTCGTGTTCAGGGTGTAAAAATTTTTGTACGCACAAAGAAAAGGAGCAGAGAAATCTGCTCCTAAAATTTTGTATTATTGTTTCATAAAGAACTCGACAAATTGGAATCTGTCAGCTAAAAAATAAGTTGAATAATGATACTATTTTTTGCTCTAAAGATTTTGCATTGAACTGAGCGGATATTCTAAAAAACATTAATTCAATCATTATAACAAATGAAACCTATTTTCACCAATAAACGGAGTTACACAAGTTTTTGTCTGACAAAATGGAATAATTTTTTCTATTACATTTTGATAATCATCTTCAACTATAATAACTTTTATCATATTTCCTTTCAGTTTTTTCTTACACTTATTTTTGAATTCTTGTTCCTTTGTTGAAAAATACAAATCATAAATATTGCCATCGCCTCTTGCTTTACCTGAATACGAAAGACCATAATCCTTAACATCCATCCAAGCGATTTCTTTTTTATAGGCAAGAAACGTAACGGTAATACCGTTTGAATCAACGATAGTCTTTTTTAAAATATTAAATACAAGATAAAAGGACATTACACCTACAACAGTAGTCCAAATGCATGCAAAAACCAAGCCAAAAACATCAAGCCACATATAGTTTTCTTCAAATGGCATAAGCCCTAATATTAACTGGATGCCACTTATAAACATACCAAGAGGAATAATTAATAAAAAAACTTTTAATTTATTACAATCGAATATAATTCTATCATTCATAATTTTAAAACGACTTTCCATACTATCACCTCTATGAACTATTATAGTATAACAATATATATAATACAAGTATCACACCCCTAATTTTTACTCAACCGATTTACAGGCAGGAATAAGAAAAGTCTTTGCTGAAGCGACTTTTTCAAAAACATCAGGCGGCGGTGCCACCTGAATGGAGGGGTTTGACGATTTAATATGGTTCGTAACCTTAAACCACCCTTTCCTTTGCTGAAATGAAAAAATAGCCATAAACACACGAAACTCAAGACTTGTTTGGGTCTTTGCTGGATGATGTTTGGAAAATTGCTGAATTGTGAGAGAAATAGAACAAGGAGCAGAAATCTGCTCCTTATGTTATTTTGTGTCTAACGAAATTTTATCTTTCGTAAACTTCATTGGTTTTCATTTTTTTCATATATGATTTACTATGGTAAAACTTTCTTTGTTCACAAATAAAGTTAATTACATATTTTTTGCTTAATTTAGATAAATCTTTTGGGTAATTATCTCTATTAATTATTCTTTCAAAAAATGAGTCGTTCGACCAGATTTCATAATATTTTTGTCCATTTTCAAGATCACCTGTAAGATAGCAAAACATTGACTTTATATAAGGATTCCAATGGAGATTTGTGTGAACTTAAGTATTACAGTATATATTTGTTTTACCTCGTTGACCTCGACAAACAAGCAGAAGATATGTTTTCTCGGCTTGTAAAGCAGATGGCAGAGTGCGAAGACGTTACCGAACAGCTTAAAGCAGATAATCAGTCGGCGTGGGTTGGCAGAATGAATAACATTCGACAAAGAGCCGCAGAATTGGTGAACACAGACTTAATATATGGATGATAAAAGGCGGTAGTGATTTGAACACTACCGCCTTTCTCATATGATAACTTTTTGTAAGATATAGCAATTTTCTTATTCTTCATCGTTTTCTTCGGAAATCGGAATGGTCATATTTTCCAAAGCACTCCGGAGCTGTGGATTGTGAATGACAAAGTGAATTGCAGGTGCCTTGTTCTTAGATATGATAACCCATTTCCCTTCAAGAATACGAATTTGTATATTTCTAAACGGATAGTTGCTGTTTTGCTTGATGATATAGTTTTCTTGCTCCTGACTGTAGCGAAG
>SVOI01000042.1 GCA_015066465.1 Oscillospiraceae bacterium
ATCACATATTACATTATATTGCAAGTTTTTGACTCTAATTTACAGTATTGCTTTTTGTTATATTAAAGGGTATAATCTGTGTGGTGATTTTATGTATATTTGTAACGATTGCCCAAGGAATTGTGGTATTGACAGAACTAAAGAAAAAGGCTTTTGTGGTATGGGCTTAGAGCCCAAAATTGCAAGGGCTTCTGTTCATTTATGGGAAGAACCACCTATTAGTTCAGGTAACGGTAGCGGAACTGTATTTTTTAGTGGTTGTAACTTAAAATGTGAGTTTTGTCAGAATAAAGATATAAGCAAAAAGCAATTCGGTGAAGTGGTAAGTGTAGAAAGACTTAAAGAGATATATAAAGAGCTTATTTCACAAGGCGTTAACAACATAAACCTTGTAACCCCCACCCACTTTTTAGATGCAGTTTTAAAATCACTCGACAAACCTTTAAGTGTGCCTGTAGTTTATAACTGTGGTGGATATGAAAACATAGACTCTCTGGAAAAATTAGAAGGCAAAATCAATATATACATACCCGACTTAAAATATGCAGACGATAGCCTGGCTTTTGACTATTCAGGTGCAAAAAACTATTTTGAAATTGCAACAAATGCAATTAAAGAGATGTTCAGACAAGTTGGGAAATACAAAATTGATGATAACGGTATAATGCAAAGTGGCGTTATAATTCGTCACCTTGTTTTGCCAGGTCAGCTTGAAAACTCAAAAAAAGTTATTGACTGGGTAAGTGAAAACTTCAAAGATGGCGACATTCTTTTTAGCCTTATGAGTCAATTTACGCCTAATGGTGAATGTAAAAAAGATGAACTTCACAGAAGAGTGACACAAGAAGAATATGATGAAATTGCTGACTATTTATATGACTCTGGCATTGAAGATGGGTTTATGCAAGAGCTTTCTTCGGCTAAGGAAGAATATACTCCGGAGTTTGATTTGACGGGAGTTAAATAAAGTGCTGAGTGCAAAGTGCTTAGTTAATGGTCTGCGACGCTATTATATTAAATATCAACACAAACAAATATATCCTATCATTTTTAGTTGATACTAAAACCAACTTTAAATGATAGGATAAACTATTTTTTATTCACCAATAATTATAATCAAGCCGTAAGGCTTCCGAAACTCAGCACTCAGCACTTTGCACTCAGCACTTCTCTAAGTACTTCAATCGCTTCTGGTAAATCTTTAAAGAAATCATCTGTTCTCGCTTCAATTGTCAAGGTTTCGCAACCTGCTTTTTCCAATGCAGAAATGAAACGTTTATAAATTTCATTCACTGAATCATCTGCATTTTTATTAGGGAAAATGCGTGTTTCAGGTTCTGCAATATGAGCGTGTTTGATTTTACCGACAAAATCGCCTATTCCGTCAATATCGTCTTTATTATTGCAAACGTGGAATAAATCAGCAAGACCGTAAACATGGTTAAAATCTGCCTTTTGGGCAAAATCAACACCATCTTTTACTGTATGTATCATTGAGGTTTCGCCTATACTGAGTGGTTCAATAACTATATTAACATCATATTTTGAAGCAATAGGAGAAGCTATTTCTTTTAAGAAAACAACCATATCTTTATTTGCTTCTTCTATGCTGTAATCTTCTTTGAAGCTTCTTGCAGCACCACTACCGAAAACTACTGATTGAATACCTAAAGCACTTGCTCTTTTAAGACCTTTTTCTAAAAATTCTGCTAACGCTTTTTTGTCAACATTTTCGCCAACAAGTTTTAAATGACCTGGTAAAAAATGGTTTGACGCAAGCACTGGTAACCCTAATTTTTCTATATTTTCGCAAAACTCGTTAAAATCTTCTTCACTTGCAAGAGCAATATCCGTAAAATCTGTTTCACCGTAGTCTAAACCACATTGTTTGGCAAATTCATATTTACTGAAATCGCCCCAACCTAAGCAAGCACCTAATTTCATATATATCAACCTTTCACACCAAGCATTTCTTCTGCATTTTTTAGTTGTGTTTCGGTAATTTCGCCACCGCCTGTAATTCGGGCAATTTCGTACTTTCTACCTTCAAAGTCAAGTGGTGTAACGTTCGTGTACGTTTTACCGTCCTTTGCAGTTTTTTCAATCAAATAGTGGTTATCTGCTAAAACGGCTAATTGTGCTAAATGAGTAACACAAATAACCTGTCTGCCAGTTGAAACTTCTTTTAGTTTCTGTGCTACCTTTGTAGCGGCACGACCACTTACGCCAGTGTCAACCTCGTCAAAAATCATTGTGCCAATTTTATCTTTATCTGAAAGTACATTTTTGAGTGCCAGCATAATTCTTGAAAGCTCACCACCACTCGCAATTTTTGCTATTGGCTTCGGTGGTTCGCCAACGTTTGCACTTATTAAGAATTCAACAGAATCAATACCATTTTCACAGAGGTCAACTTCTGAGAAATTAACATTAAACTGAACGTTTGGCATATCTAAAAAGCGTAATTCTTCCATTACGTTTTCTTCGAATTTTTTTGCCGTTTCTTTACGTGAAGCAGATAATTCATCTGCTTGTTTTTGTGCTTTTTCTAAAACAAATTGACGTTTTTCTTTTAAAGCCTCTAAATTTTCTTCTGAAAAAGTAAGAGAATTTAATTTTTCTTCAGCTTTAGCTAAAAACTCTAACATTTCTTCTTCAGTTGCACCATATTTTTTACTTAATCTATAAAGTAAATCAAGTCTTTCTTCAATTAATTCAAGGTCATTTCTTGTATATTCGCCACTATCATCATTGAAGCGTAAGGTATCTGAAATATCGCTTAATTCATAATAAATGTCATTTAATTTAGTCGATAATTCTTCAGCAGTTTTTGAAAATGCTGAAACCTGTGAAAGTGCCTTTGTTGCACCAGAAACGAGTTCAACTGCACCAGTAAATCCATCGCCACCAGAAAGCGCACTTTCTGCCATTTTGAAGCCTTCACTGATTTTTTCAATATTCTGAATTTCGGTACGTTTATTTTTTAACTCTTCCCACTCGCCTACTGTAATTCCAGCTTTTGTTAGTTCATCTATCTGGAAGGATAATATATCAATCAAACGAGCCTTTTCAGCTTCGTTTGTCATAAGACTTCTTATCTCAGAAGAAATATCGCAAAGCTCTTTATATGTAGCTTTATACCCTTCTGAAAGCTCAGTATTTTCTGCTACTGCATCTAAATAAGAAATATGAGTTTCATTATCTAAAAGCTCACGGTTATCTTGCTGACCGTGAATAGAGATAAGTGTTGTTCCTATTTCTCTTAAAGCAGAAACAGACGTGAGTGAATTGTTTACTCTGCAGACGTTTTTATCAGCGGTAATTGTTCTTGTAATTAAAAGAGAATTATCGTCATTTAAAGGTAAACCTAACTCATTTAATTTTTCATTTGTCTTTTCACCAATAAACGAAAACAGCGCCGTAACTTCTGCCTCCGTCTCACCCGTTCTTATAAGCTCACGGGAGGTACGAAAACCAAGCACAGCGTTAATTGAATCGAGAATAATAGATTTACCTGCACCAGTTTCACCAGTAAGCACGTTAAATCCTTTATTAAACTCGATTTCAGCGTTTTCTATTATTGCAATGTTTCTGATTTTTAAAACAGAAAGCATAGTGTTACCGCCTTTTAATTCTTAATCATTCTTTTAAGTGCTGCCGCAACACCTTGTGCTTCGTCAGTAGTTCTGCAAAGCATAAAGATAGTGTCATCACCCGCAATAGTACCAACAACTTCTGTAACGTTCATTGAGTCAATTGCGGCACAAGCAGCCTGAGCAAGACCTGGAATGCATTTGATAACACAGATATTACCAGCATAATCTACTTTTAATAATGAACCTGAGAAAAGTGCATTGAACATATCTGTGTAATTATTTGTGTTATTAGTTTCAACAGCATAACGATAAACACCATTAGGACCTAATGTTTTTAAAAGTCTTAATTCTTTAACGTCACGTGACACTGTTGCCTGAGTAACACTGTAACCTCTTTCGAGTAACAACTCTAAGAGTTCATCCTGTGTTGCAACGTCTTGTTGTTCAATTAAATCTAAAATCAACTTATGTCTTGTCTTTTTCACTTTTAACATCCTTCCAGAAAAGTTTATTTTGTCATTTTTTTATTTAAAATATCGATAAAAGTATCGTTTTTAACCTTAATAAATTCTGCTTTTTTCTGCGAACACTCAATTTTCACAATTGAATCTTGTGGTACTGAAACGGGCTCTTCGCCATCACAAGAAAGCATTGCTTCACCAGAATTGTCGTGTTTTATTTCTAAGACTGAATCTGGTCTTAAAACGACTGAACGAGAAAAGAAAGAGTGACAGCAAACCGGAGTTATTAACATACTGTCAATTTGCGGTTCAATAACAGGACCACCAGCAGAAAATGAATAAGCCGTAGACCCCGTTGGTGTTGAAACTATAACGCCATCTGCCGAATAATCCATTAAATGAGCACCGTTACAATCTATTGAAAGATTCATAATTCTTACAGTGCCACACCTTGAAACAACGGCATCGTTAAGGCAATTTGAATGATATAAAACTTCACCATCCTTGCCAATAATTGTGGCATTCAACATCATTCTTTTTTCAGTTTTATATTTACCTTCTACAACATCTTTTAAAAGCGTGAGTTCTGTACTCTCAAGCCCAGCTAAATATGCAAGTTTCCCAGCATTGACACATAAAATTGGTCTATTTTTTTCGCTTGAAAGCTTTGCAGATTTAATAAACGTACCATCGCCACCAACTGTGAGAACAATATCACATTCACTGATTGAATTTTCAATATTACAATAAGTTATGTAATCTGTTTCGCCAAAAAAGTTTGAAAACTCGTCACTCAAAAAAACTGATACGCCAAGATTTTCAAGTTCTTTTAAAACTTGTTTCGTCACATCAGGGGCATTCTGCCTTGTCATATTAGGGATTAATGCAATTTTCATTTTACTCCCCCTTTTTATCTAATTCATCGTGAGACATCTTCGCAAGTTCTTTCGCATATTCAATATATTCTTCACATTCTGTAATTTCGTTTGTTTTCTTTAAATAAACAAGATACTCAATGTTACCCTCAGGGCCTTTAACTGGTGAAAATGAAAGACCTGAAACCTTGAATTTCTGACTCGACGCAAAGCTAACTATATTTTCTATAACCTCTGTGTGAACGTTCACGTCTCTTACTACACCTTTTTTGCCGACTTTTTCTCTGCCAGCTTCAAACTGTGGCTTTATAAGACAAACGGCTTCGCCATTCATTTTTAAAAGCTCATACATTACAGGCAAAATAATTTTAAGAGAAATAAATGAAACATCAACAGATGCAAAGTCAATCTCTTCTGGGATTTGTTCGTGAGTAACGTAACGGAAATTAGTTCTCTCCATATTAACAACACGCTCATCACTTCTTAATTTCCAGGCAAGTTGACCGTAACCAACATCAATTGAATAAACTTTTTTTGCACCATTCTGGAGCATACAATCAGTAAATCCACCAGTTGAAGCTCCAATATCCATACAAGTACAGTCAGTTAAATTTATTGGAAATTCCTGCATAGCTTTTTCTAATTTAAGCCCACCACGGCTTACGTATTTAAGCGTACTGCCACGAACTTCTACTAAATCGTCTGCTTTTACATCACGACCAGCCTTTAACTCCTTCTGGTCATTAACGTAAACAATACCCGACATTATAAGAGCCTTGGCTTTTTCTCTGCTTTCGGTAAAGCCTTTTTGGACGAGATATAAATCAAGTCTTACCTTTTTATCACTCATTTTCATTGACCTTTCCGAAATCTTTTAAAATAACGTTACACATACCATCGCAATCCAACTGATATTCGTGTAAAATTTCATTTACCTTACCCTGTTTTACGAAACAGTCTGGGAAAGCGACTAATTTAAAGCGTGGTGCTAAACCATTTTCAAGAATATAACTACCGAAAGTTTCACCAATACCACCATTTTTTACCCCTTCTTCAAAGAAGTAAACTTTCTTTACATTCTCTAATTCCTCGTAAACCGTAGTAGAAATAGGAATAATTTCATTAAGTTTAATAATTTTTATGCTTACACCTTGTGATTTAAGCTCATTATATGCTTTTGCAGCTTCTCCGAAAATTCTACCATAAGTAACAAGAGCATACTCAGCATTATTATCGCCATAAATATCATAAGCATTGCCAGTAACTGTAAAATCGTCAGGACAATAAGGTTCACTGCCTCTCGGATATCTTACAACAACAGGCGTTGTAGAATGGTAAAGTGCATTAACAAAATCTTTCTTTAATTCGCTATAATAAGCTGGCGAATAAACAAGAATATTAGGCACACCATTGAACATAGCGGCATCATATATACCATTATGAGTTTCGCCATCATCACCAACAATACCAGCTCTGTCAACCGCAATAATCATTTTACCTTGCTGCAAAGCAAAATCGTGCATAATCTGGTCATAACAACGTTGCAAAAACGTTGAATAAACAACGAAAACAGGAACCATTCCATTTTTAGAAAGACCTAAAGCGTAAGGAATGGCGTGTTCTTCTGCAATACCAACGTCAAAAAATCTATTTTTATATTCCTCAGAAAATTTTTGAAGACCAGTACCTAACATCATAGCAGCAGTAATTGCACAAATACGCTTATCTTTTGCCGCTTGATTGTAAAGAAAGTCGCCAAATTCTTCAGAAAAATTATTGTTAGAAGTTTTTTCTAAGCCTTTTTCAACAACAAATGGTGCAACGCCGTGATAATCAGTCGGATTTTCTTCTGCTGGAACGTAGCCCTTGCCCTTTATTGTATTAATATGAAGAAGCACAGGGTGATTAATATTTTTAGCACCTTCAAGTGCTTCGCAAAGATGCTCGATATTATGACCATCAATAGGTCCCATATAGCGAACGCCTAAATCTTCAAAAAGATTACTGCCGTAAATAATATTTTTAATATCTGTTTTGGTTTTTAAAATTTTATCGGCCAACTTTGCACCGAAAAATGGGATTTTTGAAATTATTCGTTCTGCTAATGATTTGAATTTGAAATACTCTTTTGTAGAGCGCATAACGGCAAGTCTTTTAGCGAGATTTCCAACATTTTTTGAAATTGACATACCATTGTCATTAAGAATAATGATAAGCTTAGTATCTTTTAAAGCACGGGTATTGTTAAGTGCTTCATAAACGAGACCACCCGTTAAGGCGCCATCGCCCAACACTGCGATTGCACAATCTTTTTTACCATTAACTTTATTTGCAGCGGCAATACCCATAGCAGTAGAAATTGAAACACTGCTATGACCACTGAAAACAATATCGTGCTCACTTTCATTTGGTCTCGAAAAGCCTGAAAGACCATCTTTCTGACGGAGAGTTTTAAATTCTTCGTATCTGCCAGTTAAGAGTTTGTGTGTATAAACCTGATGACCAACATCCCAGATAATTTTATCGTGTGGAGAATTAAATACTCTGTGAAGTGCAATTGTTAATTCAACTGCACCAAGATTTGACGCTAAGTGACCACCATTTTGTGAAACTGTTGAGACAATAACATCCCTGACCTCCTCAGCAAGTTGAGGAAGCTGTGCTTCGTCGAGATTTTTTACATCGACGGGAGATTTAATTTTCTCTAACAATTCGTGTTTCATAAAAATCAATACTCTCTGTCTGCAAGGTAATTTGCATATTCTTTAATAGCCTCATTATAAGGGAAAACATCTAAAGCGTTCATTGCTTCATCTGTAAGTTGTTTAACTAATTCTTCACACTTTTCAATACCTAAAAGCGTTACATAAGTCGATTTATTATTTTCTTTGTCGCTACCAGTCATTTTACCTAACTTTTCTAAAGTGCTTGTAACGTCTAAAATATCATCTTTTATCTGAAAAGCAAGTCCTAATTTTTCGCCAAAGGTTTTTGCTGAATCAATTAAGTCTTGTGAAGCACCAGCGGCAATACACCCCAAAGCACAGGCAACTGAAATAAGGCAACCAGTTTTAAGGCTATCCATAAGTTTCAAATTATCAAAATCGGCATTCGGATTGTTTTCGTTACCGATATCAATAATCTGACCACCAATCATACCACGAGCGCCAGCATAAACTGAAAGCTCGTGTATTGCTTTAACTGCAGTTTCTGCATCATAAAGACCCGCTAAAGACCAAACTGAAATTCTTTCAAATGCTGAAGTTAAAAGTCCATCACCTGCTAAAAGCGCAATAGCTTCACCATAAACTTTGTGATTTGATGGCTTACCACGACGAAAATCGTCGTTATCCATACAAGGTAAATCATCGTGAATCAATGAATAGGTATGAATATACTCAACTGCCTCTGCCATTGGCATTGCTTTTAAAACATCATCTTTACCACAAGCGTTATAAAAAAGCAGTGTTAAGAGTGGTCTTACTCTTTTACCCCCATTTTTCACGCTATATTCCATTGAGTCAAAAAGAATTTTATACTCAGGAAGTGAAGCTTCAAAATATTTATAAAGTTTTTCTTCTATAAGTGAAGAATACTCTTTAATTTTATCATTCATAAATTACTCACCTTTTATAAGACTTGAGATTTTCTGTTCTGCAGAGTCTAAATACTTTGTGCATTCACCGATTATCAATGTTGCTTCTGAAAAAAGCTTTAAACTCTCATCTATTGAAAGCTTACCATCTTCTAAAAGAGTGGTAATTTCTTCTAATCTTTTTATTGATACTTCGTAATTCTGTTCCATTTTAACTACCTTTCACTTCTGCGAAAAATTCGCCATCCGTAACTCTAATTTTAATATTATCGCCAGTCTTTACGTCACCAACACTCTTTATTGGCATTTCATTTTTATAAGAAATTGAATACCCACGAGAAAGCACCTCTAAAGGACTTAAAGCATTTAATTTGCTTGATAACAACGAAATTTTCGTTTTTTCGTCATTCAATTTTGAAGTAATAGAGTTAACTACTTTTTCGTAAAGATTTGAAAGCTCCTGGCGGGAATTTATAATTTTATTTGAGGGACTT
Organism: Oscillospiraceae bacterium; assembly: GCA_015066465.1. GTDB lineage: Bacteria > Bacillota > Clostridia > Oscillospirales > Acutalibacteraceae > DTU089. The sequence continues at coordinate 9,022 of SVOI01000042.1, forward strand.
AAAATTGTGATTTGTTTTTCAAAATTTTCAAGCCTTTCTTTCTCGCCTGTGAGCATATTTCTCATTAAAACTGACAAATGTTGTTTTAAACCTAACAACTCTGATTTAAGCTCAAATATATCTGGAACTGCGAGTTCTGCCGCAGCAGATGGAGTTGGTGCTCTTAAATCTGCGACAAAATCTGCAATTGTAAAATCTGTTTCGTGACCAACTGCTGAAATAACTGGGATTTTTGACTCAAATATAGCACGTGCTACAATTTCTTCATTAAATGCCCATAAATCTTCAAGCGAGCCACCGCCCCTACCGACTATTAAGACATCGGCTGCATTCTGTTCATTAAAAAGTTTTATTGCTTTTGCAATTTCAGGAGCAGCCCTCTCGCCTTGAACTGCAACAGGACAGAAAACAATTTCTGCTACCGGATAACGTCTTTTTAAAATTGAAAAAATATCACGGACTGCCGCACCATCTGGTGCAGTCATAACCCCTATTTTTTGTGGGAATTCCGGTATAGGCTTTTTAAATTCAGCATTAAAAAGACCTTCATTCTGGAGCTTTTCTTTTAACTGCTCATACGCTAAATTTAATGCACCTACGCCGTCTGGTTGCATATCTGTAATATAAAGCTGATAACTACCATCTTTATTATAAAGTGACACACTACCAAAAATAATTACTTTCATTCCATTCTCAGGAACAAATTTAAGGCGTGAAGCATAAGACGAAAACATTACTGCTTTTATTGCTCCACCTTCATCTTTAATTGTCATATACATATGACCGCTATAATGATTTTTGAAGTTGGAAATTTCACCTGTTACAAAAACATTTTTTAAATTCTCGTCATTATCTAATATTCTTTTTACGTAATTGTTAAGTTCTGTTACTGAAAACACAGTTGGTGAAACGGAATACATTCACTTACCTACTTTATTTTTCAAAATTTAGTTTTGTAAGAACGGCAATTCCAGCCGCATTATCGCAAGAAAATTCGGGCTCAGCAAAGTAAGACTTATAGCGAGAAGTAATAATTTCACGAATAATTGAATTAGACATTACGCCACCAGCAAAAACAAGTGGTAATTCGCCATACTCTGAGAATATATTTTTTACCATTTCTGATAAAGTATCGGCAATATATGTTAAAAGAAATTTTGCGGTATCTTCTTTACTTTCGCCATTTCCAAGCATTTTTAAGCATTTATTTTCAAGACCCGAAAGCGAGCAATCGCCATCATAAAGTTTAATTTTATTTTTGTATATTTTTTCACTTTTAAGTGCTAATTTTTCCAGTTCCTTACCACACGGAAACAAAAGCCCCATTTTAACACCAATTCTATCTACAGCCTGACCTGCTTTTAAATCATTTGAAGATGCAACAGGCGTAATTTTAAGTGTATTATTTTCTGCTTCACAAAGAACGGCATCGGTTGTGCCACCTGAAACATGAAATGCAATAAACTTACTATTAAAAAATTCAGTTTTATTTGCAGAATAAAGAGCCGCAGCAATATGACCTTGTTGATGAGAAAACTTAAAAAGTGGAACCTTTAAAGCACTCGAAAGAGAAGTTGCAACACTCTCGCCGACTAAAAAGCACGGCATATAAGAGCCTTTTTCTGTAGTAGGAGTTACTGAAACACCTATTGCAGTAATTGGTTCCAAAACGTCTTTAAGCAATTCTTCTAAAAGTTCAGGATACGCTTTGGTGTGATGAAAAACAGCATCGCTTTGCCTTATTCCTCTTTCGCCATCTTTAACAGGTAACAAGCGTTTTTTCTGAACAACTTTATTATCACCATCAATTAAAGCTACAGAAGTTGTGTAGTTACTTGTATCAATTCCTAAAAACAAACTCATTACTTAATCTTTTTCACAATTGCAGATAAAACACCATTTATATATGATGCATCTTCTGGTGAGCCATATGTTTTTGCAATCTCAACAGCTTCATTAACACTTACATTTGTTGGAACATCTTCGTTAAATAAAATTTCACCAACTGCAAGACGTAAAACTGCAAGTGAAACCTTTGGGAGACGTTGTAAAGTCCATCCCACCAAATTTTCTGTAATAACTTCGTCGATTTTAACTATATTTTCTTCAACTGCTTTTAAAAGTGTAGAAGCAAAGCCATTTACTTTAACTAAACCACATTCTTCAGCATTCTCAATAATCTCCTGAAACGTTGCAGTTTCGTTAAAACTCTTTTCAAAAATTACTGCAAATGCCTGTTCTCTTGCTTCGTGTCTTGTCATAACCCGCACCTCGCCAATTTAATTGCTTTATTATATCATATAAAAACATTTTTATCAATAAATTAATGCATAAAAATACATTAAAAATATTATAAAAATCAACAAAATTTATTTAACAAAACAACAAAAAAGAGTGGGCACTAAAACCCACTCTTCTCTCATTTTAAATTAATAAACGAAATCTGTATAAACTGCAGTATCTGTAACAGCACCTACAGCTTGTTGGTCAGGCATAATTGAAATGCCTAAACTACCAAGACCCATGTGGAAATCGTAATCAACAACACAATCATACTGAACTGTTTGAGTTACAGAAACTATCTTACCAGTTTTTGGCATATAAATAATTTCCAAAGTACAATCGTGATATAAAAGATTAACATCTTTAATAGAAATCAACGGACTCTGACGAACAACAAGTTTTTGTTTAATATTTTCCTTGTCGACTACAGGGAACATTGAACTTGTGTGACTTAAAGGTTTGCTTTCATCTGTAGGGGTAACTGCTGGATTTTCCTCATTTCGAAGAACAATAGTGATTTTCACAGAACCATCACTTTGATTTTCCTTCTCAACTCTTCTAATTGCTTCAGAAGCATTTTTCTCTTCAAGAAGACAAGCAAGATTTTCATTTTCTATTAAGAAAAGAGTCATATCTGAAAGTTTTGGTGAAACGTATGGTGCTGCTTCTGCATCTGCCTGACTTACAAAGTAGCCAGGATAATTTTTCTCAACGTTTTTAAAGAATTTACCAGCATTTGAATCTTTTTCAACGGTTCTGTATTGAATCTTGGTAAAACCAGGTTTAATTGTGTTTGCGGAGTTAACAACATTTTTATATGTTTTTAAAACAACTTTTTTCTCTTTAATCATCTCTTTTGAGTCTGTTAAAGGTTCTGTTGTGGTTGGCTTTGTAGTTTCAGGCGCCTTTGTAGTTTCTGGGGCTTTTGTTGTTTCAGGAGCCTTTGTAGTTTCAGGCGCTTTTGTTGTGTCTGGAGCCTTAGTTGTTGTTGGTGCTGCTGTTGTTGCAGGAGCAGTTGTACCCTGAACATCGATACTTGCAGAAGTAGTTTCAGGAACAAAAACATCAACAATATTGTCAATTATGTTGTTCTGATTATTCTGGCTGTTCTGAGCGTTGCTTTGTTGAATAGCTGACGCTCTTGCTCTTAATGCACCAGGAATTGCAGTAAGTCTTAAAATACTTGAAGAGAACATTGTAAACACGAGACTGCAAACAAACATTACAACAAGTGCTTTAAATACACCAGAAGAAGTAAAGCCTTTAACAGCTGCTTCAAACTGTGCTCTTTCTTCAGGAGACTGAACCTTTTTCTCCTTAACCTTCTTTTCTTTTTTCACTTTAGGTGCTTTTTCCTTTTTGATTTTTTCTTTCTTCATAAAAAGCGTAACCCCTTTCAAAACACAATGAGTCATCATAATTAAAGTTATTTTACACAATTTCTGCGAAAATGTCAACAAAAATATTATATTATATATAATACAATAATTTTTGTTAAAAATAGCAAAAGTTGACATCTATAATTTAGCAATAATAAACATTGAAAGAATCTGCTAAAATTTGTATAATACTTTAGTAAGATTGTATTACTATGTATTGATACAATCCATCCAATGCAAAGGAGATAAATTTATGAAATCACGCAAAATGACAAAATTACTCGCTGTGGTTCTCGCTCTTACACTCCTCTTTTCAAGTGTAGGCGCAGTTACAGCAAGTGCAGCTTCAGTTACTGCACCAATGACACTTGAAGCAGGTGCCGGTAACATTTTAACAAGCTTTCTTGACACACTTTTAAGAATTGTGTTTGACTGGTTCGCAGGTCTTTTCCCTAACGGACCTGGATTTGTTGACAAAGACACAAATAGTGATTCACTTAAAGCCGACAACTTCTATGCTGGTACAACAGGCAAGTTTAACACTTCGGCTGATGCAAATGCAAAATGGTATTTAGGTTATTCTAACAAGAGCCTTGTTCCTGATGACGTTACTAACGGTGAATACTACATCGGTGGTTATATCGCTCCTGAAAATGCATTCACAAACGTTGTTGAAGGCGTTATTGACGATATGAAGGTCAGATGTATCGCTCTTAAAGACGGTGCTAACGGCGAAACAGTTCTCTTTGGTACTATCGACTGTATCGGTATTACAAATGGCGATATCCGTGACATTCGTGAATTACTTAAAGAATTTGCTAAAGCAAACAACATTGTTTCAATTAACATTGCTTCTACTCACTGCCACAGCTGTATTGACACTGAAGGTCTCTGGACTAACAACTTAGTTAAGCTTCTTCAGAACGGTGTTAACAGTGGTACACAAAACGGTAACGAATTACAACAAGGTACTAACCCTAAATATATGGCATTCCTTAAAGATAAGGTTGCTGAAGCTTTAATTGAAGCTTATGAAGATATGAAGCCAGGTACTCTTACATACGCTCAGAAAGATATTGGCGAAGAATACTTCAACAACAAAAACAGACCTACTTCAGATACTATTATGTCTGAACTTTCAAGATTTGTTTTCACTCCTGATAACACAAAATATCGCCCAACAATGATTATCAGCATTGCTGCTCACCCTGACGTTGCAGGTCTTCCTACATCATCTAACTCAGGTAGAGAAATCACTGGTGACTACGTTTACTACACAGGTGAATTACTTGACAAAGCAGGTTATAACTTTATGTTCTTTAACGGTGCTATTGCAGGTATTTATATGAGCCGTGGCATTACCGGTGACGGCGTTGATACTCCTAAGAGATATCACGAATCAATGAGATATGGTCACGAAATTGCAAGACTTGCTCTCGCTTTAACAATGACTGAAGAAGAAATTGAAGCAGACCCACTTCTCAACTGTGCTGAAGAAGTTGCTTTATATGGTATGGGCGAAGTTGGTGTAAAAGCGGGACCTTATACTCTCTGGTATAAAGATTATGAATACACAACAGAAACCGATGTTGATGGTAATGAATTCGAAGTAATTTCTGCTATTAACCCTTGGTCACCTGTTACTGAAACAGAGGTTGAGCCTTACCTCAACTTAGCTATTAAACGTGTTGAAGTTCCTGTTTCTAACGACCTTATTGGTGCTATGGGTAAACTTAACATGGCAAACTACGATGTTCTCGTTTCTAAAAACGAACACGGCAAAACAGTTTATTCTACATACACTGAAATTGGTTATGTTGAATTCGGTAGCAAGTTTAAGGCTGTTATGCTTCCTGGTGAAATTTGTCAGGACCTTATCGTTGGTGGTTCTTCAGTAGATATGGGTGTTAACGGTACTTCATTTGAAGCTCCACTCGTTTGTGATATTTTTGGCGATGGTACAATGTGCTTAGGTATTATGAACGATGCTATTGGTTATGTTGTTCCAGATAACGACTACACAATGGGCGACCCTGCAAACCACTACCACGAGCTTATTTCTCTCGGTCAGTACGTTGCTTCAAGCCTTATGAATGGTCTCCAGGAACTCAAAAACGAAATTGATGCAAGATAATTAAAATAATTATGGGTACAATCGTGTTAATGATTGTACCCTATTTTATAGGAGTGTTTATTATGTTAAAAGTTGGTGTTGTTGGTGTCGGTGGCATCAGCGGTGCTCATATTCCTGCGTGGGAAGAAATTAAAGAAGTAGAATTAGTTGCTCTTTGCGATATAAGACAAGAGCGTTTAGACAAATACCCTTCTAAACGTCATTACAACGATTTTAAAGAGATGCTCGAAAAAGAAGAATTAGATATTCTTGATATCTGTCTTCCTACATACCTTCACGCAGATTACGCTATAATGGCGATGGAGAAAGGTATTAATGTAATTTGTGAAAAACCAATTTCTTTAAAAGAAGAAGACGTTGAGAGAGTTTACTCTACTGCTAAGAAAAATAACGTTAAATTTATGATTGCCCAGGTTTTAAGATTCTGGCCTGAATATGAATTACTTAAAGAGATTTTTGACACAGAAAAATATGGCAAGCTTCTTTCTGGTACAATGACAAGACTCGGTTGTTACCCAAAATGGAGCTGGGACGGCTGGATGATGGATGAAAAGAGAAGCGGTCTTACACCTTTCGATTTACACATTCACGACCTCGATTTTATGGTTTACGCTTTTGGTGCACCTAAAAAGATTGCTCACCAATACCGTTCAAAGAGACCCGACCAGGATTTTATAAGCGTTACTTATGATTTTGGTGATTTCTCTATAAATTCAGAAGCATCATGGTACGCTACAAGCTACCCCTTCACTGCAGAATTCCGTTTCCAGTTTGAAGATGCTTTAGTTTCTAACGAAAATGGCAAGATGCAAATTTTCTTAAGAGATGGTAAAATAGACCTTTCAGAAGATGCTGAAGGCGATACTGGTGATATCAACTTACCAAAAAGTGACGCGTATGCAAACGAAATCAAATACTTCCTTGATTGTGTAATTAACGACAAGGAAGTTGAGAAGGTTAAAGACCACGAGCTTTTAACTGTGCTTAAGATTCTTAATAGCCTTTAAAGAATGCAGAATTCAAAATGCAAAATGCAGAATTTCGGAAGGCTTCGCCTTGATTATAATTATTTATAAATAAAAACAGCAAAGTTCTATCATTTTCAGTTTATGAAGATGATAGAACTTATTTTGGTTTAATATATGTAAAAAATCATTGAAAACCATTTACATATTCTTATCTTAACTCTTTTTTCATCTATATTATTCATAGCAATTATAGACTTTTTTCGTTTTCTCCCCTTATATTCATATTCAACAATATATAAGTACGGACCATCACGCCAACCAAATTTAGTATCATATTCTCTATTCAAACTAATATATTTTATTATTTTCCCTTGAAATTCATTTTTACAAAATGATTTTTTAAAATTAACATGTGTAAATATATAAAAAATCAAAACAAAAACCGAAAATAAAGTCCAATATATTCCTACAAATGAGCTATATGAAGAAAAGAAAAATGGTATAAGAAGTAACATACAAAAAATCATAATAACTATTGAAATCTCTTTAATTCTTATCGCATTTCTCTTAATTATTTCTATTACATCTTTCATTATTAATTCCCCTGTCTTATCCGAACTTTTTCAATTTTACAATTCTGCATTTTGCATTTTGCATTCTGCATTTTATTTCTGTCCATAATATGCATTTGCACCGTGTTTACGAAGATAATGCTTATTGAGTAAATTTTGGCTTATTCTTGCTACGTCTGGATTAATAAGAAGTGTATTAAAATTCATATTTGCTACTTCTTCAAGAACAACAGCATTATGTACTGCATTAAAGCAATCTGTACCCCAAGAGAATGGACCATGATTTTTAACGAGAACGCCAGGAATATCGTCAGGGTTAACAGCTTTATTGTTGAAGGTTTCAACAATTACGTTTCCTGTTTCTGCTTCGTACTCACCTTTTATTTCTGCACCAGTCATTTCTCTTGTGCAAGGAATTTCACCATAAAAATAATCAGAATGAGTTGTACCTAAAGGTATTATTCCTTTTCCCGCCTGAGCAAATGAAGTTGCCATTCTGCTATGAGTATGGACAATGCCACCGATATTTTTAAAGCTTCTGTAAAGTACTAAATGAGTTGGTGTATCGCTCGATGGTTTTTTATCGCCTTCTACAACCTTACCAGTATCAAGGTCAACAACTACCATATCGTCAGGCGTCATAGTGTCATATTCAACACCAGATGGCTTAATAACTACAAGATTTTTATCTCTGTCAATCCCTGAAACGTTACCCCAGGTAAATGTTACAAGGTTATATTTTGGCAAAAGCATATTAGCTTCATACACTTTTTGTTTTAAATCTTCAAGCATTTTCTTTCCCCTACTATCTTATTTTGCTAACATATTAAGAAGTTTTAAATTCTGTTCAAACGTTACTAAATCTGTATTTTCATCAATTATAACAAGCTCTGTATCTGTAAACTTTGCAAAAAGTCTTATGTCATCAACAGTAAGGCAAGTTGAAACAACTGCATGGTGAGCACCACCAGCATAAATCCACGCTGCTGCACCTGTTTTAAAATCAGGCTTTAATTTCCACATAAGTCTTGCAACTGGTAATTTTGGCATTTCTTCTAATTGTTTTACGAGTTCAATTTTTGCACAGATAAGTCTGAAGCGATTACCCATATCAACTAAAGAAACTGCAATACCCTCACCTTTTATACCATCAAATACGAGTCTTGCTGGTGCTTCTTTGCCACCGATTGAAAGTGGGTGAACCTGAATTTTAGGTTTTGTTTCTGCAAACACTGGTGAAACCTCTAACATATGAGAAGCAAGTTCTAATTCTTCGCCGTCTGTTAAGTCATAAGTATAGTCTTCTGTAAAGCCTGTTGCACCATTTCTGCCCTCTGCCATTTTAGAGAGCACTGCACCTAAAGCAGAGGTTTTATAGTCGCCCTCAGGACCAAATCCTACACCATTTTTCATAATGTTCTGCACTGCAAGACCCGGTAATTGCCTTAGTCCGTGCAAATCTTCAAAAGTATCTGTAAATGCACTTATATTATTTTTCTCAAGGAATTTTTCGAGCGCTACTTCATATTTAGCTTGTTCTTTAACTGACTCTAAATTATCAGTATCCATTTCGTATAATGAGTTATATTCATTAAGTTTTGCCTCGATTTCAGAAACGGTTACATCATTAATTATATCAACTAAATCGCCAATACCATAATAGTTAACATTCCAACCAAAATGAATTTCGCTCTCTACCCTATCGCCATCGGTAACTGCAACGTCACGCATATTGTTACCAAACATTGCAACTCGCATACCCTTTGAAAAATCAATAGTTTTTGCCACAGAAGCAAAGGCTTTTATTTTTTCAATAACACTTTCGTTTTTGTAATATCCAACAACAACCTCACGATTTATATTAAGGCGTGTACATATAAACCCGAACTCTCTGTCACCGTGTGCAGACTGGTTAAGATTCATAAAGTCCATATCAATACTTGAATATGGTAATTTTTCATTAAACTGAGTATGTAAATGAAGCATTGGTTTTTGTAAAGACTGTAACGCTCTTATCCACATTTTTGCAGGTGAAAACGTGTGCATCCACATAATAACGCCAACACATTCTTTATCACTATTAACAGTAGCACAAGCATCAAACGCCTCATTTGAATTCCTTATAATTGGCAACGGCTTAACTTCAACTGTATCGCTTAACTTTTCATTTAAAAATGAAGCCATTTCGTAGCCATCATTCTGCGCTTGTTTTAAGGTTTCATCACCATATAAATCCTGACTACCGATTAAAAAATAAAGTCTTTTCATAAACAAAACTCCTTTGTTTAAATTACTGAATTTATTGTAACAGATAAAACTTAAAATGTCTATAAAAGAATTGTAATAATTGAATTTATGTGATATAATTTAGAGTAATAATAATAGAAATGGGGTTTTATTATGTTAAGATATACAATTGAAGGAGAAAATTTACCTGTTGTTATTTGCTACCCTGAAGCAAATCAGACTGTTTTATCAGAAACTGGTGCTATGAGTTGGATGAGTCCTAATATTAAAATGGATACAAATTCAGGTGGCGGAATAAAAAAAGCTTTAGGCAGAATGTTCGCTGGTGAATCACTCTTTATGAACGAATTTACTGCACAAGGAGGTATGGGAACCGTTGCATTTGCTTCAAGCTTCCCAGGTTCAATTATTCCTTACGAGGTTTCACCTGGCAACTCAATTATTGTGCAAAAACACAGCTTTTTAGCTATGGAAAAAGGTCTTGACCTTTCTATTTATTTCCAGAAGAAATTAGGCAAGGGCTTTTTTGGTGGCGAAGGCTTTATTATGAATAAAATAAGCGGTAGTGGTTTAGTTTTCATTGAAATTGACGGTTACTGCAAAGAATACACCTTAGAGGCAAACGAAAGTATAATTGTTGACACCGGTTATTTAGCTGCTATGACTGAAAGCTGTACTATGGATATTGAAGCAGTACAAGGTGCTAAAAACATCTTTTTAGGTGGTATGGGACTTTTCCACACTAAAGTTACAGGTCCTGGCAAGGTTTATTTACAGACTATGCCAATTATAAAAACCGCTAAGGCTATTGAGCCTTATATTACATTCCCAACCACTACTGAAGGTGGCAAAGGAATCAACATTCGTTTGGGCGAATAAATTCTAAAAAATACTGAAAGGAGAATTTTATGCAACCATTAATAAGTGTAATAGTAGCAACATATAAGCACGACGATATGTTATTAAGGGCATTAAATTCCCTTGCAAGTCAGACTTACAGAAATTTTGAGATTATTGTTGTTGATGATAATGCCAATGAAGAATTCAACTCACGTGTTAATGACGTAATAACAAAATTCAGACAAGAAAATAAAAATATAAAGTTAAATTATATTGTAAACAAAACAAATCTTGGTTCTGCAAAAACAAGAAACGTCGGCATTGATGCATCAAACGGTGAATATATTACCTTCCTTGATGATGACGACCTTTATTTACCAGAAAATTTAGAAAAGCAAGTTGAAAATATGATAAAAACTGGTGCTGATTATGGTCTCACTGATATAATACTTTATTATGATGATGAAAGTCTTTGCGAGCAAAGAATAAGAAATTATATTAAATCTTACAAAAAAGAAGATTTAATCCGCTATCATTTAAGGTATCATTTATCTGGCACAGACACGCTTATTTTCAAAAAAGAATACCTTGAAAAAATCGGTAAATTCGGCAACATTGATTTTGGCGACGAATTTTTGTTGATGCTTAAGGCTATTGAAAACGATGGTAAATTCACATATTTACCAGGTTGTTATATAAGAGCATATATACATCGTGGTGAAGTTGGACTTTCTAATGGTGAAAGCAAAATCAATGGTGAAAACACTATTTTTGAAATAAGAAAAAAATACTTTGGCTATCTCACAAAAGATGACCAGAAATTTGTAGTTACAAGGCATTTTTTAGTTTTGGCTTTTGCTGAATTCAGAAGAAAAAAATACTTTAAAGCAGCATATAACGGTGTAAGAGCGCTTTTGGTTTCACCTGTTAACTTCTTAAGGCATATTAAGGAGCGCAAGGTATGAGAGTAGAAGTTTTAGTTTCAACTATGCACCAGAAAGACAAAGATTTTCTTGAGAAAATGAATATAAGCACCGATGCCATTGTTATTAACCAAACTGATTACGAGGGGTATCAGGAATTCTCATTCGCAGAAAAAACAGTAAAAATCATATCAACCACCGAACGTGGTATTGCAAAAAGCAGAAACAAAGCACTAAGTAACTCTGATGCTGATATCTGTATTTTAGCCGATGATGATATGCAGTTTTCTGATACTTATGAAGAAACTGCTTCAACTGTCTTTAACAATCACGATGCAGACATTATTATTTTTAACCTGATTGATGACAATGATGATTTAAACAGAAAAAACGACATGGTTAAAAAAATTAACATTTTCAACTATATGAATTATGGTGCAGCGAGAATTACATTCAGAAACAGCTCAATCAAGAAAAATAATATTTTAATAAAAGAAGAGTTTAATGGTTTAAAACTCCCCGCTTGCGGTGAAGACACATTATTTTTAAGAGAAGCCTTAAAAAAAGGGTTAAAAATAATTGCCGTACCAGAATCTCTTGCAAGGCTCAACAACAACCGAGAATCAACCTGGTTCAAAGGTTATACTGAGCAATATTTCTTTGATAAGGGTGTAATTTTAGCACTTGCTCACCCGTTTCTTTCAATACCATTCTCATTGTTTTTGGTGTTAAAACACAAAGAATACAGCGAAAGTGGTTTCAGTAAATTAAAGGTTTTTAAAGAAATCTTAAAAGGAATTTTATTTGTAGCAAAAAGTAGGCTTTAATATGAAAAATAATTTAACAAAGCGTTGGTTTTACCTTTTTACTGGTGTTTTCACAATGCTATTTTCGGGTGTGCTTTATGCCTGGTCTATTTTAAAAATACCATTTAAAGAAGATTTTGGGTTTAGCGATTCAACTCTCGCTTTTAACTTTACTTTAACAATGTGTTTTTTCTGCCTTGGTGCTTTCT
>SVOI01000043.1 GCA_015066465.1 Oscillospiraceae bacterium
TTAACCATACTTTCACTGATTGCGAGGTGTTTGGATATTTCCGAACAGGATTTATTTTCAATGTAATATAAAATAACCGCCTTACGATATTTCTCGGAAAGTAGTGCTAATTCTCGTCTCAAAAGATGCAAGTCATCTCTTTCATCACCCAAGGGTTCTGCAACATTAAATAAACTATCCGTAATTTCACACTCTTTGTTTTTAACTTTTTTCTTGCACCATTGCTTATATACATTACCCGCAATCGCCCACATAAAGCCGTAAAAAGCATCTGCATTACGAATATTATCAGCAGATTTATAAATCTCCACTATAATATCTTGAGCCAAATCCTCAGCTTCAAAATGGTTAGAGGTTCTAGCCATACAATATGATAGTATTGATTTTGCCATATCGGTCATTTTAATATCAAGTTCTCTTTTTTCCATTATCACACCTCCTCGTCTTTTGTATCATCGATGATTCACTTATATAGTGGAAAGAAATACTGTTTGGTTAAAGTTTAGCTAAAAATAATTTTATGCCGCCTACTTTTTTTGCAGACGGCATATATGCATTTCTTCTTCAGTTTATGTGGTAGTCACAGTGTTTGAACATTACACACAATACTCCATAAAAATCAAAAACCCGAACGTGTCACCATTGATGACAAGGTTCGGATAATTTGACTTTGGCTGTTACGAACCAAAAGGATGACATAATTTTTTGAAATTTAGTCATATCACTTTTCTCTCTTCTCCCTTATCTTTTATCTGGAAAAGTCGCTTTTTAGAGAATAGATAAGAAAGAATAAAGAATAGATAATAGTACAAAAAGAAAAGTCACACTTTCGTGCGACTTTTCTTTTTGGTGGGAGCGGGTGGATTCGAACCACCGAAGGCGGTGCCAACAGATTTACAGTCTGCCCCCTTTGGCCACTCGGGAACACTCCCATATTCATTTTTATAAAAAAATGGAGCTGGTGGACGGACTTGAACCCCCGACCTGCTGATTACAAATCAGCTGCTCTACCAACTGAGCTACACCAGCGCTTAATGCTTGAACAATATAACACAATTATTTTTACTTGTCAAGCATATTTTTAAAATTTTTTTAAAAAATTTATTTTCCCATTACAAATTTCATAAAACTCTCTTTAAATTCCTTATATTTTCGCTGTGACATATAAGTTTCTACTGTCTCTTTATCATTTTTCTGGAGAGTAACAATAGTTTTATCAAAATTCACAACGTTCTGAAGATTCACCACAATACTGTTATGTGAATGAACAAATACGTCAGGGTGATTTATAAGCTCTTTACACTCATCGAGCTTTTCTTTTACCAAGAATTCACCGTTAACAGTAACCACCTTTGTTGCGCCGTCTTTTCTCTCTAAAAAAAGAATATCATTTGTATTCACAACTACAAAGCTATCGTTACTTTTCAAAGTGAGTTTTCTATTTGTTTTGTTATATTCTTCTACAGCTTCTTCAAGATTTCTCATAAATCTGTTTCTGTCTAATGGTTTTGAAAGATATCTGAACACCTGAATTTTCATTGCATAATCGAGATAATTATCAAATGCTGTGAGTATCATTATACAGATTTTCGGGTTAATTTCTTTCAATCTCTGCGAAAGCTCTATTCCGCTTATACCAGGCATTTCAACGTCTACAATTGCAATATCGTAGCTATTCTTTTCAGTTAATATAAAATCACCTGAAAGTCTTGTGTCTATTTCAAATTTTATATTGTACTTTTTTTCAAAAACTTCTACAAGAAACGAAACTAAATCTATATTTATCTGGCTGTCATCACAAATAAGTAATTTCATATTATACCCCGTTTCTGTTTTCTAAAATACACCTTATAATTCCATCTATAAGCTTTAATTCTTCATTAGTGCAAAGCTTTAAATTGTCTTTTATATTTTCTGGAACGTTATCTACCCTTATTACGCCTAAAAGTAATAAATCTGGCGTTATTTTAAGCTTTATGCAGATATCTGAAAACACCTCGAGACTTGGAATAGAGTGTCCGTTTTCAATATTTGAAAGATAATTGTTAGAAATACCGAGCATTTCTGAAAGCTCGTTCTGTTTTAAATTAAGTTCTCTTCTTCTTTTCTTTATTCTTATGCCAAGCTCATTAAAATCAATATGCATATTCTCACCCCGTATAATAAGGATATTATACACATTTCTTTAACATTTTGCAATATACCAAAACAAATACACTCACACACAATAAATATTATTTATTTGTTAATCCTTTTTTCTTGACTATTTACATTATTCGGTGTAAAATATAAAATTAGTTTATTATTGTATAATATAAAGGTGATTTAATGAGCGAGAAAATTATTGAAGTAAATAATCTCTCAAAATCTTACGGCGACCACCTTGTGCTTAATGATATTTCATTTTCATTACCAAAAGGTGAGATTATAGGTCTTTTTGGCCCTAACGGTTGTGGTAAGTCTACTCTTATGAAGATTTTAACAGGTCTTATTCACGATTATAAAGGCTCTGTTTTAATTGAGGGTAACACCCCTGGCGATAAAACAAAAGCAATTACCGCCTATCTTCCCGAGCAGACCTTTATTCACGACTGGATGAGAAACATAGACGCTGTTGATTATTTCAATGACTTCTTTAAGGATTTTGATAAAGCTAAGGCTCTCGAGATGTTAAAGCGTTTTTCATTACCAGAAAAGCAGAAATGCAAAACTATGTCTAAGGGTATGCAAGAAAAGCTTCTTCTTTCTCTTACAATGTCAAGGGCTGCTGACCTCTACATTCTTGATGAGCCAATGGGTGGCGTTGACCCTGCTACAAGAGATTCTATTTTAAAATTCATTATGGAAAACTACACAGAAAAATCCACAATGCTTATTTCTACACACTTAATAAACGATTTGCAATCCGTTTTCACCCACGCTTTATTTATAGGTGGCGGTAAAGTGCTTCTCAACAAATCTGCTGAAGAAGTTACAAAGAACGGCAAAACTATTGACGACGTATTTAAGGAGGTATTTTCTAATGTTTGGTAAGCTTCTTAAAAACGACCTTAAAGCACAATGGTTCTCTGTTTCTGCAATTTATTTCTGTGCATTAATAGCTGTTGTGATTTTTGAAATTGGTGCAAATGTTTTAAAAGATGATAAACAAGTTGCACTTTGTGGTGGCGGTGTGTGTCTTGCACTTTTAATTGCAAGTTTTACAACTCTTATAACCGTTGCTATTATGTTCAATAACACAATGTTCGGTAAAGCAGGTTATTTAACACTTACGTTACCTGTAAAAATGAATTCACTTTTAGCATCTAAAACACTTTCTGGTCTTATCTGGATATTCTCAGTTTATGCACTTCTTATCGGCTCACTTGTTTTGTGGCTTTATCAAATTAAGGTTATTTTAGGCGACCAGATGACCGACACTATTGAGAGTCTTTTAGAAATCTTTGGTGTACCCAGTGTAAAAACAATAACAATCGGTGTAATAATCGCCTGCATTTTATTTGCCGCTATTATTCTGCTTCTTGTTCAGTGTATGTACTTATCACTTACACTCTCACAAATAAAGCCAATAAGCTCATTTGGTAAATTCGGAACTATTGTGTTGTTCTTTGTTTTAATTGGTAGTCTTTTGAGCTTGAGTGGCACTGTTTCAGATATGTTACCAATTAATATTGTTGTTTCTGAAACTGCTATTCTTTTCACATCTGACTCAACAGTAGTAGATGGCACAATGAACTTCAGATTAACTGGTGCAATTTTCAACATAATTGCCTCTGTAATTCTTCAGTTCCCAATGGCATTTTTAATAAACAAAAAAATCAACTTAAAGTAAAACAAACTATCCCCGAAAGGAATTTTATATATGGATAATATGTCAGGACTTAAAAGAACTCACTACTGCGGCAACCTTCGTAGCGAAAACATTGGTAGTGAAGTAATCGTCTCAGGTTGGGTTGCAAAGCAACGTGACTTAGGCTCACTTATTTTCATTGACCTTCGTGACAGAACAGGCATTGTTCAGCTTGCATTCGACGAAAACACTGATAAAGAAATTTTTGACAAAGCTTTTTCTGCAAGAAATGAATACGTTCTTATGGCAAAAGGTATTGTTAAAGAACGTTCTTCTAAAAACCCAGAATTACCAACTGGTGATATTGAAATCGACGTAAAGGATTTAAGAGTGCTTTCAAAAAGTGAAACACCACCTTTTGATATTGTTGAAAACTGTAAAACAGGCGAAAACACTCGTCTTAAATATCGTTATTTAGACTTAAGAAGACCAGATTTACAGAGCAACATTTTATTCCGTCATAAAGTAACAAAAATCACACGTGACTATTTTGATGAAAACGGATTTATTGAAATTGAAACTCCAATGCTTATTAAATCTACCCCAGAGGGTGCTCGTGACTTCTTGGTTCCAAGCCGTATTCACAATGGTAGCTTCTACGCTTTACCACAGTCACCACAGCTTTATAAACAGCTTTCAATGGTTGCTGGTTTCGACCGTTATATGCAAATTGCACGTTGCTTCCGTGACGAAGATTTAAGAGCTGACAGACAACCAGAATTCACACAGATTGACCTTGAAATGTCTTTTGTTGATATGGAAGACGTGCTTTCAATTGGTGAAGGCTATATTGCAAGAGTATTTAAAGATGCTTTGGGTGTAGATATTCCACTTCCACTCCCAAGACTCACTTATAAAGAGGCTATGGAGCGTTACGGCTCAGACAAGCCTGACACACGCTTCGGTATGGAAATTTTTGACCTTACAGATGAAGTTAAAAACTGCGAATTCTCAGTATTCACTTCTGCAATTTCTGGCGGTGGCTCTGTAAGAGGTGTTACAGCAAAGAATGCAGTAAACGTTTACACAAGAAAAGAAATTGACAAGTTAACAGAATTCGTAAAAGGTATCGGTGCTAAAGGTCTTGCATGGATTCGTCTTACAGATGACGGTATCGCTTCATCTTTTGCTAAATTTATGACAGAAGATGAAATGAATGCAATTCTTAAAAAAGCAGGAGCAGAAAAAGGCGACGTTGTATTCATTATTGCAGATACAAAGAACAATTCAGTTCTTTCTACTCTCGGTGCAGTTCGCTGTGAAGCTGCTAAAAAGCTTGATATTATCGGCGACGGCTTCAATCTTTTATGGATTGTTGAATTCCCATTCTTCGACTGGGATGAAGATACACAGCAATTTGTTGCTATGCACCACCCATTCACAGCTCCACTTGATGAATGTTTAGATTACCTTGAAACAGATAAAGGTGCAGTAAGAGCTAAGGCTTATGACCTCGTTCTTAATGGTATAGAGCTTTCATCTGGTTCTATAAGAATTACTGACTCGTTGCTTCAGGGCAGAATCTTCAAGCTCTTAGGCTTAAGTGAAGAAGAAGCACACCAGAAATTCGGTTATCTTCTTGATGCATTCAAATTCGGCCCACCACCACACGGCGGTATGGGTATAGGTCTTGACAGACTTATAATGCAACTCTTAAAAGCAGAAAGTCTTCGTGACGTTATTGCTTTCCCTAAAGTTCAGAATGCTTCTGAGCCTATGACAGAATGTCCTTCACCAGTTGATGGCGTTCAGTTAACAGAACTCGGCATCAAGCTTCTTGAAATAGAAAACAACGATTAATATGGCACCTTTTTATTCTATTTTCATTAAAATATTCAAAATCACTTGAAAATATCGAGAATATAGTGTAAAATTATGGTGTATGAAATAAATAATACAATTTATTATTCGGAGGAAAAATATTTATGGTAACAGCAGGCGATTTTAAAAACGGCGTAACATTCGAAATGGAAGGCAAAGTTTATTCTATTATCGAATTCCAACACGTTAAACCTGGTAAAGGTGCGGCTTTCGTTCGTACAAAAATCAGAGACGTAATCAACGGCAGTGTTGTTGAAAAAACATTCAGCCCTACTGACAAATTCCCAACTGCTTTCATTGAAAGAAAAGAAATGGAATATTCTTATGAAGACGGCGGTCTTTACTACTTTATGGATCAGGAAACTTATGATATGGTTCCTGTTGACGCTTCAAACCTTGACGACAACTTCAAATTCGTTAAAGAAAATATGGTTTGTAAAATCCTTTCTTACAAAGGTAACGTTTTCGGTGTTGAACCACCAACATTCGTAACTCTTCAGGTTACACAAACTGACCCTGGCTTCAAAGGCGATACAGCTACTAACGCTACAAAACCAGCTACTCTTGAAACAGGTGCTGAAATTAAAGTTCCTCTCTTTATTGATGAAGGTGAAAGCATCAACATCGATACAAGAACAGGCGAATATCTCTCAAGAGCATAATTTTTGTTTTATTAACAATAATTATATTATCGTAAATTTAAGGAGGTTTTTACCATGACACTTACAGAAAAAGTTGCTTACCTTAAAGGCCTTGCAGAAGGCTTAAACCTTGACAAAGATGCTAAAGAAACAAAGCTTTTTGAAGCTATGTTTGACATTTTAGAAGAAATGGCTCTCACAGTTAATGAAATTGATGAAGACCTCGCTACTGTTGAAGAATACGTTGACTGCATCGACGAAGACCTCGACGAGCTCGAAGAATACATCTATGAAGATGACGATTTCTGCGACTGCGGTTGCGATTGCTGTGACGATGATGACGAGCTTTACGAAGTAGAATGCCCATCATGTGGCGAAGCAATTTATCTCGATGAGAGTATGTTTGATGAAGAATACATCGAATGCCCTGAATGTGGCGAAAAATTAGAACTTGACATCGATTTTGAAGATTGCGATTGCGACTGTGATTGCGATTGCTGTGATGACGAAGACTAATTTAAAAATATTTTAATTTTGTTCTTTACAAAACGAAAGTTTTGTGATAAGATATCAAAGTCCTTTTGACACGGTGTAAGGAGTAAACTCACTTTTGAGTATTTCACCTGCCTTTCACTGAGTCGATTGGTAAAAAATTTATGAGGTGAAAAAAATGACACAGGCAGAAAAACAAGCAATTATTAAAGAGTATGCTACTCACGAAGGAGACACAGGTTCTCCAGAAGTACAAATCGCTGTTCTTACAAAAAGAATCAACGATTTAAACGAGCATCTTAAAGCTAACCACAAAGACCATCACTCACGCCGTGGTCTTCTCAAAATGGTAGGTCACAGAAGAAACCTTCTTGCTTACCTTCAGAAGAACAACATTGAACGTTACCGTGCTATCGTTGCACGTCTTGGTCTTCGTAAATAATTGCACTATTCGGGGCAAACGGTTTTCCGTTTGTCCCGTTCGTAGTTTTTTAACTACAAAAAATCCAGTTAATTCCTTACTGTTTCAGGTATTAGCGATAAAGAAAAGTTCAAATAAACCCAAAAATATTTTAACTTTTCTTTGTTGCTAAACCTCAGAAAACAAGTAGGAAATGATAGAAAAGACGAAAAAAGAAAAGAGGTAAAAATTATGTTTAATGAATTCAGAACATTCGAAACAGAAGTTGCTGGCAGAAAATTAGTAATCGAAACCGGCAAAATGGCTGGTCTTGCAAATGGTGCTTGTCTTGTTCGTTACGGCGAAACAGAAGTGCTTTGTACAGCTACAATGGCTCCAAAGCCAAGAGAAGGCGTTGACTTCTTCCCACTTTCAGTTGATTTTGAAGAAAAGCTTTATTCAGTTGGTAGAATCCCAGGTTCTTTCGGCAGACGTGAAGGTAAGGCTTCTGACAAGGCAGTTCTTACATCTCGTGTTATCGACAGACCAATTCGCCCACTCTTCCCAAAAGATATGAGAAACGACGTTTCTGTTGTTGCAACAGTTATGTCTGTTGACCCTGACTGCTCACCAGAAATTGCAGCTCTCTGGGGTGTTTCTACAGCTATTGCTATTTCAGATATTCCTTGGGACGGCCCTGTTTCAAGCGTTTCACTTGGTCTTGTTGATGGCAAATATGTTATCAACCCAAATCTTGAAGAAAGAGCAAAAACAGAAATGACTGTTACAGTTGCTTCTACCGACTCTCTCGTTGCTATGATTGAAGCTGGTGCAAACGAAATCTCAAATGAAGTTATGTTTGATGGTATTATGTTTGCTCACGAAGAAAACAAAAAGGTAGTTGAATTTATTAAGGGTATCGTTAAAGAAATCGGTAGAGAAAAAATTCCTTTCGAATCAAACGACCCTTCAGAAGAGCTTTACGAAGCAATTAAAGCATTTGCTATTGACGACGTTAAAGTTGCTCTTGATACAGATGACAAGAGAATCCGTGACGAAAGACTCCAACCAATTTATGACAGAGTTCACGCTGAATTTGATGAAAAATTCCCAGAAGAAGCTGCAAAAATTGACGATTGTCTTTACAAACTTCAGAAATTCATCGTTCGCCGTTGGCTTCTTGACGAAGGCAAACGTGTTGACGGCAGAGGTATTGACGAAATTCGTCCTCTCAACGCTCAGGTTGACCTTTTAAGCAGAGTTCACGGTTCAGGTATGTTTACACGTGGTCAGACTCAGGTTCTTTCAATTGCAACTCTCGGTACTGCTCGTGATGCACAGATTCTTGACGGTATTGATGAAGAAGTTGAAAAGAGATATATCCACCACTATAACTTCCCTTCATATTCAGTTGGTGAAACAAAGCCATCACGTGGCCCTGGCAGACGTGAAATCGGTCACGGTGCTTTAGCAGAGCGTTCACTCGTTCCAGTTATTCCATCAGTTGAAGAATTCCCATACACAATCCGTGTTGTTTCAGAAGTTCTTTCTTCAAACGGTTCAACTTCACAAGGTTCGGTTTGTGGTTCTACACTCGCACTTATGGCTGCTGGTGTTCCAATTAAAGCCCCTGTTGCAGGTATTTCTTGCGGTCTTGTTTCTGAGGGCGACCGTTTCATGACAATGGTTGATATTCAGGGTCTTGAAGACTTCTTCGGCGATATGGACTTTAAAGTTGCTGGTACTAAAAAAGGTATCACAGCTATTCAGATGGACCTCAAGGTTCACGGTCTTACACCAGAAATCATTAAAGAAGCATTCGAGAAAACATACAAAGCTCGTTGCTACATTCTTGATGAAATTATGCTTCCTTGTATTGCTGAGCCAAGAAAAGAGCTTTCAAAATACGCTCCAAAGCTTCTTTCAACTAAGATTGACGTTGAAAAGATTGGCGACGTTATTGGTAAACAAGGTAAAGTTATTCAGAAGATTTGTGCAGAATGTAACTGTAAGGTTGACGTTGAAGAAGACGGTACAGTTTATGTTACAGCTATTGATATTGACGATGCACATCGTGCACTCGATATTATTAACACAATTGCTAACGACCCAGAAGTTGGCGCAATTTACAAGGGTGTTGTTACTCGCCTTATGGCATTCGGCGCATTCGTTGAAATTGCTCCTGGTAAAGAAGGTCTTGTTCATATCTCTAAGCTTGATGTTAAGAGAGTTGAAAAGGTTGAAGATTGCGTAAACGTTGGCGACGAAGTTATCGTTAAGGTTTCAGAAATCGATGACCAAGGCAGAATCAATCTTTCTCGCCGTGATGCTCTTATTGAGGTTGAAGGTCTTGTTCCAGAAAACGACGTTGAAGAAGAAAGACCAAGAAGAAACTTCAACAGAGACAGACGTCCAAGAAGAGACTAATTCGCTCCACTTCGTGTAGCTCAAATGCAGAATTCAGAATGCAAAATGCAGAATTTCGGAAACGCTACGCGTTTGATTGTATTTATAATTGAATAAATAACAGTTTATCCTATCATTTTAGGTTCGATTTTTATATCAACTGAAAATGATAGGATGTTTTTTCCTGTTTACTTTTAATTACAATGCCGACCGCTGTCCCACAATTCTGCCTTCTGAATTTTGCATTCTGCATTTTTGAGCGTAGCGAAAACTAATTGTCTTTTTGTATATTTAGTTAAACTTTTGACAATACTTTTTTGTAACTACTTTGTATTGAAATTTGGTATAAAATGTAATATAATGTACAATGCGATGATTTGGGGTTCTCAAATCGAAAAAATATCCGGAAAAGGAAAGATATTATGGAAATTCTTCTTGAAATCTGGTCAAAAATCCTTGCGCTTTTTGACGGTACAACATCGATGGATTTTACTTCTGAAGTAATTCCAATGGTTATTATGTGGGCATTTGGCGGTCTTCTTATTTACCTTGCAATTGCAAAAGATATGGAGCCAACACTTCTTTTACCAATGGGATTTGGTACAATTCTCGTAAACTTACCTCTTGCTGAATTAGTCGGCGTTATAAGTGAGGAAGGTGCAATCAGAATCCTTTATGATGCTGGTATTGCAAACGAGCTCTTCCCGTTACTTCTCTTTATTGGTATCGGTGCTATGATTGACTTTGGTCCGCTTCTTTCTAACCCGAAACTTATGATTTTTGGTGCGGCTGCTCAGTTTGGTATTTTCTTTACACTTGCAATGGCAACTCTCTTTGGTTTCCCTATAAAAGAAGCTGCTTCTATTGCGGTTATTGGCGCAGCGGATGGTCCAACATCTATTTATGTAGCAAATGTGCTTAAATCAGAAAACATTGGTGCTATTATTGTTGCGGCTTATTCTTATATGGCTCTCGTTCCAATGGTTCAGCCACCAGTTATTAAGGCACTCACAACTAAAAAAGAGCGTAAAATCAGAATGAAATATGAGGGAAAAGCTGTTTCAAAAAGAACAAAAATCCTTTTCCCTATATTCGTAACAATTATTGTCGGACTTGTTTCACAACAATCAGTTGCTCTTGTTGGTTTCCTTATGTTTGGTAACCTTATAAGAGAATGTGGCGTTCTTGATTCACTTTCAGAAACAGCTCAAAAGGTTCTTGCAAACCTTGTTACAATTCTTTTAGGTATTACAGTTGCAACAAATATGAATGCAGAAAAATTCTTGAAAGAAGAAACATTCATTATTCTTGGTCTTGGTCTTGTAGCTTTCGTTTTCGATACAGCAGGCGGTGTGCTCTTTGCAAAGTTCTTAAACATTTTTTTACCAAAAGACAAAAAAATCAACCCAATGATTGGTGCTGCAGGTATTTCTGCATTCCCAATGTCATCTCGTGTTGTTCATAAAATGGGCCTTGAAGAAGATAACCAGAACTTCCTTCTCATGCACGCAACAGGCGTTAACGTTTCGGGTCAAATTGCATCAGTTATTGCTGGTGGTATGATTCTTAATTTCTTTGGTTAATAGGAGGTTGTAAACTATGTTAGATAAAATTATTGAACGTTTTACTGCTCCTGAATTCATTGAATCTTTACTCTGTTCAGTAGCAGGTATGGCAGGTATTTTCATCGTTGTTGGCGTTATTATTCTAAGCATTGTTCTTCTTAACAAATTTGGTTCAATAGAGAAGAAAAGCAAGGAAGAAAAGTAAATAAAAAAAGCTCTGTTATTTAATAACAGAGCTTTTTTATTTTAAATATTAAAGATAATTCTTAATCTCGTTTTCTAACTTCTCTTCTAACTTAATAAGTCTCTTGCAAATATCTTTTGCGAATTCTTCTGCCGCTTCGTACTCGTTGAGATATTTATTGAGTGATTTAACACCCATATCACAACCGTCGGTCATTAAATCGGCAATAGTGCTGTCTGACTCATTTACCATTAATTTTACGTTTGTTTTAATCCACGACATACCTTTTGCTATAGGATTAGGATTTTTACCATCATCGTGGAATTTGTTAAGCTCTTCACCGATTTCTCTGTCTAAGGTTACGTGCTCGTTTTTGCAGTCAATTAAAAAATCTTTGAGCTTCTGGCTTTTTACGTAATCTAAAACGTCATCAATTGATGCAATACCCATTTTAACTCCTGCATCACATTCACGAAGTAATTTTATTGTATCTTGTTCAATCATTTAAAAAACTCCTTTACTGTTTTTAGTAGTATTGGAGTTTTTTGGTTTTTTATGCAGAAACGCTTTTGTTTTTCTTTTTTCTTTTAATAATTGCCAATGCTATTTCTGTTATAAGCGAACCTACAAATACCATTAAAACATCCATTGACCAAAACGCAAACGATTCTCGATAAGTGATACCAAAAACGGTGGCAGCAGAATCTGTATAAACCATAAAATACATTATTGCAGAAATCACTCCGAGAACAATTGTTATAATAAAACCTTTTTTCCTTTTTCTTAAAAGAGTTCTTAAAATAACACCGATACCAAACGGTAATATAAACAATACTAAATAGTTTTCAGCAATTTGCAAATATGACTCACTCATATTAATTCCCCTTTCTGTTTTGAGAATATTTTATTCTCTAAATTCATTATATAATCCTTAAAATAAAATACAAGTAAAAACCAACTATTTCTATTGCTACAATTTGTTGCACAATCAAAATAAGCAAAATATTACCCTATCATTTAAGTATCAACTAAATGATAGGGTGAGTTTATTTTTATCGAGAATTTAATTCTGCATTATGCATTTTGCATTCTGCATTATTTATAAAGGGGTCCATAAGCTTCGCAAGCTCTGAAGTCTGCGCCTTCAAGCTCTGCTGTGCCAAATGCATTCCAAGCTGCAGGACGGAAAATCTTGCTTTCATCTACGTTGTGCATTGAAACAGGAATACGAAGCATTGAGCAGAGAGTAATAATATCTGCACCAATGTGACCGTAAGAAATAGCACCGTGGTTAGCGCCCCAGTGGTTCATAACTTCATAAGCAGAAACGAATGGGCCTTTACCTGTAAGAATTGGTGTGAACCATGTGCAAGGCCATGTGTAGTCTGTTCTCTTCCAGATTTTGTCTGAAACTTCATCAGGAAGTGCTACTGTATAACCTTCACAAATCTGAACTGTTGGTCCAAGGCCTTTAACAAGATTAAGTCTAATCATAGTAGCAGGCATTTCTGCTCTTGTAAGGAAACGGCTTGAATATCCGCCGCCACGGAAGTAACCATTGTCAGCTGGTGCCCAAGTTGTAGCCTCAGTCATCTTTTTAATGTCTTCATCAGTAACGTTGTACCATTCTTTGATAACACCATTACCATTTTCGTCTTTAACCTCACCGCAAGCATCAAGACAGCAAGCACCTGAGTTAATAAGGTGAATAAAGCCCTTACCTTCTTTAGCTTTGCCTTCTAATTCGTAGCCTGTGGCTTTCTTTGTAGCTTCTGGGCTCCAGTAAGTTCTAACGTCAGCAAACATCTGTGGACGGTTTGTGAGCAATTTCATGAAGAGCATACTGATACCGTTGAGAACGTCGTTTTCTGTAGCGAGAATGTAAGGCTCTCTTGCACCGTTCCAGTCAAATGAAGTGTTAAGCATTGCTTCTGCGAAGTCAGCGTTAGGATAGAAGTCAGTCCATTGTCTCTGACCCTGGAAGCCAGCCGCAATAGCATTGTGGCCAACCATTTCTTCTTCTCTGCCTTCTGGAAGGTTTTTGTTACCGTTCATAAGGTCTTTAATAATGCACATCATCTTAACTGTAAACTGCCAGTCTTTTTCTTTTTGTTCGTCAGATTTTCTTACGAATTCTGGGTTTTTATCAAAAGCTTCTTTACAATTTTCTTTTACCCATTTATAAGCCTTCTGATATTCAGCTTCGTCATAAATGCCTTCTTCCATTCGACGGATGATTTCAACCTCGTCAACAGATTCAACACGTAAGCCAAGATATTCCTCAAGGAAGTCAGGGTCAATTGAAGAACCTGCAATACCCATACAGATTGAACCGATTTGAAGATATGATTTACCACGCATTGTAGCAACAGCAACTGCTGCACGGCCAAATCGGAGAATTTTTTCTTGAACGTCTTCAGGGATATCAGTAGCAGTAGCTTCCTGAACGTCTTTACCGTAGATACCAAAAGCTGGGAGACCCTTCTGAGCGTGAGCTGCAAGAACTGATGCTAAATAAACAGCACCTGGTCTTTCAGTACCATTGAAGCCCCAAACACCTTTGATTGTGTTTTTATCCATATCCATTGTTTCTGAACCGTAGCACCAGCAAGGTGTAACAGAAAGAGTAATATCAACGCCAGCTTTTCTGAATTCATCAGCACACTGTGCAGCTTCAGCAACACGACCAATAGTTGTGCTTGAAATGATAACCTTTACAGGCTCACCATTAGAATATTTAAGATTTTCGGTAAGGAGCTTCTGAGCTGCCTTTGCCATATTCATTGTTTGTTCTTCGAGAGATTCTCTAACCTTAAGTGGACCACGTCTACCATCAATACAAGGACGGATACCAATTACTGGGTAATCCCCGATAAATCTGTTTTCTGCCATTTTTATATCATCCTTTCATTTGCATTGCAAACATTAAAGTTCACCTTATAGTATAGCATATTTTATATTCTTTTCAATAATTCTGGTGGTAAATTTTTGGAGTTTATTTTTGTAGAAATTGCTATTTTAGATGTTAGATGTTGGATGTTGGGTTTTAGGGATTAGAAAATCCTATCATTTAAAGTTTGCTTTGATTTTCAAACTAAAAATGATAGGATGAATTACAATTATAAATTTAAAATCATATTCACTTCACGTTGAGTATCTGCATTGACAATATCTGTTTCTGTAAATCCAATTTTCTCGTACAGTCTTTTTGCCTGAATATTGCCACTAATATAAGTTGTTGTTATAGTTTTTGCTCCGTATTCAACCTCTAATTTTTCAATTAATTCTTTTAATGCAATAGTTCCGTATTTGCAATTCTGATATTTATAATCAATAGCATAATCCCATAAAAAGAATGAATGCTCTGCAAATTTTCGTAACATTACAAACCCTACAAGAGTATTTTCGTTAAAAATATCGAATGAAATAACACCTTTTCTCTTGCAAGCTTTTCTAATTTCTTTTTTTGAAGATAACATTTTTTCCTGTTCTGGTAAAACAGTTATTTTCATTTCCTTTGTTTTTTCGAATCGCATTTAATACACTCTCACATTCTGCTTTTTCTGATATCCGACAACTTGCACTTCAAAACAATTCCGAATTACGAATTTCGCATTCCGAATTATTCAATCGTTCCCCCGCCAAGTAAAATATCGCCATTATAAAAAACAGCTGTCTGACCTGTTGCTGCGGCGCGTTGTGGCTCACAAAATTTAATTTTACAAGTGTTTTCACTTGTCATAGTAAGAACTGCTTCGGCAGGTCTTGCGGCACAACGGATTTTAACTTCACACTTTATATCTTCTTGTGGCAAGACACCTGAAACGAATGAAACGTCTGAACACACAATTTCATCTTTAAAAAGTTCGGGGTTATCGCCTACTGTAACAGTGTTGTTTTTATAATCTAATTTTAAAACGTACATAGGCTTACCAAAAGCCCCTAAGCCTTTTCGTTGACCGATTGTATATTTATAAATACCCTTGTGCTCACCTAAAACTTCACCCGTAGAAGAAATGAAATCACCAAAATTCTCTTCTGGATTTTTCTCTTTTTCTATAAATGAAATGTAGTCATCGTCAGGAATAAAGCACACTTCCTGACTATCTTTTTTCTCAGCAACGTTAAGTCCTGCTTTCTGGGCTAATTCACGAACTTCTTCTTTAGAATATTTTGCAAGTGGGAAACGGACGTTTTTCAAAATATCCTGATTTAATTTACATAAAAAGTAGCTCTGGTCTTTTCTGGAGTCTGCTTTTTTAATGTAAAAAATGCCATTCTCATCTTCTATAATATCGGCATAATGCCCCGTTGCCAAAAACTCGCCACCATTTTCTTTGGTGTATTTAATAAGCTCACCAAATTTTATATTCGGATTACATACAACACAAGGGTTCGGCGTTCTGCCCTTTAAATATTCATCACAAAAATAATCTGTGATTTTTTTGAATTCTTCACGCCTGTCTAACACAGTTAGTGGAATATTAAGGTGGTCAGCTACTTTTTGAGCATCTTCAATATCCTTATCAGCCAAATCACCTGGCTTAAGCCTTAAAATAACACCTTTAACATCATAGCCCTGTTCCTTTAAAACTAAGGCTGTTGCGGCTGAATCAACGCCACCGCTTAATGCAACAAAACATACTTTTGACATAAACAAAACTTCCTTTATAAGTTTTCGAGTTTTTTGCAGATATCTGGTATATCTTCTGTAATCGTCTGATAAACAATAGTAAACTCTACTTCGCCATAATCGTGAACAATCCTATTTCTCATCCCTTTGATTGCTTGCCACGGAATATCATTATGAAGAATTTTAAAATCGGTTGTAAGTTTAGCAGAATTTTCAGAAATCTGTATTAATCTAAAAAGAACTGAATCACATAAAACTTCATTTATTTCAAGTTCTTCAAGAGTAATTCCATTGGTTTTTTCTATAATGAAATTTATATCTTTAAGTAGTTTTTTGATGTAATAATCATCATTTTTTATGTTATCCATAAATCTTTATACCATCCTTCAAGATTTCATTTGTTAGTTCAAAGTTATCCTTAATTTGTTTTTGGTCAAGAACATCAACTTTCTTTTTTAAATTTTCACGAAGCTCCTCAACCAAACCGTAAAACTTCAAACCTGTAATTGTTGTGTAAATCAATAAATCAACATCGCTTGTAGGAGTGGCTTTACCTTTAGCATATGAACCAAACAAATAACAGTACTCCACCGGATATTTTGAAAGTATACTCGTGCAGACTTCTTTAATATCTTCTAATGTCAACACACCATTTTCTTCATCTATATATCCGTAAGAAAATAATTTTTCTAAAATATATTTATACTTTATAGTTGATTGTTTTTTTACATCATTCTCGTAATTTGAATATGTTCTTAATGGCATTCCTACAAAATCAGCCGCTTGTTTTTGTGTAATACCCTTATTTTTTCTAAGCTCACGTAATGTCATAACATCACCTCAATGAAATAATATCATTATTCTTCCCACAAAGCAATAGTTTTATGCAAATTTTGCTTTATTTTATAAATTTTTATATGCAATTCTTGCATATTTTGATTGCATATTACTTATTGTAAAATAATCAAAAAATCAAATTTTCAATATTTTTTTGATTTTTTAGAAAAAAACACCCCGAAACCCCTTGCAATTTATAGAGATTTGTTGTAAAATGTATATAGTCTAATATATTAGGGGGTTGTGCGCTTTTTCATATTAAAACGCTAAAATCTCCGTTATTTTATTCATATTTTATAATTATTTTTGTATATTGTTTACGAAAGGAAGGATTAATTTGTCAGCGGATTTACATTGCCATACAAGACTTTCAAATGGTTCTCTTGGTATTGAAGATTTAATTTCACTTGCTAAAAAACGCAATATTGGGACTATTGCCATTACTGACCTTGATTGCTTGGCTGGTACTGTTAGGGGAAAAATTATAGGCGATAGAATGGGAGTAAAGGTTATACCTGGTGTAGAGCTTTCTGCAACAGATAAAACCAACGGTCAAGAAATTCATTTAATTTGCTATTTACCCGATTTTCCGGACAGATTAGAGGGGCTTTGCAGCAGAAACTCACAGTTAAGAAAACGTTCTTCACACTTTATGACACTTAAAGTTGCTCAGCGCTACCCTGTTACACCAGAGTTTATTATTAAATGCGCTTCTGGTTCTACTAACGTTTACAAAGTCCACATTATGCAAGCTCTTATTGAAATGGGCTTTACAGATAAAATTTACTCAGAGCTTTATGATGAGCTCTTTAACCCAGAATCAGAAAAATCAATAAATCATTCACCTGAATATCAGGATGTTTTTGAAGTACTTACTGCAATTCACGAGGCTGGCGGTGTGGCAATTCTAACTCACCCATTCCGCTCAAAAAATCCTGATTTAATGGACAAGCTCGTTGAAGCAGGTCTTGATGGTATTGAGGTTTTCACACCAAATATGTCTACTGACCAGAAAGCAGAGCTCATTAAGTATGCAAAAGCACACAAATTACTTACAACAGGTGGCACAAACTTCAAGGGTCTTTATAATAAACACATTCTTTCAGTTGGTGATTGCGATTTACCAGATGAATGTGTAAACGAGCTTTTAACATATAAATCACGTCAGAAAAAAGCTCAACGAAAAGCAGCTCAGGCTAAGGCTAACGAAAAACTTCAGGAAGCTTTGAAGAAATAAGATAAAACAAAAAGCAGTCGAAAGACTGCTTTTTTATTTTTGTTGCAAGTTGTTAGTGAGTTAGTGGTCAGTGTCTATAGTTTACGAAGTTCACTTAAATAACTCGTAGTTTTCACCTTTATTTCATACAAATCTCCGTATTAAAATACCTTTCATAAACTGTGTTTCATTGTGTGTTTCATATACTATTTTCTTTTCTTCTTCTGTGCATCCAATTAGTATTTTAATTTCTGAATCTTTCTTTATCAAATCAACAATGCACATTATTGCATCAATCTTTTTCTCGCCACTTCCAATCCACACATCTATTCCTGCGCCATCCATAGAGGTTGTATCCTTCAAATATCCATAATCAACCCGATAAATAAAATCAGGATACTTGGGATGTGAAGTCCCTTTTGGTCTGTCAATTATTATTTCTGAATTATTAACCAATTCATCTATTGCGTTCCAAAACTCAATATTATATTGCATCTTATCATTCCTATAATACTCGTTCTTAACAAACATCTGCCCATTCTCAAAAAGATAATAAGGCGAATTTCCAAGAACTTCAACACCATTATCGTTTACAAAAAGTGTGACTTCTTCCGGCAAAGCAACCGATGTTCTGTGTTGTGATAATTCTAATAAATATTGTCTGTTTTCTTCATCTTTTTCAGGAGTCCCATTTGTATAATGACAAAGAATTGATATACCATTTAATACGTCAAACCCATTTATATCTTGCAAACTCACTTCATTTGCATCTGCAAGTTTACAGGCTTCTAAATCTTTACCAAAGATTATAGCACCTGCACTACCACCAAAAACAATACCGTCGTTGTTTATGTATTCTGATATTTTTTCAAACGAATCACTTGTTTTCAAATCGTGCAATAATTTGAATGTATTACCACCACCAATAAACAAGAAACTATAATCATTCAAGTTTTTTGCTGATAGTTCTTCGGCACTTCGCACCATATCAATTTTTGGTACTTCGATTGCTCTCAATTCACCAGTTATCCATTCATAGCAACCATCATATTTTTCTTTCTTCATTGCTAAAGGAATATAAAGACAAGGTTTTTTGTGGTCAATAATTTGATTCAATTTTTTGTAGGCATCTTTTGCCTGAATATCTGCACCGCCACCATTTAGAAATACTTTCATTTTATTTCACCTTTATTACATCTCTCAAAAGTTCTTCGTGCTGTTTACAAAACAACTCTGGCATATCATCTAATGAAAAGTATTTAAGTTCTAATGTTTCATTTTCATCACAACTTAACTCTCCGTCGACAACACTCATTTCGTAACAGATACATATACTATGAGCTTTATCTCCATTAGGGTAAACAACATCAGAATCTGTATATATTCCTATAAGTTTCTGAACTTCAATTTCTAACCCTGTTTCTTCTTTAACTTCTCGTTTAGCTGCCATTTCAGGTGTTTCACCAAGTTCAACAGCACCACCAGGGAAGCCCCATTTGTTACAATCAGCTCGTTTTTGAAGCAAGACTTCACCATTCTTATTAAATATGCATCCACCAGCATAGACAATAATAATTTTCTCGTGTCCTACCTTGCCACGAATCCATTTTATGTAATCCTTATTCTCCAACTAAATCACCCTTGATTTTTTCACATTATAAAGTAATCCAAAACCTCTTTAAATTTCGATTTCTGTCTGGCTCACATACAGTTGATTCATAAACTCCACCATTTTTGAGTATTGTTTTCTCGCTCCCTATGTTGCCATCAATACAAGAGATAAGTATTTTTTCAAGTCCGAGTTCTTTACAATATGGCAGAATTGCTTTAAGCATTGAAACTGCATAACCTTTCCTTCTTTCAGCAGGTCTTATTGCATAACCAATATGTCCACCAAATTCAGAAAGCCAATCATTAAAGTAATGTCTTACCTGTATCATTCCCACTATACGCATATCACTTTTTCGCACATATAAAAACTGCGTTGTAACAACAAAGTCATTTGGTACTGTTTCTTTCTTTGTATATTTTTTGCATTCCTCTATGTAGGTGATTGGATTTTCACATCTTCTGAGTGGACCACAACCATCCATAGAAGAACCCGCATCTAAAAACTCTTGTCTATATTCGCTGATTTGCTCTGCATATATTTCACTTGGCTCTACCAAAAAGAATTCTCCATCATCTATACGAATGATATTTTCATTGTTCATTTTATCACCTTTATTCAAACTTTGCCCACCTTTTAGGCTTCGCAAACATTTTACTCGTTGTACTCGATTGGTTTATTGTGGTATAAAAAGCAAATTCCACTACTACGGGAGAGCAGAGCTCTTCCCCTACGATAAAACGAGTAGATTTATTTGTTCATTTATAACACATCAAATGAATTAACTTGCTATAAATGAAACGAAAATTTAATTCCCACTACGGTAGGGGCTGACCTGTGGTCGCCCGCAATTGGCAATTAAAAATTATTATTTTTATATTCCTAATACATTTCTTTAATTTTATCACCTATGCAATAAAAATTCAATAAAATATTGAGTTCTATATAAAATCGGTAAGATAGTAAGCAAGATAATAAGTAAGATGATATATTTAAATTTTAAAAAAATTAATTTTTTCTTGACAACTTAAAATTTGTGTGTTATATTGACAAAAAATACAAGATGAGGTAAAGGCTATGAACACATATCTTCTTAAAAAACAAGATATGCA